>PEWV01000043.1 GCA_002780005.1 Candidatus Aquitaenariimonas noxiae | reverse complement strand
CCAATTTTTCGATGCTTTAACAGATTCTTTCGAAAGCATCGGATATTCACAAACGCCTGAAGAATTCCGTGCGAACTTAGATAAATTTGTGGCTTTGATTGCAGATAACGAAGTACTGCTTTCAAAGGTTGATTATTATACTGCGGTAGAACGCGCAATTTTGGATTGTCTCGCCCTTGGAGACCAGGTCCCAGACTCTGATGAGGAATGGCTGTATATTCTGAAGCGCAAGAAAGACGCAGACCCATATTTTACTGCTAAGACAGCTGAAAGGGCGCTCTCCGCGGCGCAGGAGATAATGAAGGCATACGAATTTGTGTCGCATGATGACTCAACGCACGTCTTCCTCGGTGGCGACGGAACATACTGGTATATCCTGGACCGGCTCCTCCGCCCAGGTGAATTGGGAGCGAAGACGCGGCATCATTATATTAGCAAGCTATCACTTTTCTCCCAAGAGGAACTCGAGGCATGGCGTAAGGTGGCAGCGTTTGATAATACCTCGCCGGACAGTCTTAGCTATATCTCTCATATGTACATCGTTATGGGCGACATGATCAATACGGCGCTTAAGGAGTCTCAAGTTGACGGCAAGTCGGACGAGAAGAGCTTCTGGAGTATTCTCAGGAGCAAGTTCGCGGATGAAATGAAAAAGGGCGAGCGTGACGTACGGATTAGCAAAGATATAGTAATACGATGGGATTTTAGGTCTATCGTCGAGGGGCTTATTGACGATTTCATGGGTTCCGTCGGGAGTGACGAAAAGAATATGCTCATATATGATATTGGCACGTTCGGCGTACAGCCCTTGCTCTTGAAGTGCGGGGTTGAATATAGATGGCCACATAAGAATGTGGCAGTGCGTATCAAAGTCGCGGGGGGCTCGCCATTTAAGGACTCAGGTTTCAGCTGGGTTGACGAGAGGCCTTTGGATACGGCTTCCATCGAGGCGCATCAGTTTACGCAGCTTGACATCGACCATCGACTCGGCGCAAAGAAGTTACAACCGCGCCCGACATCCGAACGCCTCAGCGCAGCCATAAATTTACTCGCCTTATATCATGTCGTGCAAACAGAGAAGACCGCTTCCAGGTCCTCCGTCAGCCCGAACGCGATTATCGGAATATTGCCCACTGCAGGGAAAGTTGTTGCAGGAGGAATAGGCGAAGCTCTGAGGTTGTTAATCGGTTCACCTCTCTCAACCGGAGCAATGAGCGAAAATGCAGTAACAGAAAAAGCAAATTCTCAATTAGATAAACTTAATGCCGCTATGACATTAAAGTTAAGAGAAGCTGGTAAGCCTGTGGCTGCCATAGCTGGCGTAGCAGATATTAACACGCTCGTTACCGATGTGAACGGAGAATATAAGGTTATAAGAGAATCCGGCATAGAGGCTATGATAAGGGCAAATGGGGAAAAAGGTATATTTAGGCAATTCGTGCTTGTAAGAGAAGGCAACCAAGAAGACATGAAGAAGTTAGGCGTTTTAGGTTTAGATGTTACTGACAGATTGGTAATTGTGTTGCCCGAGGTTTTAGGGGAAGGTGTTACGCTTACTGATTTCTTAGTAGAGACCCTTAACGATGAAAGAAGGGGTGTCGCCGGCATATCCAATGATAGGATTTCAGTCGCATTCGCAATGGATACAAAAAATACGAAAGGCGTGGAAAATATTATAAATAACGATATAGCGAGTAAAAAGAACGAAGCTGTGAAATATGTCGTTATTTCTCCTGAGGAATTACAGTTTAATTCCATAGCTTATAACCTTAGCCACATAATGGCCGGCATAATAATAAGCGGCAGTGGGAAATTAGATCTGCTCGCGATAGGATACAAAGATAAAAATTCGCTTAAAGAGTTGTTTAAAAATATTTCAATAGCTATTATTACGCCGCAGCAGATAAGTAATGAAGTAGACGATATTATGAATATGGTAACACAAGCCGAATCATCAGCATAACAGAAAGGATATTTATGATAGATATTAACGCGGATGAATACAGGGAGTGGTTCGAGATCATAAGACTGGCGATACTCCACGGCGACATAAAAAAGGTAACCTTAAAAAAATATCCTACCTTATTATGAAAAACAGGGAGCTGCTAGAGAGGGTGAAAAAGGATTACTACAACACGATAAAAACATTGGCAAATATCATCGACGTATCAGATCCGTATACACACGGCCATTCAGGAAAGGTTATGAAATATTCCATGATTATTTGCACTGAGCTAGGTATTGACGGAAGAGAAAAAATGGCGATAAAAAACGCAGCCCTGCTTCATGATATAGGGAAAGTTTTTATAGATAAAAAAATACTTACAAAAAATGGGAAACTTACAAGTTTTGAGTGGAGAATAATGCAAGAGCATCCGGTTGAAGGCGCAAGGATCATATCACAGTTAGGATTTTTATACAACGCGGTGCCTATAGTTTATCATCATCATGAGAGATTCGACGGCGGAGGGTATCCCGATCCGAAGAAGAGAGAAGAGGATATACCGGTAGGGGCGCGCATACTATCAGTATGTGATTCGTATGATGCCATGACATCGGAACGGCCATATAGGAGAGCATATTCAAAAGATTATGCCATTAATGAATTAAGAGAAATGGCCGGGTCACAATTCGACCCAAAAATAGTAGATGTATTTGTCAAATCTCTCAATGGCAATTGACGTTAGGAGTTAAAAAAGTATGAATTTAAGCTTGACTATACCTATATATATGATATAATTGAAGTATCAGTAAAAGTATTATAAAAGCTTTTACTAAGTAGTTAGTGGAGGTAACCTATTAAATGGAGTCTTGGCAAAAGGTTAACGCTTGGCTTATCCGCTTATTATCTACTTTTAGCGGAGAATTGACCCCTGCGGAATGCGTAGAAAATGCACCTTCGCAAGAAGAAATTACTGCTAATACGGCGGACGAATATCAATACTGGAGAAGTAAATACAAACAATGGATAAAAATAATTTCTCTGGTATTGACGATTGTATTTTTATATCAACAGGTCGTCTGGGCTTACGGAGAACCTCTTCCGCTATCAAACGGCAGGACTAAAGAATACCCTACCTCTAAAAATATCAAGCTTGAAAATCTTAAAATTCCTCGGGATATAGCTGTCACTAAAGAAGTAAACAACGCAGGCAGCGATGATGTCATTATTCACATTCAAGACGCGCACGCAAACCTTTCCGCGCAGGAATCCATAGTTAATATATTAGATAATTTGCTTACGAATTATGACCTAGGAGTTGTCGGAGTCGAAGGCACCGCCGGTTATATTGACACATCATTTCTCGGGACATTCCCCATAGAAAGCGTAAAGCGAAAAGCGGCGCAGCATTTCATGGAAATGGGGAAAATGAGCGCCGGAGAATTTTTCGCTGTATGCTCTAAGCAGCCCATAGCCCTCTATGGCATTGAAGAAGAGAAACTTTACAACGAGAACTTGGGCGCCTTTAAAGAAATATGGGCGGACAGGGACAGTGTAATTAAAAATCTGGCGGGCTTGAAAAACGCATTAAAAACCCTTGAAGATAATATTTACACCAAAGAGATAAAAGACCTGAACAACAATTCGGTCCTGGAAAAAGACGGGAAGCTGGGTTTTACCGAACGCTGGGTCTATATTTCCGATATGGCGAAAAAGGTCGGCCTTTTATATGATAATTATCCTAATATTAGTTTATTATTAAGTACTATTGGCCTGGAAAAAGAGATAAATTTTGATAAGGCTAATAAAGAAAGAGATGAGTTTATAAATGAGTTAAATAAACGCCTGGCTAAGTCAGATCTTGAACAACTTGTTTTAAAGAGTTTATCGTTTAAATTAAATAAGATCTCAAAGGGCGAATATCACGCTTATTTAAAAGAATTAGCCCAAAAGGGCCGGATTGATACAAGCCAATATAAAAATCTAGCAGGTTACATAGAATATATCACCAAATATGAGAGCATTGATATGCTGGGCATATTCGGAGAGGTCGAGGAATTTGAAGGCGCGATAAGAGAGAAGCTTTTTACAAACGGCAACCAGAAGACCCTATACAAATTAAGCAAGAATCTAAAGTTGATCGACAAGATATTTAATATTCAACTTACGCCTCGAGAATACGCTTATTATACCCTCCATAAAAACGAATTTGATCCAAAACTTTATTCCCAGTTTTTAAAAGATATGTACGGGAAATATAATCTTTCTTACAAAGAGAGCTTTGACGCTGCGGCAGTTTTCGACAAGTTAGACCAGGCTGTTAAATTCTACGTATTAGCTACCGAAAGAAACAATGCGATGATACAGAATACCCTCCAGAGAATGAAACAGGAGAATAAACACGTCGCGGCATTGATCACAGGCGGATTTCACACCGAAGGCCTAGCCGACATTTTGAAGAGCAAGAAACTCTCTTATCTAATTGTCATGCCTAAATTCGAGGGCGAGGGAAAAGAGAGACCGTATATTGCCATTCTTACCAATAGAGCCCAACCGTACCAGGAGATGATCAAAACAGGTGACTATCACATCGCTGTCGGGAGCTTCTTTAGCGAGAGCAGGGTCTACTCCAAGGCCGAGGTAGAGGCTTTTCTAAGAGAGATAGCCGATTACCTAGCAGCTAATACTGACCTTGGCGAGGATGTGGTGAATATATGGGTAAACGCATTTGACGCAAAACAGGAAGAATTGGAAGCGAGCCTTGGAGATGACGCTAAGGCTTTAGTAAGCAGCATGGGACTCGACGCAGACTGGGCCAGAGGGTTTCTTACTCAACAACTGGCGGCTAAAGAGGGCGGGAGAAGAGAGTCTGCCGCAAGAAGGGATGCCGGAGAAATAGTAGAGGCAGCTAAGGCAAGAGTTGTCAGAAGGCCCGGCGAAGTTACGACAAGTTTTATACAGAGCTTAATAGATATGGGTGGTATTATTAACGACGAAACTTATGAAATTATTGATCAGGAAAGATTTGACAAGATAGTAGAAGCTACAGGGAATCACAAAGACAGGATAGTGGCTGAATTGGTGAAAATGAGAGAACAAGTAGCTCTTTCAACTCAACCGCCGGTTACAGAAGCAACGCCTGCAGCACCTGCAGCTCCGATTGCACAGATTGTTCCCTCTGAGATAGCAGGGCTTACGCATATGGCCCTTAACTTGGATAATTTGAGAACTGCCAGAGACAGGTTGAGAGAATTTGACGTTTCACAGAATGATGGTCTTTCGAGAGAATTGGTCGGGTATTTTGGAAATGTTGCCGCAAACAAAACAACTACTAATCACCCAACAGTTAGAAAAATGGCTGTAACCGTTTTGGCCGAAATTGCTACAACCGAGGCAGCTAAAGAATTATTTGATCTTTTAGGGGATACTCACGTAGGGATTGTTGCAGAACGGGCTTTAAGTAGGCTTGCCCAGAAACGCGGCGGTCTGGATGAAATTCTTTTTGACGGGGAAACATTAGCAACTCAGCTTATAGATACCATTAATTCTAACCGTCCGGTTACGGTTAAGATTGGCGCGGTTAGGGTGTTAGGTAATGCACGTTACGAAGCGGCGGTAGAGGCAACTGCTGATTTTGCAAAAGCTCAAAGTCTAGGCCCGGCGCTTGACGCAGCCTTTGATAGCCTGCTTAGAATAGGTACGCCTAGGGCAGCAGACGCCCTTGTTGATATGGCAAGCACCGCTTCGGCCCCGGGAAATCAAAACGCAGCTATAGATAGGGTTGCGCAATTGCCTCCAGAGGCTGCCATAGGAAGATTAGCAGATATTATAGATACGGTTAGCGGAAATATTAGGACTTATGCAATAAGTAAGTTGAAGGATATGTCTCTCGAAGGTTTAAGCGATGGGGCGTATCAGAGGATAGCAGGTGTTTTAGATTCAGTGAAATTGGGCGCTGAAGGGCAGGCTGCCTTAAGCGTTGCAGAACAGAGACGCTCGAACAGACAAAAAATAGGCAATGTGATTCTACCCCCTCTTTCAATGCCCGGGGCGATGTGGATGCCTTATTTGCTCGATGCCCGAAATGGCGTTAACATGGATATTGTCAAAAAGGGCGTAGCAAACGGTTCTATTATACTTCTTGGTGAAGGAAGGGATAATGAAGGGGGATTGCTATGGAGCAATGAAAACCCTGAATTGACAGAGAGCTTAAGGGAAAAACTGGGAGTTCAGAAAGCGGTTAACCTTGTTCTCATGCCTATAAGAATACCAAAGGAAGGCCCGCCGATACTGCAACAAGCCGTGCATGCCAGAAGTTTATGGCAACAGGTTAAGGAGACTACTGCGGCAGGTGAGGCAAGAGAATCTACTTTAGTGTGGAAAGGCATTGGCGCGCTTCAATCTCCTGCGAATAGACAGACTAACTTATATTCAAATATATGGGTTCCGGGAGAAGAGGCCGGGGCTATAGAGAGCCCGCTTACTTTCTATGGCGGAATGAGAGAAAAAGCAGCTGTAAGTAATGTTGAGTATGCAAATGAATGGAGAGCTAAACTCGAGGAACTATTAGGAGAAGGCGATGCAGTTGTTACACAGGCCGCAGAGGCAGGCGCCAGTGAAGATATATTTTTGGCACCAGGATGCTTATTTATACCTGCCGGGATAGCTGTTGCAAGCAGGGATTGGAACGTAGTGCCTCAGGATGTAAAGACCACGTTAGAGCAGAATAACCTAGGTATGAGGCTTGCTAATGACCAAGGCGACGACGTTATGGTTATAGGCATAAATAGAACGCCCGGTAGTAATAATAATACAAGTTTCCTGAGCAGGGTTTTGGGAGTATCCGTGGATGATCTTGAAACGCAAAGGGTACTTTTATATGAGACGCCAACAATGTTAAGGAACCAGCAGTTGGGTTCAGCGCAAAACTGGAAAGAGGTTTTCAGGCTATTCGGCTACGAATATGATGTCCTTAGAAAAAATTTTTATAATATAAAAGACGGGGCATGGGAGGATGCCGACTATGTAATAGGAAAGATAGTACACGAGATAGCCGCTAGATTCGCCCTTATGCACTATATAATGACTTACAGATGCAATTATGTTTCTCTGTATGTAAACGGAAAGACATTGTCATCTTTCGATATTGCCCTGGGGCATAATTATAATCCTAAAAGTATTTTTGATTATGATGCGCAGCATTCCGAGGGAGAAAGCCTAACAGCAGAGCAAAAAGCGGCAGAAAGAGATTTGGCGCGAAAGGCGTGTGTTGAGGTTGTAAGTAGGCTTTTTAATTCTTTAGATGTGCCGGCAGCTATCAGGCAGCAGTTTAATCCGGGTACTCTTTTTGACAGCATGTTGGCAGAGGCACCAATTAGTGAAGAGGCAGAGGTTGCAGAAGTCGCCCCGCCTGGCGAACAACCGCCTGTTACAGCAAAGGCCCCGGGTGTCGGCACGAGAGAGGTCGTTGAAGATGATAAAGGTCCAGTCGTAGGGACTATTGAAATACCTGTTTCACAGGCTGTTTTGGACGAGTTTGCAAAATTAAAGAGCGACAGGGCTCCGCCCAAAAATGTTGTGCTTGTTCGGCATGCCTCAAGTAATAATGAGAAGCTGTTCCTCTCGCAGGAAACCGGAAAAAGAGATGTTGAGGCATGGTCAGAGTATGACGGTACCACTCTCACAATCCACGTAAAGGAAGCCCACTACCAAAGCGAACTCCAGGGGCAAGCTAATCCGATACTTACCCAGATAGCCGCTCATGAAATAGCAGAAGACGTGTTCAAGATGCCGCACAGCGATGCCTGCGATTTTGAAAAGAAGTTTGCCTCAGCCGCACTTATCAATAACTTTAATCTCAGTGAAAGAATACAGTTCTGTATTGACGCTGCAGCTGATAGTGGAGATATAGCTTACCTTGAATCATTCACCCCCACGCACGACAGAGACCTTGATGGGAAGGTCCACAGGTATGTCCAGGGTAAACTTGCCGAGTTAAGGGGCAGGATAGAGGCCGCAAGCCTTGAGGGCGCGCCTATGGCAGAGGTTAAGAAGGTCATAGACGGTTTCGGAGACGAAGAGCGCGCAAATGTTTGGGAAAGGGGCGACAGGGAAAGAGATTATGCAGAATTAGGCGAAGGTAAAATGCAGGTGGCTGGGGCCATAGACTATGTAAGAGATGTTCTGTACGGCGATAGGGATATAGACAGGGTTTCGGCAGAAAGGGCTTTAGCATCTTTACGCGTAGTTCATATTTCACCCAATGGCGGAATGCCGTGGCTTTTCAGAAGAGACGCAACACCCGACGAAAAAAAGGCTACGGGAGAAAATTCCGTTTATTTTGACAGCTATTTTGACATGGATGAAGGTGTTATTTATACTTCATCCATGGATGACGGATTTTTACGGCGCCAGATATACCAGTATCTCCTTTTACAGCTTAAGCGTTCGTCCGACGAGTATACAAGGGAATATATAAGATCAACCAGTGTGGTGGCGGAACAATTAGAGGGGTTATATTCCGGCGAATCTATTATCGGAAAGGGAACAAGGTATGACGATAGGGCCCGGATAGCAAGGCTTGGTTATTTACGCAGCAGAGATCCGAGCGTGCAAGTGGGCCGCGACGACAGGATACTTTTTGCCTATGACCTGCTTTCTAAAGGAATAAGTTTGACCGTAGATGGGTATAGGGGGTACCTGGAAGGGGCTTTCGGAAAAATAGATGTTAATAATGATACGCTAAGAGGCGACTTAAGACATCTTGTGGAAAATGTAAGGACCGTCGGTGAGAAGGCTTCATATAAAAAAGGCGAACCAGAAGCGTGTTTTCACGGCGAAGTTATAGAAAGGCCGGCAGGTAATATCTATTCGTTTTTTCCCACCATGCCAGAACGCATTTCGATTGCATATCAGCATATGATGGACGGCGGAACGCTGACCGTAAAAGACTATCAGAGGATCTTAAGGGAGCGCAGAGGCGAATTTGCCCCCAGGAGAGACGATGTAATAAGCGCGGCAACAGCCCGCAAGGATTTAGCAGAACTTGTAAGCGAGTTTGGTAATGTCAGAATAGAAAAAGCCGGCCGGCAGAATATTTATAGCATCGTTCCGTTAAGCCCCGAAGAGAGAGTTCGCGCTATAAGATATGTTTTAGGTATTGAGGAAGCTAATAGAATTACAGTAGCTAGTTATTTGGCGGAGCTTTCGAATGAATATGGCGGCCCTCGAGGCCTAGCTCCTATGACTTACGAGGAAGCGGCAGAGGACCTGGCAAGTTTTGCAGAAGAAGGCGTTATCGAATCGGACGGCAAAGACAAATTCGGAAGAGAAGCTTATAAAATAGGAATACACTATGGCGGTTTTATCAGGATAGATTTTAGCAAGGCACTCATACTTTTTACAGCAATAGCGTTTTTGTTCGCTAAATTAAACAATTGGCTTTTTAGAAGGGGCGGCGAACCGTCTATGAGGGTATTTGCTCCTTTGAGGCTAAGACCTGCTTCGGCACTTGTACTTTTATTAATCCCGCTATTCGTTATTGCAGGCGCTGCAAAATATATCGATTCAGCCTCAGCCGCGGTTTTACACGGAGATATGTCTCCGGACCAGGCCAAGAGCATGCCTGGAGGGACCATGATACTTTGTCATGCGCTTAATATCGCAGAAGATGGTTTGCATCATGATATGGTCCTTGCGGGAACTATACCGGGCTTATCAGGCTCTTCCCATGTTATGCAGGATGCCGAGCATTCTAAAGTTATAATAAGCGACATTGCCACAACTTTAGCCAAGTCTAACCCCGATGCCGTAGTGAAAGAAATTAATAGAGCAGACAGGGCAGGTTTTTCAGAGGCTGATGCTATAGTTCTTGAGAGATTAGCCGCAACCGAAGAAATAAATTCAGATGTTCAACTTGGCACAAGAGAAAATAAGGCTTTGGCCTCTTTGCGCGCCATATTAGCGCTGGAAAGCCAAAGAGACGCCGAGGTTAAATTAAAAGCCATAGACCTTTTTGGTAAATATACAAGCTTGAATATGAGATTTAGTATTTCAGATGCTATTTCTGCATTTAGCGACGCTAACCCTGATGTAAGAACTGCTTTAATTGTGTATCTAGATACTTATAAATTATCTAATCCGGATTTAAGCGATGCCGATCGTGATAATTTTACAGACTTTATTGCGCAGAGATTAAATGCAGAACCTGCCCCTGAAGTCAGGCTGGTGATGGTAAAGGCTCTTTCTTCAGCAATCGGAACATCGTCAGAGGCAAAAGCAATCCCGGCATTGAGCGATATTTTAAGTGACGTAAATAATAACGAAGGGGTGCAATTTGCGGCCTTGGATGCGCTAAGAAAGCATATAACCAAGGATACGGTGGATCTGATACATTCCGCTTATAACAATGATACCCTGAATGGCGAAGCCAAAGCGCTTGCCGGGACAATAATAGATGACTTGGTGAAGATATATCCATCCAGTTTTGAGGTCTATAGCGATAATATTCAAGGCGGAGTTTATACGCAATACAAATATGTAAGCCCTGACGGCGTTAATTTTTTAAAAGTAGAATATGATCCG
The DNA here is from genome assembly GCA_002780005.1 of Candidatus Aquitaenariimonas noxiae. Classification (GTDB taxonomy): domain Bacteria; phylum Omnitrophota; class Gorgyraeia; order Aquitaenariimonadales; family Aquitaenariimonadaceae; genus Aquitaenariimonas; species Aquitaenariimonas noxiae. The sequence continues at coordinate 21,377 of PEWV01000043.1, read as the reverse complement.
GCCGCCAAGGTAATTACCCTGATCAATCCCATAACAGGTACAGGGGTAAAATTTGATGTAAGTAAATATAAGGGAGATAGCGAACCTGCAAAAGCAGCTAGAGCAGACATCACTGACTTTATAGAAAAAGCTTATAGTGATGTTGCCAAATCTCATGGAATATTTTTGCTTAATAGCGATCTCAGCGATTCACTTGCAAACGCCATTCATACTTTTGAACCGGCAAGATTAGTGCAGCCTATGGAATTTTTAAACCTTACAGGAGAGAATTGGCCTACCGCAGGGTCTGCGTGGGGCATGAGGATCCATCCCATACATCATGATTGGAGAATGCACTGGGGCATAGACTTAGCAGGTGATTACGGTTTTGGCCAAGGCGCAGAAGTGCGAGTTGTTACAGACGGGGTTGTAATAGAAGCTGCAACCACAGGCCTTAGGCATGTTACTGTTAGGCACTACAATGGGATGCTGACAAAATATCTGCATTCAATACCGGCTGTAAATATAGGCGATAATGTAAGCGCAGGAGATATCGTTGCGCATGTAGGCCCGCAAGATGCATACAGTACCGGCGCGCACCTGCATTTTGAAACTAACGATGAGGACGGCACTAATAAGGACCCGAGAGAACTTCTTCCCAAATTGGCTGCCTACCAGGAAAACCGGGCAGGTGTTAATAGCAAGACGCCGAAGATCGAAACGCCCGACGATTATATTGCTATGGTAAGCAGGTTGGTACATGCCCAGTTAGAGGCTGTGCCATCGGGTAAAATCGTGGTATCCGATGCGGCAAAAGCGCCCGCCGCCGCTGGCGGAGAGGCTATCGCGTCTGATTACAGAATAGAAGTTATTATTTCCGAGCAGAAACTTAATCTATATTATAAGGATGAATTAGTAAAAAGTTATACAATATCAACTTCGAAATACGGAATAGGGAGTGAGGCAGGGAGCAATAAGACTCCTTTGGGGGTTCACAAAATTACCAGTAAGGCGGGAGATGGCGCGCCGGTAGGCAGCGTTTTTAGCCATCTAGAGAATACAGGCGCTGTTGCCGATATTTACACCGATCAGACAGACAGAGATACAGACCTTATCACGAGCCGCGTTTTAGTTCTTGCAGGCGAAGAAGCCGGTAATTATAATTCTGAAGGCCGAGGCATTCTTATTCACGGAACAAATGAGGAAGGGCTTTTGGGCCAGACTGCATCACACGGCTGCATAAGGATGAGTAATACAGACGTCATTGAACTGGCAAGCATGATACCGGCAGGCGTTACAGTAGATATTAAGGAAGGCACAGGGACAAAATTTATAGGAAGGGCAGCGACAGGAAGGCTTATCGCCGAAAGAATAGCAGGAAATATAAATGAAGTAAATAGAGTTCAATTAACAACCGAGGAAAGTGAAAAACTTAATGAGGCTCTAGCCTTACTTAAAGACAACGGCTTTGGAGAAGCAGAAGTGGAGCAGTGGAGGCTCAGGATAATCGATAACCCTGAATGGATAACCGATAGGATCACGGATGGGGTCGAGATAACAGACTGGACGTTTACAGCCGTCCCTGCTTTTAGAACAAAAAAACGGATGTATCTGCAAAGAGAATTGTTATCATCGAACCTTACGCCTAGCCAGATAGCCGAAATAATAATACATGACCTGGTTGAGATAGAGACGGATTCACACGCCAAAGCTATGGCGGCGCAAAAGAAATTGCGCCAAATTCTTGGAGTGGAGAGAGGCGATGGGGCTGATGCGGCTATAAGAAAATATGCAAAAGAATGGAGGCGCAAGCGGAATAGAGAATTATTAGAGGCAAAGGGCGTGCCCGTAACCGATGCGCTTTTAAATATGAGCACGCATAAGTTATCCCAGAATTTGACCCTTTTGGTAAGTTTCGGACTTCCGCTTATAGCAACATATCTAAGGATGAAACCCGAGGATTTACAGCAAAGAGGAAACGGCCTTGTAAAAGAAAGAACCCTCATTAATATAAAGCTGCTTCAGACCAAGATAAGCGATGAAAGACGTATGCAGGTAGAAGGCGAATTGCTGACATTGAAAGCTAAGCAGGCCGGTTTAGTTAATGAGGCAATAAACGGATTGCCCGAGAATTCTGTTTCAGGTCATGCGGCACAGTTCTTATTAGAACAAGGGGTGGAAGGAGCGGCCAGGGTAGCGATAGTGGAAGAAGTTGCTGAGCCTCCGACTGAAGCACCCGCAACTGAAGGAGCACCCATAGTAGTAAAGGCGCCTGCACCTGAAGGCGCACCCAGGGGAGAGGCTCCGGCTGGAGCAGAAGGTAAAAGACCCGGGCCGGAAGTACCGCCTGCGCCAAGAGCAGCAACCGGAGCGCTTCCGCTTCCTTCGGCAACCGATAGAGCAAAAAATGCGGATGGGACGATTATTTCCGGAGATGAAGCTATTGCGCGTTTTAATCAAGTGCTGCGAACAGTTGAAAACAAAACCTTATTTGATACTCAAGTAGCGGCCACGCGAGTTTTGGACGAGTGCAAAATAGGGCATATGGCATGCGGTGGCGGTAAAAGTTTAGGTATAATTGCAGGTGCATTGCTTAAGGCGTTAAAGATATTTGCGGCAGGCAAAGAAGGCGAGCAAGGTATTTTAGTAAGCACAGAAAAAGACATACTGGCAATAGATAATGCAAAAGAAGCCGGTGCGATGTTAAGCGTATTTGGCATAACCGTCGGTGTTGTCAGAAAGGATGCCGATGGTCAACCCGAAGCTTTGATATATGATGCTGCCAGAGGTGAACTTGTTTCGCTGGCAGATAAAGCAATGAATGATAGCGGTGAACAAGAGCTTTACAGGCGGGCTATGGTCGTATACGGTACTACGGATACGTTCGTACACAGATTTGAACGCGAGCAATTGGCATCCGAAGCCGATCGCTCAATGATAAAAAAGAAATATTATATGTTTTTCGATGAATGCGACCTGGCATTGACATATGAACTCACAAACCCGTTTATTCTGTCTTCAGCAGAACCCAGATACGACTGGGATGTGGTTAGCAGGCGCAGGGTACGCGCTGATGAAATAGCAAAGGCGTGGCAAAACCGCAGGGATTTTTATGATGTGAACGAAGCTGGAAAACGCGTAGATCTTAAAGGCGGATGGAGACGGGCGCTTGAGTCAGCCTTAGAACAGGAACTCGCAGGCCTTGATCCTGTAGAGCGCGGCAAACTTATAGAAGAATACAAGCAGTATGTCGAAATAGCTATTGCGGCCCGCGTATGCTATATGGAAGGTGCCGCAGGTGCTGTTGCAGGAGGCGATTATTTAATAAATGCAGATAATGAAGTCGTTCTAATATCCCAGGAAACAGGCGCGCCAATGCCAGGAAGAGAATTAAGCGGCGGTCTCATGAACGCGATAAGGTTAAAACACGCCGACAGGGGCGTGGAAATAAAACCCGAAACCAATGTAGAGGCATCTATTGACCTCCTTTCGTTTTTAAAGGCATCAGATATCATAATCGATTATGGAGGCGTCAGCGGTACCATTGATAAGGATGACATAAAAGCGGATCATGGTAAAGAAGTAGTTGATATTAAGGAAGAAGGTATAGAAGAAGTGAGAAAAGGGATCGAACTCAAGCCGCATCTTTATTATTCTGCAGCGGCAAAAGAAGAAGCATATATAGGAAGGACTTTAGAGATGCACGCTGACGGAACGGGTGCCCCTATAATTGTTAAGGTGGATTCAGATGCTAAGGCAGCGTGGTTAGAGGAGGAATTGCGGACGAGAGGAATTACAGGCGCTGCAGCAGACGGTGAGCCTATTGTACAAAAAATGACTGCAGAAACCTACGCCGATGCGGATAAGATTGTTGAAAGGGCAGGTTCTCCAGGCAGGATTACCATAGTTACAAACCTCGGAGGTAGAGGTATTGATATAAGGTTAGCCCAGGCCATTCTCGACAGCGATAGGTTGCGGGAAGTCGGACTTTATGCAATTTCAACATACTTTGATGAACTGGCAGTTACAGACCATCAATTCAGAGGAAGGGTTGGCCGCGCGCTAGGTGCCGGTGAAAGAGCCCCAGGAAAATGGGAAGCCTTCTGGTCTATACAAGATCCTGTTTATAAAAAATACGCAAAGGATATGTTGGCTGAGAAGACAACAGTTATGGATGGATTGTTTAGGGGCAGGAATTTGAGAGCTGCCTTGGAGGGCCGAGAAGCAGACGTGGCCATGGGAATTTTTAATGAATTGCGCGCGCGCGTTGCCGAAAGCAGCAGAGAAGGCAGAAAGACCCAAAGAAAGTATTATGCGCGCATACACAATATCAGCATGGATTATTTTAGGACCCGGCAAGAAAGTATCGGGGCAGGGATAGAGCAGAGCGCAATAGATGCCCTTGATAAAAAATGGGCTGAGTTTCTTACGAGACTAGAAGATGAAAGGCAGGGTATAGAGAGAAAAATGCGAGAATTCGGATTATTAGAGCAATACGCCCCTGTCAGCGCTTATGCGGAATTTGCGATGCGAGCGATCAGGATGTACGACAAGTTCAAGAAAGAAAATGGCCTGCCGGAAAGGGAAGGAGCAAAGAGGCCGGGTTCAACTTGGTGGACACGAACCTGGTTTACCTCAGCTGTTTCGATCGTCGGGGTCCTATATTTAGCTGTGCAAGCAGTATTAGGTATTTTCTTCCATGCCGGAGCATCGGTTCCTATGATAGCTAATGCCATTCTTGCTTTTGCAGTGAAGGGGCTTTTCGGAACGACTGTAGCGGCTTTTATAGCAGCCCTTAGCCCGCTTACTTTGGCTCTTATTGTTATTATCGGCGTAGGTTCTTTATTTGCCGTATTTATTTTGAAAAACTTATATCAGGACAAAATCACTAAGATACAAAAAGAAGAAAGGGAGGAGCTCGCATTATACAGAAGAGGTGCCAGTGAAATAGGCAAGAGGGCTTTAGCCTGGTATGTATTTAAAGCGAACGCTCAGATAATACTAAATATTATAGTAACAGGCGGAATGATCGCGACAGTCGTAGGCTTGCTCGCGGCTATTCTCCTCCCGGCTGTTGTGGGCGGAGTCGCCACAGCGATAAGCGTTGCGGCGTTTATAGGTATTATTGCCCTGATCGCCGAAGGCATTATTATAAGTATGAATGTTATAGGCAACGTGGATAAGTTTAAAAAAGGCCTGAGGCCGCCGGTTAATAATTTACAAAGATCTATAAATTCATTCAAGTATGGCGCTATTGGAGCTATAGGCATTGCGCTATTAGTTGCGTCATTAGGTTCTTCGATAGGTTTAATGATAGTAGGAATAGCAGGTGTAACTTTATTTGTATTAGTGTTAAGCGGAATTATACATACAAGGCCAACCGATGCGATATTAGCTAAATTCGGATTATTAGAGGTTGTCAATACTAAGCTCGCAATATGGGGAGTTGCGGTCGGAGCCGCTGTTATTTTGTTGCCGTTTGTGCTTCTTCTCCTAATAGTACACGTGTCCCTTTTCGCCTTACCGCCAATAGTTAAAAGCATTTTAGTAATACCCCTAATTATACACGGCCTTATTACGGCGTATGCGCAGTACAAATTAGGCCAGAGGTTTAGCACAGATACCCTTATTGAAGCCAACGCGTTCAATCTTATCGGTGTAAGCATGGGGATGTTTATCGGGCCTGTTTTGGCGATCTTTTTACTTTTGATGAGACCCGCATGGCAAAGGATCGCCAGGCGCCTGCCTCCGGACTCTATATTTGTCAGAGGAATTACGTTGCCCGGGGCCGGCAGAAAAACCGCTAAAACGCCAGGGGCAACTAGTCTCCCGGATATAGAAAAGATGCTCAGAGGGATAGAGAATGGAGGCATAAGAGAACAGGGGAATATATTACTTAATGGTATGAGTAAAGCCGTTAGTGACTATAATACTGGTTTGCCTGGAACTGATAATCCTCGGGATTTAGCGATACAGGCTTTGATAAATTCGGACAATGAAATACTAAAGGAACTCGCAGGTGTGCTGCAGAACCCGGAACGCGCGCCTCCTACAGAAAAAGGTTTATCAAGTCCCCATCAGATGGAAGCAGCAATACAAAATCTGCCCACTATTTTAGCCCTCAGCGAAAATGATAATGATAGAAAATTACTTACTAAAGCGCTTATAGGATTAACCCAGCGATTAGGCCTCACGAGAACGCCTGTAGAAAATGCAGCGTTCCAAATTGCACAAGCAAAAACGTTACTACAGATATTCGCTTTAATAATCGGGGTCAGTATTGCAGCGCCATCCCTGGCGAATCCTGCGAGAGTTGTCAATGTGCAGAGGGCAGCGCCTTTAGCGCCAACCGTATCTGCAGCACCAACAGCACTACCAGCACCAACAGCATCACCATCTCCAACGCCAACCGTATCTGCAGCACCAACAGCACTACCAGCACCAACAGCATCACCAGCTCCAACGCCAACAGCATCTGCAGTACCAACAGCGCCTAGCGCAGGAGCTGAAGCTCCGAAACCTGCGCCGTCTCCTGCACCGCCTCCCGAAAAAGAAACGCCTACGGGCAGTGGTACCGAGAGAAGGCCCATCGCAGTAGCTGCATCAACCAATGTAGAAGCTCCGGAAGAAAATCTGTCCGAAGTTACACCATCAGCGGCAACAGCTGCGCTTCCGGGCCAGGAAAAGCTTCCTGAGGAAAAAATTGCCGAATTAAGTATACCAGATAATGAATTAACACAAGCAGTTAAAAATGCCTTAAGTTCTAGCGGAGTATATTATGCTCCGTTCGAGAAGCCGCAAGGTATCAGCACGATATATGCCGTAGTAAATGGCGGGACTCTTTTCGTATCATTTGATAATGGCAAAAGTAACATATCCCCCAATGAAAAGAAATTTATTGAGGCAGCTATTTCGTGGGCTAAAGAAAATAATATGCCTGTTACAGTATTTGCCCACAGGCCGCCGAATCTCCAAGGCAGGCACTCTGGCGATAGGCAGAATGGTGAAATCAGACCATGGATAAGCCAGCTTAAAAAATTCCATCCCGGAGTTTTATTTGTATACGGTCACGTTCATCCAGGAACTACAAGAATGAGCGCAAGCGACAAAGACGTTGATCTGGACAGCGATGGCACGGTAGATTCTATTATTCTTGCCGGCGAAATAAATGGGGAATTTACAAAGATAACTACATATGAAAACGGAGCCAGACGCATGGAAGCGATAAAGGTTGACGGCAAGACAGGACAGGGAACAACAGCCGGCACGACTTATCTTAATGCAGAAGGCAAGCCGGTATCATCCGCTGCAGATTTTGGCGAAGTTCGTGGTGTGGCATACGGGATGAGCGATCTGCATAACAAAGGTATTTTAGAGAATTACTTAAATGTTATAAAAGGTGATGCCGAGAAAGAAGATGCTAAGGGGATAGAGGTAGCTTATATTATCGCAGGCGATACAAACTGCGGACTACCTTATATACCTGTCAGACTTCCTCAGCACGGGAATATATTCTGGTCTCCGGGTAATCATTGTTACGAAGATATGGGAGGTATAAAAAACGCAGTCGCGTTCTTTATTCCGCCTGCGGCCCAAGAAACCGCGGCCGAACCCACCAGTAGACCTGCCAAACGCCAAGCCGCGAGACCCAGGGATGATGCGTTTGAATTTACAGTAGCTTATGCCGGAGGCGGTGCTGCCGCGAAAAGCCTGGGATTACCAGCGACTGCATTGGCTTCTGCAGCTACAGAAGCAAGACCAAAACAACCCACACAAGTTGCTTCAGCTCCTGCGCCTACTCCAGTACCGGAAGAGAAGCCTTCTGCCGAGACATTGTATAATTTGCCTGACTCTGCATTCGATATCTCGGATGAAGTTGTAGGGGGAGTTTGGGGTCATTTCAACGGACTTTTTAATTTCTTGGGCGTAAAGACCCAAGAAGAATTTCAAGGCAGGTTGGTACATGATACTGCATCACAACAGATGGTAAAAGATGCGATAAAGGCCCTTTATAAGGATCCCAATCTTGAGCAATTCAGGCATCTATTTGAAGAAGTTGCGGATGGCAAAAAATTTGATGAATTCCATATTATGCTTACCGATTGCGGCCAATCAGGAGGGTTTGCGTATACATTCAATAAGGACGGCAAGAATATAGCGGTATGGGGTATAGATATGGGGTTTGTTAGAGGAAAGGTTTATCCGTTTGATAAAGACGTAGCAGCCGATACGAGTGAAAATAGAATCCTGGTTAATGGGTTGCACGAATTCAGGCATCTGCTCAATGGTAAAATGACTACTGCCGAAAATGAGGGATCTGCTTATACGGTAACCTGGCAGTATATGAAAGCTCGCAATTATAATCCTATAGAGTGGGCCAAATATAAATGGGTTTCGGACCATCTTAAAGCCGGTATAGAAACCGATCCAGTCTACCAGACTTTTGCACAAAAAGAAGGGGCTGTGCACCCCATAGAGACATCAAAACCTCTTAAAGCCGCATTTGAGTCTTTAAAAGAGTTATTAGGTAAAGACGGCGACAGGGCTCAATATGTGGAAAGTAATTTTGACGCCGCTACTAACGCATTCAATATTAAATTCAGCATGGGTGCCCCTGAGGGCGAGAGGATATTCTGGGTAAATGTTCCCATAAAGGTAGGCATGGGGCTGGATGGCTATGGAAAACGCTCCCGCATAATAGATATTAATAATGCAATCGTAACTGTTAAAGAATTCTCAGCGACCGGAGAGTTGAGAGATGCAAATAGGTTCAATGTTAGTGTAACCGTCAAGATAACAACTGACGAAAGAGGTGCCGATATAGATGCCAAGTTTGACACAAAAATAGCTCGTTTAGAGAAACCAGCTCCGAGCCCTGTAGTGACGGCAGCAGCGCCGACTCAAGTTACTGCTCCTCCGCCCGCAGGTGGCGGAAAACCGCCGGAACCTCCTGCACTAGCAGCACCAGCAGCCGCAGAGGCACCAGCAGCGCCTGCAGCGAGATCTATGGCAGCAGCTCCGGCACCAGCACCTACAGCACCAGCAGCTCCTGCACCGGCAGCGCCTGCACCGACAGCACCAGTAGCGCCAGCGGCAGTAGCTCCAGCAATACCAGCGCCGACAGCTCCAACACCGGCAACGCCTCCGCCGGAAGTGCCAGCTCCAGGAGCTCCTGCGCCGACAGCTCCAACACAACTCGCCGGCGTGCAAGCACCGGGAGCAGAGATACCGAAGACTCCGGAAGAAATAACAGCCGAAATGGCCGCAGCGAGGGAAGCTGTACAGAGACTTGATCAAGGCGCGGACGAAATTACATGGCTAAGTTCTCAGAGGGCTGAAGGCAGAAGGCCGCTGCTTGTTGAATATAGGAGGCCTCGAGATGAGGGACCATACACAAGGGCTTATTCATACGGCAACGCGGTCGGAGCGATCGCATTTATTATGCGCGGCGAAACAGATGAGGCGAGAAGGGCTTTGGCGGGTTTGGGGAATTTAGTTAGCCAAGACGGCACAATCGGATTTTCCTATGAGACTAAAGGGGATGAAGCCGACTCTAGATATCGCACAGGCACTCTTGCCTGGGTAGGGTATGCGTTTACTATGTATCAGCAAAAAACCGGCGATAGACAATTTCAGGCCAAGGCAGATGCAATAGCAAATTACCTGCTCGGCTTGCAAGACCAAAATACAGGTTCTCTCAGAGGGGGACCGGATGTCCAGTGGTATTCTACGGAACATAATATAGATGTGTATTTCTTCTTAAGAGATCTTGGGAACATAACAGGCAATAATAAATATCTTGACGCGGCAAATAGAATAAAAGAATCCCTCCTTAAAAATCACTGGAATGAAGCTGAGGGAAGATTTAATCAAGGAATAGGAGATCCAACCAAGGCGCTGGACGCTAATTCCTGGGGAGCGATGTTTTTGATTGCGATAGGACAAAGAGACAAGGCTGCCAGGGTGATGACATATGTTGAGAGGGAATTCAAAAGAACACAGGTGATGTCAGGTGTTGGTAAAGAAGTCAGCGGTTATGTGGCTTATGCAGGAGGGGCGCAGGATAATTTTGTTTGGTCTGAAGGAAGCTTAGGCGTTGCGCTTGCGTATTTGAAATTAGGCAACACCGCTAAATTTAATCAAATAATTGCTGAAATCGAAAAAATGAGAGCAGAAAGCGGCGGTATATACTATGTGACGTCGAAGGCAACCGCCTCTACGGGCGATCCGTTCAATCCTTGGGAGTCAGCCACTTCTGTAGGCTGGTATGTTATCGCGCAATCTGATGTGGGAGATTTTTGGGGCGGGGCTCCTGCAGGACAAACTCCTAAAAGAGAAGATGCCGTTCGCGCCGCAACTGATAGATTAGCTGAACTGGACCGCGCTTTACAAGAGCGCTCTTTACCGGATCGGACCGCGTTAGAACGAAGAAGGGCAGAGCTGGAAACTAGACAGCAGGATTTAATAAGACAGAGAGATGAAGCTGCAAGACAGCGCGATGAAATTGAAGCCCGGAGGACAGCGGCAGAAGCCCAGTTGGCTACAACAAGAGAAAGAGACCGCTCACTCGCTATGGCAAGAGACGTAAGTTTGTGGTTTGGCGGCGGCCCAGCATCGAGGGATCTGCAGCAGGCGTTAAGCCAGCTTCCTGACGGAGGCGAGCATTTCACTGAAGAGTTAAGGAGACTGGAGGGTAATTCAGAAACTTCTGTACAATCTGTGAGAGACAAACTGGTGCAGCTAGTCCTCAAAATCAAAGAATGGAACAGGGTGTATAGAAATAATTATCTGCCCTCATTAGGAAGAAATATGCAGGCGCAGCTTAATGATTCGCAAAAAAGAGGGTTAGATACATTGGCGCTCGATGATATACTGCATCAACTTTCGTTTACTGACAGAAGGGCGTATCTTGCCGCATTAGGCGAATATGTTAAAAGCAGGGATAACCCGGATAATCAATATTATGCCGTAAGAAGCTCCGATGAAATGATAAGAGATCTTTCAGGGGGCATTGATCAACTTATACAGTCAATTCCCGATAGGCGTGAAGCCGACAGGGCAAGAAGTTCTTCCGCCAACGCTAGAGAGAGCTTAGATTCTATAGCACAAGAGATAAATTATCTTTATGATTCCGTAGAAAATGATTTAGGCAGTGGTACCGGAAGCAACTTGACATCAGTGGACGAGCTTATACACAGCGCGTCAGTCCAGATAGGCCAAGCGGCAGGTTTCACCGCACCTGAGATAGAGAAATTAGGCAGAACAACGCGCGAATATTTTATGAGAACCTCAGATACCTATTCAGCGGTTTTCATGAGATGGAGAAGTGAAGAGATTGGCCGCACAGGGTTTAGTGTCGCGCCTTATCTTTATACCCCGGGTGGCGTAATAGAACCCTGGAGCACATTAGGTTCTTTGCAAGCCGATACTATGAGGTTGCCTCTTAGGCCTAGACTAGGTTTGGATTTATCCGGCAGAATATCAGGTTCTGATGTAGGAGGGGGCTATAGTTTATTTGGGGATGTCGTTATGCCGCCTTTTGAATATGGGAGAGACGTATCCGGCGGCGGTTACTTCCCAAGAATCGGGGGCTCGTTAAGTCTTCATGGTATTCCGCAGAATGCAGACGATTGGAGCAGGTGGGGAGTCGACGCTACCATATTACACCAATTTGGCGGCGAGGTAGTAGAGCCTTCACCTGGCGTAGGAGATTTATATAGTAGGTATGACCTAACCTTGGGCGGTGTCAGAGGCAGATATTCGCCAAGCCCCAGGCTGGATCTTGGGATGGATTTAGGAGTAGGAAGATATGGTTTAGACACTACAGATTCTTCGGGTACCGGCTATGGGGATGTATATGGCACCACACAGTTAAGCCCCTGGGCACGGTGGTATACGGATGCTGCCCGCAGCGGTTATCTAGGGCTTCGTTGGTATCCTACAAGCCCGAGCGGTGCCGCATTAGAAGGCCGTTCCGGAGACTTTACAGGTGGTCTTAGCGTAAGAGGCGGAAGGCCGGGAGCTGTTCTTGGATATCAGGGGGACGGATTTGGCGTAAGCGGAAGTGTTAACGCCAGCGGCAGCGGCAGCGGACCAACTCTTTCGCTTAATATAGGTGGAGCTAGGCCAAGCACAGAGCCTTATATGCCGGCTCCAACTCCGGGAGGCCAGATCGTTACTATTCCATCAAACGTAAGAGAATTGTTTAGGGCCGGAGATCTTCTCGCTGCCAGCGGGCAAGTTACTGTCGAGCGTCCTGCCGATAATAAGCTTGAAGAGTTGAAAAGCAGAGTCGAGGCGTTCAGGGCGGGTGAAATAAGAGGCGCCAGAACATCAGAATATGGGCAGGCGATTTATGATCTGTCAAATTATTATCTTGGGATAGGTGATTTTGAAAAAGCCCTGGATACCCTTTACGCTACTGAGAGGGTTGAGAGATATCTTACATCCGGAACAGGTGATGTAGCGGATAAACTGAGGGCCCTCGAAGTAAATATATTGTTTGAGTTCGTTAAGAGGTGCAGCGATAGCGGCCGATTCGTGACTGCCGATAGATTCATAAAGGAATACATGGAGAGGGATGATATAAAACAGAGAATCGGTCAGAAAACTATTGATAGGGTGAGAAGATACCTTGAGCAGAAAAGAACCGAGTTCGAGCAGAGAGTGAACCAAAAATTAGCCCTTGAAGAACGCGTGCGCCAGGCTGAGGCGGCATACAATGAAGCGAGGACCCCTCTGGAGAAAATTGAAAAATCAAAAGCTTTGATAAGGGCAAGATTCGAACTGGCCAAGTATTGCTATGAACAAGGTATGTATGAAGAAGCCCTTGCGAGCATAAATGCCATAGAAGCATTAGACGGCTATCCGGATCATTATAAGCCAGGAAGAAGAGATATAAAGGTAGGAGATATTAACAAACTGAAGGAAGACATAACAAGAGCTCTGGATGCAGCCAGGGCTTTGGAGTCACAAGCTTCGATAACAGTTACGCCTCGAGAAGATGTAACAGGGGCCGAAAGAGAGCTGGCTGACCTTACAAGAAGGGGACAGGATGTGGATAGAAGGTTAGCCGACGTAGGATCCGAGCTTGAAAGGACAACCAGGGATTTAGAGGAATTGAAGACGCGCGAAGGAGAACTTCCACCAGCAGCGCCTGCACCCGGTGCCGCAGCGCCTGCGCCTGAAGGAGCAGTTACGGCACCAGGAGCGCCGCAAGGAGAACAACCTGCAGAACTTGCAGCTCCTCAACCGCCGGCAACAGGGCCTCCCGCAGGTGCACAAGCAGTCCAGATGTTGGATCAGGTATTGGATTTATCCCATCCTGAGGGCGAAGCCCCCAGCGCGGTTCACTTGATAGGAGGTGCGGAATATACAGAAGGCGGTGCCGTGGGAATATTACAGTCCGTGCGGCCCGTTACAATGACCGGGAATGACAGAAAAACAATCCTGCAGTTTAATATCGAAGCTGCCGGCACATCACCAACGCAGGCGTTTGATTTGGGAGTGCAGATTACTCCGATACGAAGCAATGCCCGCCAGGTCGAAATAGATATGTTCGGCAGTACTGTAATGATAGAGGCTAAACTCGGGGAGAATAGAGGAACTATTTACTTAAACGGCGAAAAACTGAAAGATGTAGAAGATATTACTCAACTCCAGACTATAACAGTCGGAAATCAAGCGGTGGGGATAGCGCTTAGAGAAGAGAACGGCGAATTTATACTAAATCTGGATGGCAGGGATGTAGTGTTTAGGGGGAAAACCGACGAGCAAAACTCTAGGGTTAAAGACGAATTGGCAGTTGTTAGGTATGGGGTAAAGCCGGTAATGTTTACCTCCCAGGTTGCCCTCAGGAAGGGCGAGAAAAGGACAATAGGCATAGAAACGAGGGGTTTAGAATTAGGCGAGTATAAATATTCGGCGTATTTAATTCCGCAGGGCGCTCCTGCCGGTTATAGAATTACAGATAATGCAAGGGCATACGGCAAAATCGTAGTAGGTACTGAGCCGCAGATAAGCATAGGAGAGGTCGGCGCGGGAAGGTTCCTTACAGCCGCAGCTGAGGGCGGAAGAGGCCAGACCCGGCTGTCCGTTCCTGTGGTAAACAATAGCGATAGTCCAGTTGAAGCTGAGGTGTTGGTCACTACTTCAGATCCTATTACAGGCGCTGAAATTACAGTTGGAAACATTCCCATAACGCTTAATCCCGGAGAAAACAATGTAGACCAGATGGTAGATCTCAATATGGACCCGCTGGATAGGCAGAAGACAGATCTATTCTATGCACTTGAAACACTTAGGGGCTTAGGACGCAGGCAGGGAGACGTAACTGTCAGAGGCGAGGTTAGAGGTACGGCAAAAGTTGATGTCGCAGATGACGGTTCGACTTTGGAAATAAATATTCAAAACGGAGCAACGGCTGAAGGCAAGGGCGGTTCTTATATAGACCCATCTCATATAAAAGTTGAAGTCGGGCCTGACGGCGTGTTAAAGATCGATGCATACGGACGCCAGGAGATTATCAATAGCAACATAGAAATTTATGTTGAAGGCAAATTAGAATACCAAGGCCCGGCGAAAAATATAATAGATGGAACAGTAAAAATTACGGTGCCGGAAGGGCAAACAATCCAAGTCAAGGTTCCTACCTCACTATCGGTTGCGAGGACAGAGGGGGTAAGGACTATAGATTCGGCTTTGGGTATTGTCGGGAGCGATGCGGTAAAAGGAATGTTGGAGCGGGCAGTGGCAGATGCGCAAAAGACCGGGAACGAAGAAAGACTGGCATTACTTAATGGGTTGCCGGCAATAATATCCGGACTTAATGATCTAAGACCCCAGATCCAGGTCGCTAGCGCCGACCAAATAAGGGATTTATTGGGGAATATAGCAGCGCTTATCTCGGGCCCGACAGGTCTTAGCGGAATACTTAACGACCTTTCTCCGGGCGTGTATGGCGTGAGGGTAACGATATTGCCGGCCGGGACCGAAAGCTTCGGGAGAGAACGATTGGACGAACAAGGCAGGCCTGTCAAAGTGCCTGTTGTTGTTTCAACAAAGAAAGAAACGCTTTCAGCCGACGGCAGACCTATTGACGGAGACGCGATAATAGAAGGCGGGGAGGTATTTCTTGTAAAAGGAACGACATCTACGAAACTTGGCACCTTAGGCGATAGAAGGACCGTTCTGACGATTGTAAAAGAAGCCAAGAAAGAAGGGGCCGCCGAATACGAAACATACGAAGTCATATTAGGTATGGACGGTAAGGTATTTTCTTCTAATTTGCCGGGCTTGGCGGTCGGCGAAGCCGTAACGGTTGAAAGAGAAGCCCTGTTCAGGACCGTGGACGGAACGCCTATAAAATTGGGAGCGATTTTAATCAGCGGAGATTTCTTAACAATAAATAAACCTGACGGGACACAAGATGTTATCGTGGTGAGAAAAACCAATACTTTGGAAGACCAGTCGATACGGCTTTATGATGAATCGGAACCTCTCATAGTCCATGCGACTCAAACATATGGTCTTGTCAGGGCTGCCGAGGGATTTATAGACGCCGCTGATAATTTAGAAAGCGGAAGTCTCGGCCTTATGGATGCAGAGCTTAATTTGAGGGGCGCCGAATCTACGAATTTGGAAGCGGCAAGGAACGTAGAGCCCCCTGTCGCTCTAGATAATTTGATGTATGCCCGGATGGCGTTGGCTGAACAGGAAGCGGTAACTATACCTTCGGGTGTAGGCGAGTGGATAGATTTTTTAAGAAGGCCTATTATAGAAAGCCCCACCGGGGAAAGAGAAATTGTAAGGACCACCGTACCTTTCGCTACAAGATATCAGGAAAGGCTTCATCAGATCAGGCGAGATATTATAGGAGAAGAAATTTCAAAACTTACGGGTGAAGGGAAATATGTGCCGATGGATCTTAATAAAGTGCGCCAGCAAGGCAGAGTAGAAAACCTAGGCGTCACTTTATCAAACTACACCGTTACCCCGGACGGAAAAGTGCATGTTACGATCGAGTATCAGGGCGAACATCCTCGCATGTATAGAGAGGAAGGTTTCGAACTTCCCGACATCGGCCAGGAGCGAAGGACGGTTAGCGGGCTTTCGATAAAACGCGTATCTGAAAATGAACTGGCCATTTCACGGCCGCATTGGCGTAGAAATGACCTTCATAGAACCCTGTATCATATTGGCAGATTTTTCGGTATCGGCCCAAAAAATCGCAGCGTAAGCCTGGCCGAACGGATCGTTTGGGTAGCTCTTGCCAAAGACGTTTTGGAAAACTATCCCGAACTCATCGAAGAATTTAAGGCTAATCCGCTTTTTGCCCAGTTCTGCGCAGAGCTCGAAGAAGAGAAGGCAAATATTGATGCGGAGATGGCTCGCGGCATCGAATTAATTGATATTGATATAGAGTATAGGGCGTTTGCCAGGATGTCGGCGGATATCGCGGCAGAACAAGGCAGCAATAGCCAAGAGTACAAGGGGGCCAGGGCATATTTTGAGCTGGTTCAATTATCCAAAGAAGCAAAAGAGCTTTTTGACAGCATGCAAATGGTGGAATGCGACATTCCTGCCGAGGGAAAAGTCGTCACCGGCATGAACGACAGGCTTAAAGTTACGGGAGGCGCTAACGGAACCCTAATTATTGATTTTGGCGGGAAAGTTGAGGAAAATATCGCGCTTCCTGCGTTGGGAGAGAGCAGGACAACAGGTAACGGTATTATTATAAGACGAGTTTCTAATGAGAAGATAATTCTTATTCCGGAAGCCCTCACCAAAGAGACGATGATCCGCCTGAAGAAGGCAATAGATGCCTTCCTTGTGATGGGCGGTATAAACGTAGATCCTAACATTAAAGTGGAATTTGAAGGCAAGACGCCAAAAGAGATGCTGCAAGCCTTGGTAGAGTATATCGGGAAATACACAAGAGGCATAGACGTGGCGCTCGCAGGAATACCGCAGGGAACTCAACAGGAAGGGCTGCGCAATAGGATGGGAGAGCTTATCGCTGTTCAGCGGATGCTCAGTACGATATCCGACGGATTAAAGAGCCAGCTGGATGCCGTAAATCAGGCAGAGAGGGATGTCGCAAGGGCCGCCGAAGTAGAGCGCGTCGTACGAGAAGGGGTTGGCGGCGCGGAAAGAAGGGTAGCTGAGTTAAGGCAGAGCTCAGAGGCGGCCAAAACGCACTTTGAAGTGCTTATGGGCGATTACAAGAGAGCTAAAGAAGAGTTCTTAGGCAATATATTTGTGATAATTAAGCAGGATCCTGAGCGCGCGGTTGATATGTTAATAAGGGCTATAGAGAAGGAGAAAGAGTTATTCATTAAGCATATCGCTGAAAGGGAAAATGCCAGATTTGAATATACCCATAACACCGTTCTCCTCCAGGAAAAAGAGCAGAAGCTTCGCGACCTCGAGGCGGCATATCATGCCGAGACTAACGAATACGAACGATATAAATTAAGACTAAAAATAAAAGATCTCGAGCTTGAGATATTGGGCTGTAAAACCAAAATAGACTATAACAAATGGCTGGAGGGAGAGCTTGATAAATTAATTACTTTTAACAGGGATAATATGAGCGAATTCACCGCTATCGCGCAGAGCGTACGGCCTCTTACAGATTCTGAAATGGCAAGGATAAGGGATACATCCGGGTATGTGGATGAGCATCAAAGGGCCATGGCTGATCTTACCGATACAATAGCGAGCAGGGATAGAGAGATCGGTGTAATTGACGGGAGGGTCGGAAGCGCCGAGGCCGAACTTGGCAGGCTTCTTGCCACTTTCTGGGCCTCCATAGGTTACAGCGCCGCGGATGTGCATGATGTTATATATGTCGCTTCGGACGAAAATTTAATGGAAGAACTAGGGAGATTCCAAGGTAAATTGCAAGCGCCGAAAGATATTTCAGGCAGTGTTTTAGAAATGTATATACACGTAAACGGCCTGTTGGATGAGGCTGAAAAAGTAACAAGACAAATAGGCGAGAGAAGGGGTGAAGTTCCGAAAGGTTCACTTGAAAGACTGGCAGAGTTGAGAGGCAGATTAAATAGGGTTTTGGAAACCAGACCATATGGTGAAAATACGCGCCAGGAATTGATAGCCATAACCACCGAAATCGAAGACTTAGCTAAGCAGCTGGAGAGGGTGGCTTCGGTAAGCGGAGGAGGCATAACTCTTCCGACATTGGGATTTTTTACGGCAGGAATTGATTTTGCCGCCAAGGAAAGACAGCTGGCAGGCACTGCAAAAGACCTGAGGATAGCCGCGGGACAATTAAAGAAAAAGATAGGAGAAATGAACCTTGAGATATCTCCGGAAGAACTCGCGGCTTCTGAGGCGTTAGCCCAGAGGGATGTCAGCGAATTGGCAAAACGAATAGTAGAATTAAGAAGGCAGATAAATGCAGACGGAAATTACAGGGAAGCGCTTCAAGCGGACAGGGATACCATGCAGGCGAGGGTCGACCAGGGCGATAGGCTCGGCGATGTGATAAGGGAAGAAATTGAAAAACCGGCCTCAGCCGAGGCTGCTCTAGCTCCTCAAGGAGGGTTGCTTGGTTCGATCGCTGATTGGTGGCGCAGGAGACAAGAAGCGCGAGCGCGGACTACAAGAGAACAATCTGCCGAAAATGCAGCTAGCGTTGAAGCCACGTTTAGACAACAGCAGGCTGACAGGGACTATGTGGCCGAACGTTTAAGGCAGGCTAGGGGAGAAGGCGCGGCAGCGCAGGAACGCGAAGTAGCGGATAAGAACAGGGCCGTGGAAGAAGCAAGGGTAGACGTGGAAGGGGCTATAAGAGGCGAAGAAGAGGCCCGTATGGCTTTGGTAAGGTCGCTCTTTGGTATGGTTTTAAGGGAAGAAGAGCTTCAAAATATAGAATTAAGCATTAAAGAGCAGGATGTCATAGTTCAGGAGGCCGGGAGGGCTGTCAGGAGATCGATATTTAGTATAGAGTTCGCGGGATTACCGAAAAATTTGGGCCAGAGATGGAGTGATTCTAATTTTAACGTTGAATATGACCTGGCCAGCAGGCGTGCAGGCTTAGGTTTTGTCGATGAGATCACCAGTATTTTTAGGGCTCCTGTATTAATAAATATTGGTGTGTTAAAAATTAATCCTCTCGCCTTAGTCACAGGCCAGCCTTGGCTCAGCCTTGTTTTCGGTTCCGGCAACCAGATGGAGCTGGCCAAGAGAAATCAAATAAAACAGGTAGCAGAACGGGTATTGGACAGATATTATAAAGTAGAAACTCTTGTGGCTATACAAAATGATATGGACGATTTTGAAAGGAAGGTGCAGGCTTATAAAAACGCAAGGGATAATATTGATCTTAGGCAGCAGCATCTGGAACGAACGCAGACCTTGGCTGCAGAGGCGCAGGCGCGCTTAGATGAATTAGGGCCTTACGCATCGAATCTCGAGCAACAGCTCGCGCAGGCGGATAGAAGATTGCCGAGAACATTGGCCGATATGGTAAGCACCGCTATACGTTATGCTACGTCAATGGAAAATCCTCAAGACGGAATAGTTTATCTGCAAAAAATAAAAGATGAATATATAACTGGAAAACTTACCGATAAAGGCCTTGAAGCAAGGCTTAGCGCTAGAATAGACGGCGCGATGAGAGGCCTGGGGACAAAGGCAGCAGAACAGGCGCGAGCCGCCGAGGAGGCCGCAAGGGCCAGATTACCGAAAATAGAACATCTGGATATACAAGAAGGACCTGCTATCGGCGAAGTACAGCCTCAGCAAGTTCCTCAGCTGCCCGAAGAAGAAGCGAAAGTTACTGAATGGGGCGTCGGGATCGTCGGCTTATCATATCCTGGGGTGGTGAGGCCCGGAGAAAATGGCCGCATTTCATCGGTTGTTACCGCGAAAATAAGAAATGAGCGTCCCGAAGGCAGATATTTCAACATAGAGGTAAATTTAACAGATAGAAACGGAAATCAATGGACTTATCCTTATCCCAGGTCAATATGGGTTGATTCAGGTAAAACAGAGACGGTTGCCATTCCTTTGATGGATTTGGATTTGGGAGACTACAGGGTTTCTTGCACCCTAGTGGATGATAAACTTGAGATAGGTGATCCGATAGTTATGCCTGACGGAATGGTCAGGACAGTCTTTGTGAAGCTCGATGATAGGCCGCAAGACAGGCAGACAGAAACAGCAGTCGATAATTTCAAACTTGAAGTTGTGCGCGGACCATCCGGAGTTATAAAAGTTACAAACGGTTCAACGCAGGATAGAGAAGGCAAAGTTTACGTTGAAATACTAGACCCAAATACAAAAGAAACGATAAGAGGAGTCGAGCTGGAAGGGACTTACACGTTAGGCGCCAGCAAAGAACGGGAGATACGCCTTCAGATGCCAAACCTTCCCCAAGAA
This sequence comes from Candidatus Aquitaenariimonas noxiae, assembly GCA_002780005.1. Classification (GTDB taxonomy): domain Bacteria; phylum Omnitrophota; class Gorgyraeia; order Aquitaenariimonadales; family Aquitaenariimonadaceae; genus Aquitaenariimonas; species Aquitaenariimonas noxiae. The sequence goes on along the minus strand of PEWV01000043.1, from coordinate 992 downwards.
ATGGCAGGCAAACCGTATTTGCTGCGTTATAGCTTCAGAGATGTGCAAAATAATACAGCGCTTGTAACTGTTCGTGACGATAATCCTTATCAATGCATAATTGCAAGAAAGATTCAAACCGTTCGCGCTACGCCCAAATACCCAAGCTTAAGAAGAAACCTTAATGTTCGCGTAGAAGAATACGGCGCGAATTTTATAAGAATTATCGCAGGCAATATAGGCGGGACAGCGCCCGTTAGGGCGAAAATTATGTTATTCCATGAAGGGGTCTTGATATATACGCATGACAGGACAATTGAAGTGCCTCCCGGCCAGGAGAAAGAGCTGGTTATCCCTATACCGGAAGGTATTAATCCGAGAGAAATAGAAGTCAGATTAGCAGACACAGAACAACAGCCTACCGAAACAAAAAGGGGTTATCTTACAAAAAGAGAAGAACAGATAATGCTAAAAGCAGGCGAACTCATTCCTGAAGACCGAAGGGGAGAAGTCATTGATAGGGCTATAAGGCTTCTTACCGAAGTGCCGGCCCAGATCAGTAACGCTGAAATGGTAAGTTTGAGGCAATTGGTTATGGACCTTTTGATAGAAAATGTAGACCTGTCTATCAAATATCCCGAATGTGAACAAATTCTTGCGAAAATGGCGGATGTCGGAATTGCTCCGGAAGAAGTAGTCAAAGCAAGGTATGAGATGAAGAAGGCCGCGTTGTTATACGGCATAGATGAAGGCATGAGATCCCCTCAGGAGATGGTCGCCCAGCTCAGGGCCGAGGTCATACAGGCCATGAATGCTAAAGAAGCGGTGAGCGATAACATAAGCATCCCTGAGTTCTCCTGCAATATAAACAATAACGGCGAAGGCTATGCTACAGTAAAAATAGTCAACGGGAACAATACTAAGGTAGAATTAGTCGGCGAGCTTATACTTACCGATGCCGCTAACAGGAACAATCAATTTGCGTTCTCCCTGCCGGGTAACAGGGTAATTGT
>PEWV01000067.1 GCA_002780005.1 Candidatus Aquitaenariimonas noxiae | reverse complement strand
GATAGCGATGGAGATGTTATTACAATGACTGCTGAGAACATGCCGGAAGGGATGCGGTTATTTGAGGCTTCTTCAGAACCAGGTCATGTAGAGTATAGGGTGCGCTGGGCCGCGGGATCAGTTAAGCCAGGCGTTTATAATGTGACTTTCACGGCTTCGGACGGCAAGCTGACAGACTCTGAAACTATAACTATAACAATTCTTCCTACAAATCAACCTCCTTATTGGGTCATCGAGCCACAGGACAAAGAAGTTATAATAGGAGAAAAAGTTGTTGTCCAAGTCCTGGCTAAAGATCCGGAAGACCAACAGCTTGCTTATGTATGTAGATGGTACTTAAATGGCGTACGACAGGACCCAGGCGTAATGCCGGAAGGGGCAGTATTCACATGGAAGAGTGTAGATCCTGGTTTTATACCTAATCTAACCTGGGATGTTCCATCGGATATAAACACATCAGATGTGCATGAGTTCGAATTTACAGCCACCGATGATATGACAGGTGAAGGCAATGGATTATCGATAACAAAGAAAATCAAAGTAATAGTAGAAATGCCCTATGTAAAGTTTCGAAAGGTATTGGGACAAACCAATTATAGGTGGATGGACATTGCAAATCAGCTTTATTGCGAGAGCTATAGGAATACTTATTCTTATGATAATGCTGATGTTCGGTTAACTTATATTGCAATCGGCGAAACATTACGTGGTACACTGACCGCTAAGAATTTAAAACCTAATTTTTGTTATCAACTCAAGTTGCTAGGCGAACCCAGCACAGAAACAAGTGAGTTAATAGGTTTTAAGGGTCGTTGGTGGGAACAAGAGTGGAAGGGGACATATTGGAGTGATGGATGGAACCTAAATGACAAAGGAGATGGTTCTTCGCCCAATCCTAATGATGTACTCTATATGGCCCGAAAGGATATCGCCGATCCGACAAGTCCAACAGGGCTTAAGTATAAGTATACTGGCTATCGTCCCTTTGGTTATTTTGTAACAGATGAAAATGGTAACGCTACAGTGGATTTTTCAGTACAAAGTTGCTTTCACGTTTTCTGGAAAACTTCGCAACGAAACCCGGATTCTAATGATGGGGCAGTGGGGAACCACGCCTTTGATGTTAATCCTACTCATGCGGCGTACGGCGGAGCTGATTATCCATCTGCAACTATAAGTTTATATGGAGAATGGGAACGTTTGCCCACATATGATGTTAGCATGTCTCCAGGAACATATAGTTGTAAATTCCTCCTTACAGAGGAATCTTTCCATGGCCAAGGAGGATTTGAAGGTTGGTGGGCGCATGCTATGGAAGAAGATGTGCAGTTTGTGATAAATTCAGGTGGGGGCCAAGATACTTTCAGCATCTCAGGAACGGTGTACGATGTAGATGGCGTTACAGGGCTAAGCGGTGTTAAAGTTTCTGTAGGAAATAAAATAGCTATGACAGATAACTCAGGAAATTACACGATTTCAGGCCTTATTAAAGGGGCATATACATTAAGTTTTTATAAATCAGGGCATACATTTAATCCCGAGAGTATTCCGGTTAAAATCGAAAATTCGGATATTGAAAAATTAAAAACCTCTTTTGTCGGACTTAGTGTTGAAGGCCGGGTTTATCGCGGCGCGGAGGGGAGCATATGGGGGGTACCGGACGTTACAGTAAGCGCAGGAGGCAAAACCGTTAAAACAGGTGAAAACGGATGCTTCAAGATTTCAGGACTTGCCCCCGGAAGTTATGCCGTTGTTATGTCAAAACCTGACCATGTTTTTAGTCCCTGCTCCGATGAAGACCTTGAGCAAATAGGCTCTTTAGTTTATTTAATAATGGATGGTGTTAAAACAAGATTATTTAAAGGCTGCTTGACAACATATACCCAAGCTACATATAGCGTATCCGGTAAAATATACGACGTGACCGATTATGGCAGCACCGGCATTAAAAAGGACTTAGCCGGTATTAAAATGGAAGCATATGCATTAGGAGAGAACAACGTCTATTCCATAAAACCTCCTGTGCATTACATAACTGTAGTAACCGACGCTTCGGGTAACTACACAATCTCGGGTTTATATAGATTGTCTATGTATGGCGAGCCGGTTACTTATACTATCACTGCTGGCGGCTTATATAACCTAGATCTTTTTAAACCAACGGGAGCCAGCGTTGGTGGCACCCCAACCTCGTCAGATGTAAAAGGCTGTGATTTTAAAGTGAATTTCAACGCACAGAGATTTTAGCTTTAATATTATAAAGTTGGATACTTATTTTTTCACCATGTAATTAGAAAATATCGCTATCACAAACCCTTTTTGTTTTCACATTGAAATTTCCCCTTATTTATGCTATATTCCTTATAAATATATAATGATTATATGCCTAAATATATTTATAAGGCTAAAAAAGGCCCTAAGGATTTTCTAGAAGGATCCATTAACGCCGAAACTTACGACGGTGCGGTTAATAAATTATCGCGGATGGGATATTTTCCCATCTCTGTCGAAGAAGAAGGCTCCGCCTCAATATCAGGAAAGACATCGTATCCCCTGCGAAGAAAAAAAATACGCTTAAGCGATCTTAGCATTTTCACCCGTCAGCTCTCCGAGCTTCTGGGCGCAGGCGTTCCGCTCCTTCAAAGTCTCCAGGTTCTAAGCCGTCAGACAGAAAATAAACAGCTAAGACTCGTGATAGACGATCTGTCTAAGACAATCCGGGACGGGGGAAGCCTATCCGGAGGCTTGGAAAAATATCCGCACGTGTTCTCAAATCTTTATGTTAACATAACCAAATCCGGAGAGTTGGGCGGAAAGTTGGAAGACGCGTTGATCCGCTTATCGGAGTTTCTTGATAAAGAAGAGGAGATGATCTCGCGAGTCCAGCAGGCGTTGGCTTACCCGGCGCTTATGTGCACGGTTGGCCTCGGTACTATTTTGATATTGATGACGGTCGTAATACCAAGAATGGTTGCCATGTTCAAAGATATGGAGCAGGCCCTGCCAATACCGACATTGATCCTGATAACAGTAAGCAATCTTTTAGTGAGATATTGGTGGATGGTGATTTTAGGGGTGTTTTTTATTGCGTTCGCGATTAAAACCAGGACAAAAACAACCAGCGGTAAATTAATATTTGATAAAATAAAACTGCGTATCCCGATAATAGGGTCTTTAATAAATAAAATAGAGGTCGCAAGGCTCTCAAGGACCCTGGCCACGCTCTTAAATGGCGGCATAGCTATATTGCCGGCTATGGATGCGGTGATAGACACCGTCCAGAACGAAGTGATAAAGCTTGAATTAGAAAAAGCCCGCCAGGACATTAAGGATGGCGCAAGTTTCGGGAGAAGCTTGAGGGACGCAAAACATTTGTTGCCTTATACTATAAACATGATCAGCGTCGGAGAGGAAAGCGGAAAATTGGAAAACGTGCTTTTCAAGGTTGCCTCTTCTTACGAATCTCAGTCAGACAAGGTGATAAGGCTCCTGATGACGGTGCTTGAGCCGCTTTTGATTTTAGTCATGGGCCTCATAGTGGGCTTTATAGTTATCTCTATGCTTTTACCTATATTCCAGTTTAATATAATGGTGAGGTAGATTTGTAGGAATCGATCAGTAGGTAGTAGGTAGTAGGTAGGAAAAAAATAAAAGGGGGAAAATAATGTTCCATTTTGCGAGGAGGACAAGAGGTTTTACCCCGTTAGAGATGTCTAATGGGGATTGCAAACGTAAATCTCTAACGGGGTTTACTTTAATCGAACTCATGCTCGTAGTGATAATAATAGGAGTCCTGGTGTCAATGGTTGTGCCGCGCCTGGCAGGAAGAACCAAGGAAGCGAAAATTGCAGCCGCGAAAGCGGATATAGAGGCAAATATTGCCTTGGCGCTGGACCTGTATGAAGTTGACGGCGGCACTTACCCTACGACCGAACAGGGGCTCGAATCTCTAAGGTCAAAGCCGACAGGTTCTGGCGCGCCTGAAGATTGGAAAGGCCCTTATCTTAAAAAGAAGCCCATGGACCCGTGGGGTAATTCTTATAAATACGCTTGCCCGGGAGTCCACAATCCGCATGACTATGACCTATCAAGTTACGGGCCTGACGGCGTAGAAAGCGAAGATGATATCGTCAATTGGGAAAAATAATGAGGTTTCTAAGAAAGAACAAAAAGGGATTTACCCCGTTACAGATACAAATTACAAATTATGTTTTATACTTATGTAATTAAAAGTAAAAAAGATGGTAAACTGTATACGGGTTTTACCAATAATTTACGGAAACGCTTTGAGGAGCATAATAACGGTAGAGTATTTTCTACAAAAGGCAGAGGTCCTTTTGAATTAATATATTATGAAGCTTGCCCCGTTAGAAATGACAGATACCGCTGGCATCTTATTTCTAACGGGGCTTGCGTAGACAAACAAGATGCTTCAGCAAGGGAAAAATATTTGAAATCGGGTATGGGGAAACGGTATCTCAAAAATCGTATGAAGCGTTTCCTATCTGTAACGGGGTTTACGCTCATAGAGCTCGCGTTAGTCGCGCTTATTATTGTTGTATTGGTGGGCATTTCAACTCCTTTGTTCAGAAAAACTTTTTCTGATATAGAGCTTGATGAAGCTTCGTATAATATAGCCAAATTTATGAATTACGCCCAAGCTAAGGCTGTTGCCGAAATAGTTACTACAAAAATTTATTTTGACTTTGAAAAAAACATATATTGGCTGACCGAAAACAATGACCCATCAAAGCCGGATTATTTTACTCGGGTAACAGGAAGGCTTGGAAGAGTTTTTTCAACGCCGCGCGGAATCGACCTAGAAGGCGCTGCTTCAACCCTGGTTTTTTATCCAAGCGGGAGAAGCGAAGATTTTAAGATTTCCTTGAAGAATCAAAACGGCAGGGTAAAACTTGTAAGGGTAAAGGAAGAAACAGGCCAGGCTAATGCGATCGATACCGAAAAATAGTAAAGGGATCTTATTATTTGAAGTAATAATAGCGGTAGCTATCTTGGCCGTAGGACTTACAACAGTATCCCGCTCATTTTCGACATGTCTTAAGGCATTGGAAAATACAAAATATTATAATGCGGCAAGTTTCCTGGCGGATGAAGTATTTTTCACTCTGGAAAACACGCCTCAGGATATCTGGCCCGAAAAAGGGACGTTCGAAGGATATCCGGCATTCAGCTGGAATGTCGAAGTTACAAAAACGGAAGACGCCAGATTGAGGGATGTAGAGGTAAATATAAATTGGAAAGAACGTAACGAGGATTATAAGTTAACAATATTCACACTAATGCCCGAAGATGAACAAACATAATTTAAAGGGGTTCACTCTTATAGAACTGCTCGTAGCAATTTTGATCTTTTCTATAATAGCATCGGTTATCTATTCCACATTTTCGACCGGACTTTCCGTGTGGAAGAGGACAAGGTCAGTCGCGCAAGTTTCTACGAATATGAATTCTATCCTGGAGCATTTAAATAAGGATTTGCGATGTGTGGTCCCTTACAAAGGCCTAAATTTCACAGGAGAAAAAAACAAGCTATATTTCTGCTATCTGTCTAATACCGTGACCAAAGATATTGCTTACAGAGAGATCTACAGGGTTTGTTATTACCTGGATCCATCAAATAAAGAAGCCGGTAAATTCGACCTGTTCAAGAAGGAATCGTCTGTCGCTAAAGGTGGGTTTAATATAGACGAAAAAGAAGGGCGGGAGCTTATAACGGCGTTAGATAATTTTAAGATCGAATATGTTTACAAAAGTGCCGAAGGAGATATTGCGTGGTCTGAAACTTGGGACAATCCGGATAATATGCCGAAAGCCGTAAGGATCACACTTTCCGTCGGAGGAATGAATCTGGTAAAGTATATATCGATCCCTGCAGGGAAACTTATTGTTTTAGGGACGGAATGAAGAAATGAATTCGCGAGGTGTCGTTCTTTTTGTCACTATTTGGATATTGGCAATATTGATAGCCTTTGCTTTAGGCATGGGGTTCAGGATGTCCATCGATACAAGGTTGACCGATTATAACGTAAGATTATTAAAACTGCTCTATTTGACAAAAGGCGCCGTGGCGAGGCTTGGCGTAGAACTTGCAAAAGACGAGTCCGCGGACTGCGATTCGCTCAATGAGAGCTGGAGCAACAGCGAGGAGTTTTTTAAAGATGTTGCCTTTGGGAATGAGTCTTTTACGATAAATTATATCCGTAAAACCGAAAATTCCGAGAAGATATTTTATGGCGCTATGGATGAGCAGTCAAGAATAAATATAAATAGAGCTCCGAAGGAAATTTTATTGAATTTACCAAGCGTGACAGACGAGATCTCCGACTCAATTCTGGACTGGAGGGATGAGGACGATATCCCGCACGCGGATGGAGCTGAGAGTGCTTATTATCTCTCGTTAGATTTTCCATACTCATGCAAGAACGGCCCGCTCCAGACCGCGGAGGAATTGTTGCTGGTTAAAGGCGTTACGCCCGAAATTTTTAATAATATAAAAGACTTGATCACGGTCTACGGCGATGGAAAAGTTAACCTTAATACCGCCGACTCTCGCGTAATGCAAGCGCTCGGTTTAAGCGAAATCGTTATACAGAAGATCTTGAAATACAGGGCCGGCGATGACGGCGAAGAGGGTACAGACGATGACAATGCTTTCAATAATATCGCGAACCTGACAGAAGCTTTAGATTTGTCGGCCGCGGAGGCTTCAGAGATAGGCAATTTGAACAGCGTCTTCTTGCTTGGTTCGGCCTCAAGTAATTTCAGGGTTTGCGTGACGGCCAAAACCAAGAACGGCAAGATATTGAAAAGAACAGATGCTATACTTTTTCGTTCTGATAAAAATAATGAGATAAAATCCTGGTATGAATACTAAAAATTTAAAGATAGATCTAGAATCGCTTAAGGATATTTTTGGAACTGAGAAGGACGTGATTTTTGCCTTGGAAATAAACAAGGGTTGGATAAAATCAGCTCTTTCGAAAAGGCAGAAAGAAAAGTACGAAATTATAGACATATCCGCCGAAAGAGTGGATCCAGAAAGCGAAAGCTCAACGGCAGAAGCAATAAAAAAACTTATAACCCCTCACCGATCAAACAGATTTACCCTGCTCGTTTCTTTGCCTCGGCATTCCGTGACACTTAGATACCAAAAATTGCCGTCTACAGACCCGAATGAAATAGAGAAGATGGTGAGGCTCCAAGCGGTTAAGCAAATTCCTTATCCTCAAGACGAGCTCGTAATTTCCTATAAAATACTTAAAAAAGAAAACGACGGCTACTCAAAAGTCATGCTGGTAGTCCTTAATAAAGACATGCTGAATAAATATCTTGCCCCTTTGAAGATAAACGGACTGGAGCCGGAATTTATAGCGCTCAGCTCAGAGGCAATAGGCGAATATTCAGTTATTACGAAGGCTGTGGCTGCAGGCCCTACGGATGACGTTTCCGTATTATTGGATATTGATCTATTCTTTACCGAGCTGCAGATCCATCATGACGGCAGCCTTATTTTTTCAAGGAGCCTTGGGCATGGCTTGCAAAGTATTGAAGATAAGGCAAAGATAAGGGACTGGATAGATGAGATAAAATTAAGCCTTAATACTTATGAGCACGAAGAAGATCCAAAGGATATAAGTGAAGTAATAGTAACGGGAGGCGCAGGTAAAGACGAATCCGATATAAAGGAAATTTTAGAAAAAGAACTGAAGCTTCCGGTAAAAGTTGTGCCTCAGTTGGTAAATATAAAAATAAGCGCGAATGCCAAAGCGAAATTTGAGAATTCCGGTCATCCATTATCTTTTTCAAGCGTGCTAGCGCTGGCATCGGATTACAAAAAACTTCAGATAAATCTTTTACCGGCCTCTATCCAATCGATCCAGAAGAAAAAGACTAAATATAGAAACCTGGCCAAGATCGCCATATTATCTGGCTGTCTGTTGCTTGTTATAGTCGGGCTCTTTTTCAAAAAACTCCACGACAAAGAGGTTTATTTAAAAATATTGAAGCAAAAATTACAGGTTATAGCCCCGGAAGCCGATAATCTGGACAAAAAATCTAAAATGTCAAGAATGGTGGTGCAGAAGTTAAAGGCTGAGGGGTCCTGCCTGGATATCATAAGGGAAGTATATGCCGTGACGCCGTCAAATATTTATCTAACCCAAGTTATATTTGATCGGGGCAAAGGGGTCACGTTGAAAGGCAGTTCACCCGGCATGGCCCAGGTCTTCGGATATATCTCCACATTAGAAAAGTCAAAATATTTTAAAGATGTGCAGCTCAGGTACGCGTCAAAAAGGAAGACAAAGAATTCCGACCTTACCGATTTTGAAGTATATTCGCCATTGGAGAGTTTTTAAAATATGAAAAGCATCCTAATGCTAATTCCAAAATTATCGAAACGCGAGAAGGCGGTATTATTTTTATGCGTAGGGTTGATAATATTAAGTGTTCTTTATAACTTTATCCTGGAGCCTATTGCGAAAAAATGGATAGGGTTCAATAGCGAAATAGAAATTATGCGGCTGAAATTAAAGAGAAGCGCTGAAGTTGTAAAAAGGCAGCGCGATATAATGGATCAATATAAAAGCGTATCGTCTTTTATAAAACTAGACAATGCCTCGGAAGAAGAAGAGATGGCCATGCTATTGGACGAACTGGAAAAATTGGCCAGCTCGTCAAGCGTGCGTATTACAAATATAAAACCGCGGCAATCAAGAGAATCCGGATATTATAAAAAATATGTAGTGGAAGTAGAGTCGGAAGGCAATATCTCGGGATTCAGCAAATTTTTATACGGAATTCAAAATTCACGCCAGTTCTTGGATGTAGAGAAGCTTTCACTGACCACAAAGGGCGCCTCAAGCGATCTTCTAAAAGGGCAAATGGTAGTAGTGAGAATCCTGCCTTAATCAAGCCAATTTATAGCAATAATTTCAAATACGCCTTGACAAAGATTTAAAAATCACGTATACTCTCTACCTAGAGAGTGGTCATCATGCAAAATCGTAATGTATATCTAATAAAGGACTTAGCGCAACTAAGCGGTTATTCAATATACACTCTTAAGTATTATTCAAAGTTAGGTTTGATCAAGGAAGTAGGAAGAAGTTTCGGCACTAATTTTAGGTATTTTGACGATACCACAATAAAAAGCTTAAAACGCATTAGGGAATTGCGCCACGAGGCAAAATCGCTTAAGGAAATAAAGCAAATCCTCACAAAGGAGCAATAATTGGGTTACTATGAAATTCTAAAATTAAAAAAGGAACCTTTTTCAACGAGTCCGGACCCGGATTTCTTCTACGAATCAAGCCCTCATAAAACGGCGCTTACCAGGCTTGAAATAAACATACGGCTAAGAAGGGGGCTTAATTTAATTTTGGGAGACGTGGGGACAGGAAAAACGACCCTCTTAAGGACATTACTTCAGAATCTGGGGCAGGATGAAGAATTCATATTGCACATGATCTTGGACCCTACTTACCAATCCGAGTTCCAGTTTCTCTCAAGCCTTGTAAAAATATTCGGCATTAACCCTAATTTCAGGTCAACTATGGATTATAAAGAGGAAATAGAAAAGTACCTTTTCAGGAACGGGGTGGACCTTAATAAGACAATAGTTTTATTTATAGATGAGGCCCAAAAACTTACGCCCGCGAACATTGAATTATTGCGCACTCTTATGAATTATGAAACAAACGATTACAAATTGCTCCAGTTAGTCCTGATGGCGCAGATGGAGATCCTGCCTAAGATAAAGAGAATAAGAAACTTCATCGACAGGGTAAGCTTGAAATACATAATAAATCCCCTTGACCGTTCGGAAACAAAAAGCTTGATCGAGTTTAGATTGCGGCAGGCAGGCTTCAATTCCGGGCGCGTACTTTTTACTGATGACGCTGTAGATATGGTTTATGAGGCCAGCCAGGGTTATCCGAGGCGTATAGCTTTGATATGCCACAATGCCCTAGAACAGATAGTGATGCACGACAAAGACAAGGTAGACAAAGATATAATAGGAAAAATTATAGAAAGGGAAAAGGATATTTAATGAAACTTCACATCACGCCGGAAGAGAAACTTTTGCAGCTTATAAAAAAGAAAAGGGTATTCAACGACAAGGTTATTAAAAAAGAAAGCAAACCAGGCGTAAAGGACCTGTTCGCTTCATTTAATATCGCTAAGGTTAAAGAAGCCCTTACGGCTAATTTATCGAAAATATTCGTATTTTTATTAATAGGAATAATTGTTTATTTCGTAGTAGATTCGGCGCTCTTAACGCCGTTCTACAGGCATAAAATAGTTGCCGGCGATTCCGGCGTCATCGAAACAGATAAAACAACCGATGAAAAGAATGCCGCCGCTGAGGTAAAACAGGAAGAAAGCACCGCAAAGCAAATGATAGCCGAAACGGCAAAACCGTATTCCTATTACTCTAAGGATATGGAAAATAGGGACATATTCAGGCCCTTGGTCCAAGAAGAGCAGAGGGCTGTAGGTGATAACTTAAAGGACGTAAAAGAGAATTTAAGCTTGATAGGCATTATAGAAGGGGATAAATTGCAGGCTGCCATAGAAGATAAGAAAGGTAACAAAACACATTTTGTTTACAAAGGAGACAGTCTTAACGACGTGTCTGTTGAAGATATATTGGAGAATAAGGTTATATTGAACTATAAAGGAGAGAAGTTCGAACTCACAATGTAAACTTTTAAAATATTCAAAAGGAGAGATAATGAGATACAAAACAGTTTTAATTTTTCTGGTCTGCTTATTAATATGGGCGCCGGCTTTTCCCGAAGAGGATGTGGGGCCAAATCCACCGATGGAAGAGGTCCAAGAGGGGGGTATGAATGATGCGCAACCTTTCGTAGAGGCCGCAGAAGTGGGCGCAACCAATGTACAGCCTGAGAGGCCTATTGCCGTAACTGGTAAGCCCGGGAAGATATCTTTAGACATAAAAGGCATGGATATGATCGACGTCTTAAAACTTCTGTCCAAACAGGCCGGATTAAATATAGTTGCCGGCAACAATGTAAAAGGGAGAGTTACCCTGTTTGTAAAAGATGTAGACCCGTGGAATGCTTTTGAGATCATTTTGGCAGCCAATGATCTCGCGTACGAGAAAAAGGGCGACATTATAACGGTAATGTCCGGGCGTGACTACGAATTATTATACGGTGAAAAATTCAATGAACGGATCAAGGCCAAGGCTATAAAGCTTCGCTACGCCAAGGCAATAGAAGCCAGCAAAACCCTTAATCAGATCAAAACTAAAATAGGGCTGATAGCGGTCGACGAAGGCACGAACACGCTTATTATCAAAGATACGCCCGATGCCATGCTCAGTATGGTTGAGGCTGTAAAAGAATTGGATGCCCCGACCCAGACAAAGGTATATAGCCTGAACTACGCGACCGCAGAGAAACTAAAGGAGAAATTGACCAATACCATAAGCAAGCTCGGGACTGTCGATATCGACGAGAGGACCAATAAGGTGGTTGTTACCGACTCGCCGGAGAGGATAAAAGAATTAGATAAATTGATAGCCGCGTTTGACGAAAAAACAAAACAGGTGTTGATAGAAGCCAAGATAATCCAGATAGATTTGAACGACGAATACAAATTAGGCGTGAACTGGGACGCGGTTTTTGCCGGTATAAGCGGACAACTGGGAAGTAATTTCAAGGCTATTACTGGCGCTATTGTCCCGACCACGACAAGCACTGCTTCGGGGATCGCGTTTTCTGCAGGAAATCTAGACAGTAAGAATTACCAGGTAACTTTAAAGGCGCTTGAAACTCTCGGGCGGACAAATATTTTATCATCGCCGAGAATTGTTACAGCCAATAATCAGGAAGCTAAAATATTAGTGGGGACAAATCAGCCTTATGCTACCTCTACTACGAGTATACCAAGCACAGGAACGCAGGTAAGATCTTACCAAATAACATACCTTGATCTAGGTGTAAAGCTTTACGTTACCCCCACAATTAACGAAGATAACTTTATAACTATGAAAATAAAGCCTGAGGTAAGTTCAAAAACAGATGATTTAACATACGGGGAATTTAACGATACAGTGCCTATCGTCAAAACATCACAGGCAGAGACGACCGTTGTGGTAAAAGATGGGACGACGATAGTTATAGCCGGGCTCATGGAAACCAGGGATGAAGAAGATGTCAATAAGGTTCCGATAGCCGGCGACATTCCGCTGATAGGAAGTTTATTTAGAAGTAGAACCACAGGCTCGACAGATTCTCCCGAAAAAACTGAACTCGTCATATTTATTACACCACACATAATAACAGGTGATACTGATGTAAGCGATAAGACTAATTACAGTACATTTATAAGTGACTTAGAAAATTTATATAATGATCAAGAATTTTTTAAGATAAGGGGGAAGAACAAAGAATCTCTTAAGAAAGAAAAAAAAGAAGGATCTGTTCCCGGCGAGCCGAGCTTGGGAAGCGTTAAAGTTACAGAACTGAAAGAAAAAAATGAGAATAAACAAACACTAATGGAGCCGATCCAACTTGAGCCGATTACCCCAGCCGCGCAGAACCTAAAGACGCCCGAGGCGTATAGAGAATTCGTTAAAAGTAAAATACACGAGTTAGTAAATCAAAATCTCAATCCGTCCATAAAAGGCAAGGTGTATGTCGAATTTAGCATATTGCCGGACGGAAAATTGAAGAAGGAGCCAAAAATTTTGGAATCCAGCAACGATAAATTTAAAAAATTAGTCCTAAAATGCGTCAAGGACGCTTCTCCTTTCCCGCCTTTTCAGGAAGAGGTCTCTAGCGAAGCCCAGACTTTCAAAATACTAATTTCCTACCAATAACAAAGGTATCCAAAAAAATACGCCTTTTTTAATATAATGCCGCAAGCGTAACTCATTATTTTATAAATAATTGCATAAATATGTTAAAAGTTAAAAAAGTTATAATTTATAGTTGCTATTGGCTTTAAATTATGCTATACTATAGTGTAAACTTAAAAAAAGTGTATCAAAAGTGTTGTTAGGTATATCACTCTAATTATAATTAAAACTTTTATATGTATGATGACAGTGATGAAAGACTGATTACAGTGATAAGCATATCATTGTAATCTTTTTTCCATCGCTGTAATCAATTTTAAATATAAAATCGAAAGGAGGTGATAATAGATGAGAAATGCATTGAAAATCATAGCAGTGTTAGTTCTTGGTGTCGCTTGTGTAGCGTCGGCAGCATTCGCCGCTACTAGTGATACAGTTAGTGTAACAGCGACTGTAGGCGCAGGTACGTCTTCAGTAGCCATTACGCAGACAGCTATCGCTTTCGGAACAGTAGCAGGAACACAGACAAACCATCGTTTTCACGCTGGCCCGATGACGGTTACTTACTACGCGGGTACTGATGCTTGGACGATCAGGACATTTACTGATAACTCTCCGTTGAACGGCGCAGAGCCTGAGAAGGCCGGTTTAAAGGGAGCCGACGGTACTACGTATATGCCATTAAAAGCATGGAATGCGAATTTTGGCGGAACGGGTATACCACCTAACGAAGAGAGTGATGCTAACTGGGCAGGCGCAGACGCAGTATGGTTACGCATACCGGAAAAGGATGAGCATACTACTGATCCGGGTACTTGGAGGAGGCTGTGCTATAAAGGCGCAGAGCTAGCTCCGGGAGGGTTTGCGAACTATCTTGGAATCGATGTTTCAAGCGTAAAGGCGCAAGCTTATACTACAACGCTGACAGTAGAAATAATCAACCAATAATTTCAAGGTTGATATTTCTAGAGAACAAATGGTTAAGATCGCAAGCGGATTATTTTATAAAACATTCTTACGCAGATAGCCGTGGTGTATCCAATGGTTATCTGCGTAATTTTGTTTTAGCTTGGCAATAATAACTGAAGGACGGATTATGCCCAGACAAGGAGGGGTCGTGGCCGAAGTCTATCTATTAAAATATATGCGTAAAATATTTTCTGCAGGGCTGATTATTCTGCCAGTAGTGGCGGTAATAATATTTTTTAGTCCCGAGGCCATGGCTTTTACTGTTACTCCCGGCAGGGTAGAGGTGACGATCCCGGCGGGCGAAAGTTACGAGGGCAGTTTCAATGTCGCCAATCCCGATAGTTCAGCCGTAGAAATTAAAGTGAGCGCTGAGGATTGGTCTTCAGCAAAAGATGTCGGGAAAACAGCTGCAGGCGAAACGCCGTTTCTTGCCTGGCTTGAGATTAGCCCAAAAGTATTAAAATTAGGACCAAGCGAGACAGGAATAATTAATTATAAAGCAACTTTACCAAAAGAAACAAAGGGCGAGCTTTCGGCAATGATCTATTTCGGAACGGGCCCGGCCCCTATGGGCGGTTCTGTATCGGTGGTTAGCCGCGTCGGGAACGCTTTATATGTCATAGCGAAGGGTACAGAGATTGTAAAAGGCGAACTTATAGATATCATAATTAGTAAAACAAATCCTTTAAAAGCGGACGTAGCGGTTAAGAATGCTGGTAATGTCCATGTCAGGCCGAAGGGCAAGCTGCTCATACAAAAGAGAGGGAAAAAACCTGTAGAGCTTTCTTTGAATGACGCAGGTTTCCCGGTTCTTCCGGGCCAGACTTATATTTTTGAGGCTTGGTCAAAAAAGAAGATCAGCCCAGGTTTGTATAGCTGCCAACTTAATATGAAATTCGGCGAAGAGAGTTTTGATAAGAAATTTGAATTTATAGTTGACGCTAAAGGCAAGGCAAGTATAAAAGAAGAAAAGGGAAAGGCAAAATAGGCGGATTATGTTTAGCTTGAATAGTGTACATGCCGGGAAGGTCATCGCGGTTATCGCCCTTGCGATAATAGGCGGGATGATCTTTTCTAATTTTGCCTACTCGGAAACTTTTGATATGGTGCTTGTCACTGTAAATGTTGTCAGTTCGAATAACCCGCCCGTCCTAGAGCCTATAGGCGGCCAGGAAGGGAATGAGAACCAAACGTTCGTTATACCGAAGATCGTAGCGATGGATCCGGACAACGATACATTAACGATAACAGCCGATAACCTGCCTAGCGGCGCGCGGTTCTTCCAGGTAACTTCGCAACCCGGATATGTAGAATACAAACTTAGTTGGCCCGACAGATTTGTCATTCCGGGCGTGTACTCGGTTACGTTTACGGCCTCTGACGGGCAGTTGACAGATTCCGAAACTATAACTATAACGATACATAGCCTTAATGATGCTCCGGAACTGTATCCGATAGGCAACCAGCATGGAACAGAAGGCACGCTTTTCGCTATAAAGGCTATTAAGGCCTCGGACCCTGACGGGGATATGCTTACGCTAACGGCAGAAAACCTGCCGGCAGGCGCGAGATTCTTCCAGGTAGCTTCACGGCCCGGGTATATAGAATACAAACTCCGCTGGCTTGATAGATTTGTCAAGCCGGGGGTGTACAATGTCACCTTTACGGTTTCTGACGGGAAACTCACGGATTCCGAGGCCATAACTATAACAATAGACGATGTCAATCTGCCTCCGAGGCTTAATCCGATAGGCAACCAGCAGGGCAAAGAAGGCGAGACGTTTGTTATAAAGGCGATCACCGCCACGGATAATGACGGGGATGCCCTTACCATAACAGCGGTTAATTTGCCGGCAGGCGCGAGATTTTTCCAGGAATCTTCAGAGCCCGGATATGTCGTGTATAAACTTCGTTGGTTGGATAAATTTGTAAAAGTCGGCAGATATGCGGTTACATTTACCGCTTCAGACGGCCAACTAACCAATTCCGAAACTATAACTATAATTATTAAATCACCGGGTGATTTCCCGACATGCTCTATTAATGCGTCTGTGATCGAAGGCGAAGCGCCGCTAAAGGTTGACTTTGAGGCTGTAGCCAGCGGCCCCGTTCCTATAAGAAAATATTGGTGGGATTTTGATGATGGCACAACAGCCACTGATGTGACTTCGATTTCTCATACCTTCAACCCGTCAAGCTTATATACGGTAAGATTAACCATCAGGGATAAAGACGGAATTACGGCTTCCGCGGCACCTGTTTTAATAACGGTGCAAAAACCGCTGCATGCCGTATCCATAGACGCTGCCCCCGAGACAGGCATCGCACCTCTGCAGATCGATTTTAAAACTATCTACAATCCTATATGGACGCCGGGTTGCGTGTGGAATTTAGGGGACGGCACGCAGGCAGTAGGTCCGGTTACTACGCATATTTATGATACCCCGGGCGATTATAATGTAACGCTCCAGGCATCTGATAGTAATTACGTTTCAGAAGCGGCCGCGTCGATAAGAGTTTTCAACGACGCCCAGCCCAGCAATTTAGGTGACAGGGCAATTTTTGTTTGGTATGCGTGGGACGCGGGTGGCTCAGAGGGGTGGAAGCCGCAAGGAGATCTTGGAAATTTTGATATCATTGGTGATGGTTTTATAAACACTGCACTAAAAAACTCGGATTCATCGATGGAAAGCCCGAGACTTATTATCGATACTTCTATACTTAAAAAAGTGAGCATATCTTACAAAATTATAGATACGGATTTTAACGAAGCGAAATTTGTCTGGAAGAAAGTAGGCGATACCGAGTACAAGCCTGAAAATTCCGTGAATTTCGCTATTAATAATGACGGGGATCTTCATACTTATTCTTTTGACCTTTCGGCAAATGCCAACTGGTCTGATAAAGTCGTACAGCTGAGATTTTATCCTACTACGGGCGCGAAAGGCCACGCCTGGATAGATTTTATAAGGGTCACTGAAAACGAAGGCGTCTCGTCCGAAGATTTCAGATGGGAATTCAATCCTGGCGGTAAAGGCATTGTTAATAATCCCGTAAAAAGAAAAGAGCTTCTCGATTTCTGCTATGTAAAAGGCATAAGTACTATATTTTTAAACAGCCAAGGTGTGGTTTGCGGGACCGATATTGACAAGGGTTTTTATACAGCTTTTATAAATGAAGCACATTTAAAGAATATAAAAGTCTATGGCCTTCAGGGCAGGCCCTGGTGGGCGGTTCCTCAAAGCGCCAATGTCCAAGGCCAGATGCTTTCGAGCGAAGAAGGCTGGGATTATGTAAGAGCCGTAGAGGCTTATGGGCAATTCGACGGCATCATAGACGATACGGAACCTTATGCCATAGATCAGACCGGATGGCAAAGCAATATTTACATGAGGGTTCAGTGGTATATAGACTGGGTTCAGGGTTGTAAGAATATAATTGCGGCTAGATACCCATTTATAAGCGTTATTCCGTTTTGGTTTGACGGGATGACTGATACGTGGAACGGTGATAAAACAGCCAGGCCGCTCAACCAATATGTAAGTGATATAGCGGATTCAGTATGTATTATGGATTACAGAGATTTTGCGGAAGGGACTAACGGTATGATAGATAATGCAGAAAATGAAATAAATTATGGGCCTACCTGGGTTGCCGTAGAAGTGCAGGATAACAGTCCCGATCCTTATGCCGACCGCGTTTCATTCTATGAGGAAGGCGAAGCGTATATGGAAGCGGAACTGGCCAAATTCAGGAACTACTTCAATACCCCCAATTTATTAGGTATAGCCGTTCACTACTACGAAGTTTACAAGAAAATGAAGCCCTAGCCTGTAGCAAAGTCACCAAGTCACCACGACACCAAGTCACCAGTTAAAAGGTTTTGTATACATTCCAAATTACAAGCACCAAATCACAAACAAATTACAAATCCAAAATCACAATAAACAAAATTTCTTTTTTGTAATTTTGGTCATTGTATATTGTTTATTGTTTGTAATTTGTGATTTGTATATTGTGATTTGGTACTCTATCATCTACTATCTTTTGCTGGTGACGTTGTGACCTTGTGACGTGGTGACTTCTCAGTTCGCCGTACGCTGTTCGCCTCTATTACTGCCATGCCCATCCTAATTCATTTGACAATATAGGTCATATTTTATATAATAATCAGCACCTTAATTTAGAGGATAGGAAAGATTAATTATGATGACAGTGATAAAAAGATTGATGACAGTGATGAGGTTATCACTGTAATCATTTCTTCATCACTGTAATCATACTATATATGGAGAGGATATATGAGAAGCGATCGCATAAAGAGAGGTCCGGAAAGAACGCCGCATAGGGCGCTTTTGTACGCTACCGGTATTTGTAAGCGGGATATGGCAAAGCCGTTTATAGGTGTAGCTACGTCTTTTTCTGACATTATACCGGGTCATATAGGCATGAGGCGGCTGGAACGCTTTATTGAGCGCGGCATAGCCAGCGGCGGCGGAGTTCCTTTTTTCTTTGGGATACCTGGAGTTTGCGACGGTATAGCTATGGGGCATTCAGGAATGAGATATTCCCTGCCTACCAGGGAACTTATTGCCGATGCCGTGGAGAGCGTTGTTAAGTCGAATTGTTTCGATGGATTGGTCTGTCTTACAGATTGCGATAAAATTACACCGGGCATGGTTATGGCTATCGCCAGGCTCAACATTCCTTCTATCATTGTTACGGCAGGCCCTATGATCTCAGGGAGATACAGAGGTAAGAAGCTTTCCTTGGTGAGGGATACATTTGAACTTGTCGGGAAAATTAAAAATGGAGAAATTTCGGCTGAAGAAGCAGGAGAAATAGAGATGTGCGCCTGTCCCGGGCAGGGGTCATGCCAGGGGCTTTATACAGCGAACACGCAAAGCTGTCTTGTGGAAGTCTTAGGCTTGAGTTTGCCCGGTTGCGGCACGGCTTTGGCAGGTTTCGCTAATAAAGACAGGATCGCGCTTGAGAGCGGAGAGTTGATCGTCAATCTTGTGCGGCGCGAAGTTTTACCGAGAACTATTTTGACAAGAGAGGCGTTCGAGAACGCGATCATGGTCGACATGGCTATGGGTGGTTCAAGCAACACGGTACTTCATCTGATAGCTATGGCGCATGAGGCAGGAATAGAATTGCCTATCGATCTATTCGATAATATAAGCAGGCATACGCCGCGTATCACAAGTATTGAACCGTCCGGAGACTATCTCATGGAAGATATTGAATGGGCCGGAGGAGTTCCTGTTATTTTGAACAGGCTGCAGTCGATCCTAAAAAATTGCACTACGCTTAGCGGCAAAACAATTAATCAGATCGCAAGGGAAGCTAAGCCGTACGAAGATGAAATTATACGGCCTATGAATAAACCATATGCCCATGAAGGCGGAATAGCTATTCTTAAAGGTTCACTTGCCCCTGAGGGCGCTGTCGTGAAACAGGCCGCTGTCTCGAGCAAGATGATGACGTTTACAGGAACGGCGAGAGTTTTCGACGCGGAAGAAAAGGCTATGGAAGCCGTTATGAATAAGCAGATAAAAGCAGGTGACATTGTGGTTATAAGGTACGAAGGCCCGAAAGGCGGGCCCGGCATGAGGGAGATGCTTTCAGTCACTTCCGCTATCGTGGGGATGGGGCTTGGCGAAAGCGTTGCGCTCGTTACTGACGGAAGGTTCAGCGGCGGGACGAGAGGTCCATGTATCGGGCACATTTCTCCCGAAGCAGCGGCAGGCGGCCCTATAGCCATTGTGCAGGACGGGGATATTATTTCTATGGATATTCCGAAGCGAACGCTTGACGTTAAGCTGTCGGATCTGGAGATCAAGCAAAGATTAAGTAAATGGAGAGCGCCAGAGCCTAAAGTGAAAGACGGATATCTCGCGAGATACGCGAAGTTTGTCACTTCGGCGAGCAAAGGCGCAGTTTTCAGCGTATAGTGTAGTTAGGTCATAGCTCATAGGTCATAGGTGATAGGAGTCCTAAGAGCTATCAGCTATGAGCTAAGAGCTAAAACTAATGTCGTGGTGACTAATACGATTCGCAATACGCAAAGTATGGAGCAATAACAATGAAGTTAAGCGGTGCGGAAATATTACTGGAGTCCCTTAAGATGGAAAAGGTCGATATAATCTTCGGCTATCCGGGCGGAGCTGTGCTTCCTATTTTTGACAAGCTCTACGACGCCCCGGTGAAGTTTATTTTGACGCGTCACGAACAGGGAGCCGCGCATGCCGCTGACGGTTACGCGAGGGCAACCGGAAAAGTCGGAGTCTGCCTTGCGACAAGCGGGCCGGGCGCGACCAATCTTGTTACAGGGATAGCCAATGCTTATATGGATTCTATACCTATGGTTGCGCTTACAGGCCAGGTAAAAACATTTTTAATAGGGAATGACGCGTTTCAGGAAGCGGATATGGTTGGGATAACGCGTCCTATCACTAAGCACAATTACCTGGTGAGAGACGCCAAAGACTTAGCCCGCGTTATAAAAGAAGCGTTCCATATTGCAAGGACCGGAAGGCCCGGGCCTGTGCTTATAGATATACCGAGCGACGTTCAGCTGCAACAGGTAGAATTTAATTATCCGAAAGAAGTTAATATTAGGGGTTACAAGCCGACTTACGAAGGGCATATAGGCCAGATAAAAAAAGCGGCAAAAGCAATACTATCAAGTAAGCGGCCGATAATATACGCCGGCGGAGGGGTTATTATTTCGAACGCGGCAAAAGAACTCTATGAGTTAGCCACGAAGACCCATATACCTGTTACCACTACCTTGCTGGGCATGGGCGCATTTCCCGGGACTCATGAACTTTCTTTGGGCATGCTGGGTATGCACGGGACAGCTTACGCTAACCACGCTATCATGGAATCAGATCTTATAGTCGCCATAGGCGCGAGATTTGACGACAGGGTTACCGGGAAGCTTGACGCGTTTGCCCCGCACGCGAAGATAATTCATATAGATATAGATCCGGCCAATGTCAGCAAAAATGTTGATGTGGATATTCCAATAGTCGGCGATTGCAAATGCGTTTTAAAGGAACTAAATAAGTTTGTCAAAAAGGTCAATGCGAGCGAATGGGCGGACAAAATAGAGAAGTGGCGCGATAAGCATCCTCTTTACTACAAGAAGGATGAGAAATTGCGTCCGCAATATGTTATTGAGCAAATTTATGAAGCGACCAAAGGGAAGGCTATAATCTGCACTGAGGTTGGACAGAACCAGATGTGGTCAGCGCAGTGGTACAAATATGACGAGCCGCGCACTTTTATATCGAGCGGGGGGCTTGGCACGATGGGTTACGGTTTTCCGGCTGCGATAGGCGCAAAATTCGGCAGGCCTGATAAGACAGTTATAGATATTGCGGGTGACGGTTCTATACAAATGAACATTCAGGAGTTGGCGACCGCGGTCAGCAATAAAATACCCGTTAAAATAATGATCCTGAATAATGGCTGTCTGGGAATGGTGAGGCAGTGGCAGGAACTCTTTTATAAGAAAAGATATTCCTACACGTGCCTTAAGGATAACGCCTGCCCTGATTTTGTTAAACTTGCCGAGAGTTATGGCGCGGCAGGTATTCGCGTTAAGGAAAAGAAAGATGTGAGAAAAGCGATAGATAAGGCTTTATCTATTGATAATGTTGTGTTAATAGATTTTATCGTCGAAAATGAAGAGAATGTTTATCCTATGGCGCCCGCAGGCGAAGCGATCAACAGGATGATAGAGGGCATGGCATGACGGACGTACGGAGAACTGCTGAGTTAGGTCATAGCTCATAGGTCATAGGTGATAGGAGTCCTAAGAGCTATCAGCTATGAGCTACGAGCTAACCGTATGATTCACGATACGCTGTATAAAGTGGAGTAATCAGCATGAAACACACAATATCAGTCCTAGTCGAGAACAAATTCGGTGTCCTGGCCCGCGTGTCCGGCTTGTTTAGCGCGAGAGGGTTTAATATAGATTCTTTAGCCGTCGGTGAGACAGAAGACCCGACAGTTTCCAGGATGACTATCGTCTCCGAAGGCGACGAAAAGACACTGGAGCAGATCAAGAAGCAGCTCAATAAGCTCATAGACGTCATAAAAGTCCACGATTATGTCGGAAAGAGCTTTATAGAGAAGGAACTTCTATTGCTTAAGGTCAATATAACCCCAAAGACGCGTAAGGAGATAATAGAAATAGTCGAATCGTCAGGAGGCAAAATTGCCAACGCCGGTTCCAAGATGTTGACCATCGAAGCAACCGGAGACGAGATCCAGATAGAGGCCCTGATCAAATTATTAAAACCTTTCGGTATTAGGGAGCTCGTGAGGACGGGCAGGATCGCGATCGGTACAGAGCAGGAAATAACTTTGGGAAATAATAAAGAACCTAAAACCAAGAACCTAAAACCTAAAAAGAAGGAGTAAGCAAAATGGTTAAAGTATATTATGATAAGGACGCAGATCTGGAAATTCTAAAAAATAAAAAAATAGCTATCATAGGCTACGGTATTCAGGGCCGAGCCCAGGCGTTAAACCTGCGGGATAGCGGCATGAATGTTGTTATAAGCGAGCTCGAAGGGACCCCTAATCACGAGCAAGCAGTAAAAGACGGATTTAAACCCGTCGATGTCAAAGAAGCTGCAAAAAACGCGGATATTATACAGATCCTTACGCAGGACCATGTTCAGGCCGATGTATATAAAAGCTCTATAAAGAAGAATTTAAAAGAAGGTAAAGCGCTTGTATTTTCGCACGGATTTAATATTCATTTCAAGCAGATAGTTCCGCCTAAAGATGTTGACGTGTTTATGATCGCGCCAAAAGGGCCCGGGAGCCTTGTGAGGCGTATGTATGAGGAGCAAAAAGGAGTTCCATGTCTTTTGGCTGTCTTCCAGGATCATACGGGTAAAGCAAAGCAATTAGGTTTAGCCTATGCCAAGGCTATCGGCGGGACAAGGGCAGGGGTAATAGAAACAACATTTAAAGAAGAAACAGAAACAGATCTCTTCGGCGAGCAGGCTGTTCTATGCGGCGGCGCCACCGAACTGGTAAAGGCCGGTTTTGATACGCTGGTTGCGGCCGGTTACCAGCCTGAGATAGCTTATTTTGAATGCCTGCACGAATTGAAATTAATTACAGACTTGATCTACGAAGTCGGTATGCAGGGAATGCGCAGCAAAGTTTCGGATACGG
The DNA here is from genome assembly GCA_002780005.1 of Candidatus Aquitaenariimonas noxiae. Classification (GTDB taxonomy): domain Bacteria; phylum Omnitrophota; class Gorgyraeia; order Aquitaenariimonadales; family Aquitaenariimonadaceae; genus Aquitaenariimonas; species Aquitaenariimonas noxiae. Next base: position 9,703 of record PEWV01000067.1, on the reverse strand, counting down.
CGGAATACGGCGATTACACCAGGGGTAAGCGTGTTATAAGCGAGAGAGTCCGCAAAGAGATGCAGAAGATCTTGAAAGAAATTCAATCAGGAAAGTTTGCCAGAGAGTGGATCCGGGAGAATAAAAAAGGAAGGCCGAATTTTAACGAATTCCGCAAGAAAGAGGCTGAACACCCGATCGAGAAAGTCGGCAAGGTATTGCGCGAAATGATGCCTTGGATGAAGAAGTGAAAGCTACCCACGTTTAGGTGATAGCTGATAGGTCATAGCTCATAGAAAATGCCTAAGAGCTATCAGCTAAGAGCTATGAGCTAAGACAGTTGCTATTATTTGGTTGATATATTTATGAGGTGGTAAAAAATGAATGACAACAAGATAATCATATTCGACACAACGCTCCGCGATGGCGAGCAAGCTCCGGGATGCTCTCTTACCGTAAAGGAAAAAATAGAGATAGCCAAACAGCTGGAAAGCCTCGGCGTGAATGTCATGGAGGCAGGGTTTCCCATCTCGAGCCCCGGGGATTTCGAGGCAGTGAAGGCTATCGCCAAACTTATGAAGAAGGCCACAATATGCGGCTTGGCGCGCTGCATGCCTAAAGATATTGACGCGGCGTTTAACGCCGTGAAATACGCGAGACACAATAGGGTTCACGTATTTTTGGCGACTTCGCCTATACATATGAAGTACAAGCTGAAGAAAACGCCTGCTGAAGTCTTGAAGATCGCGGAATGGGCGGTTAAGTATGCCAGGAAGAAAATAAGGGAAGTCGAGTTTTCGGCTGAAGATGCCGGTCGGAGCGAAAAAGAGTTTCTCTACAAAGTTGTGGAGACCGTAATTGACGCGGGCGCCACTATAGTTAATATACCCGATACGGTCGGATACATGACCCCTTATGAATTCGGCAAGTTGATAAAAGACATAAGAGAAAATGTCACGAATATAGATAAAGCGATGATAAGTGTCCATTGCCATAATGACCTTGGCCTTGCCGTAGCGAATTCACTGTCAGCGGTTAAAAACGGTGCCGGACAAGTTGAATGCACTATAAATGGCCTGGGCGAGAGGGCCGGGAACGCGTCGCTTGAAGAAATAGTTATGGCCATTGCCACAAGGAAAGATTATTTCCAGGCTGTTACATCCATTAATACAAAAGAGATCTACAAGACAAGCAGGCTTGTGAGCAAACTCACGGGTGTCAATGTCCAGCCGAATAAGGCCATTGTCGGAAGTAACGCGTTCGCGCATGAAGCCGGCATACACCAGGACGGCGTAATGAAGAAAAGGACAACGTATGAAATAATGAAACCCGAGGACATCGGCATCAAGGGCTCGAATCTTGTGCTCGGCAAACATTCAGGAAGGCACGCCTTCTCATCCAGGCTTGCTTCTTTGGGTTACGACTTGAAGCAAGAATCCATCGAAAAGGCGTTTAACCGGTTTAAATCCCTGGCTGATAAGAAAAAACAGGTTTATGACGAAGATATAGTCGCGATCGTAGAAGACGAGATCACGGAGATCCCGGAAACTTACAAGCTTGAGTATATGCACATAACAAGCGGGACCAAGACTATTCCGACAGGCGCGGTCAAACTTAAATATAAAGGCAGCATTGTCCAGGGCGCCTCAAACGGGGACGGCCCTGTCGACGCCTGCTATAAAGCTATCGATAAAATTACTAAGATAAAAGGTAAGCTTCTAGATTATTCATTGAAGGCAGTTACAAGCGGAAAAGATGCCGTGGGCGAAGTTACAGTCCTGGCGCGATTCGGGAAAGATGTTGTATCCGGAAGGGGTGCGAGTACCGATATCGTCGAAGCCAGCGTCAAGGCCTACGTCAATGCTATAAATAAGGTAGCATTTAAAAAGAGAAAGAAATAATAATCCTTTGATGGATGAGATCCGCCTATATGGCCTAATCGGATATCCCGTAAGCCATTCCTACTCTCCAGCCATGCATAACGCGGCTTTTAAGCAGCTCGGAATAAATGCCGAGTATGTTTTATTCCCTGTACAACCCGAAAAATTCAAGGAAGGCTTCGCGAATATTATAGCGCGCGGGGCCTCGGGGCTTAATGTCACTATCCCGTACAAGGAAAGAGTGATGGAATACCTCGATAAAATAAGTGAAAGCGCCAAGCTCATCGGGGCAGTGAATACCGTTGTCGTAAAAAACGGAAAACTTTTCGGCGAAAATACCGACGGAAAAGGTTTTGTTAAATCTTTTAAGCTTGTCACCGGTAAGACCCCTAAAGGTAAAAATATATTCATGTTCGGAGCCGGAGGCGCGGCGAAGTCAGTAGGATTTGAAATGGCTTTTAGCGGCGCAAGATCGCTTGTGATATACGACATTTTTGAGGACAAGGCAAAAGCGCTTGCCTGCCGTATAGCCAAAAATACGAGCTCATTCGTGAAAGCGGTCTCTTCGAAAGATAAGGAGGCAATGGCCGAAGAGATATTAAAAGCCGATGTATTGATAAACGCGAGCCCCTGCGGCATGAAAAAAGACGACCCGAAGCTTTTGGATAAAAAACTTTTGCACAAGGGCCTGGTAGTCTGCGACGTTATATATAACCCGCCTGAAACGCCTCTTTTAAAAGACGCCAAACGGATGGGTTTAAAGACCATGAACGGCCTGGGCATGCTGCTCTATCAGGGTGCCGCTGCCTTCAAGTTCTGGACGGCGCGGCAGGCGCCTGTCGGAGTTATGAAGAAAGCGCTCGAAGCGCAAATTACGCGTTTGCATAAATAAATATGGAAACCATCTTAAGTATTTTTGTTTTTCTATTTGGCCTGTGCATAGGCAGTTTCTTGAACGTTTGCATCTATAGAATGCCGGAAGGCGAATCCGTAGTCCGCCCCCGCTCGAGATGCCCGGGATGCAAGCATATGATCCCGTGGTATGACAACATCCCGCTTTTGAGTTTTATATTGCTTGGCAGGAAGTGCAGGTTCTGTAAAACTAAGATCTCTTTTCAGTATTTTATCGTCGAGCTTTTGACAGGGCTATTATTATTGTTGCTATTTAAGTTTTACGGAGTGAGCCCTGAATTCTTTATCTACTCGGCGTTATTCGCATGTCTGGTTGTTGTCACATTCATTGATATGAAGCATAAAGAGATACCGGACAGGCTGAGCATCCCCGGCATTTTTATAGGTATTATATTAAGTTTTGTGTTTCCTGTCCTCCACGGCGCCAGTTCTAATGTCGCGGGGTTATTGAGTTCGCTAAAAGGCGCTTTGGCTGGAGGGGGAAGCATATACGCGCTTGGCGTATTCGGATACATTCTTTTCAGGAAAGAAGCGATGGGGTTTGGGGATGTTAAGCTTATGGCTATGATAGGGGCGTTTTTAGGCTGGAAATTGACGATACTTACATTTTTCTTAGCGCCTTTCTTCGGAAGCGTCGTCGGGATAGGCCTTAAGATAAAGACAGGGGACAGCCTTATACCATACGGCCCATTCCTGTCGCTTGCAAGTTTAGCGGCGCTATTGTTGGGAAATCATATATTAAGTTACTTATTTGGAGGATACGTGTGGTGACGCTGAGATTAAGCTGGCATAGAGTGCCGATTGTAAGTTTAGACCACAGACGACAGTCCACAGACCACAGCAAAGAAATTTATGGGTTTTAAATTTGAAAAATTAGAGGTTTGGAAGAAAGCGGTAGATCTCAGTTATGAAATTCATCAGTTAACCAGAGATTTCCCAAAAGAAGAAGTATATATTCTAACTTCTCAGGTGAAAAGAGCGGCTGATTCAATAGTCTTGAATATAGCTGAAGGCTCTACAGGTCAGAGTAATCCTGAATTCAAACAGTTTATAGGTTATGCTATTAGATCAGGGATTGAGGTTGTTTCATGTTTGTATATAGGTAAAAAAAGAGAGTTAATAGGCGAAGAAAAATTTCAAAAATTATATACTGAAGCAGAAAGTATTATAAAGATGCTTCAAGCATTGCGTAAGTCTTCGTCTTAACTATGGACTATGGACTGTGGACGGTGGACTAACTGCTGTACGCCGTTCGATAAACATGGAGGTTTTTATGCTTAGATACTTAACTTCTGGAGAATCTCACGGAACTTCTCTGGTCGGAATATTAGAAGGTATGGTTTCCGCGCTTAAAATGGATATGAAATTCATCAATAATGAGCTCGCGAGGCGGCAAAAAGGATATGGGCGCGGGGCGAGGATGAAGATCGAAAAGGATACTGCTGAGATCCTTACAGGAGTTAAAGGCGGGAAGACCATCGGAAGCCCTATAACCATTTTAGTGAAAAATAAAGACGCCTCTATCAACGAGCTTCCTGTTGTCAGATGCCCGAGGCCCGGGCACGCGGATCTCGCCGGCGCCCTGAAATACGGGACATACGACATGCGCGAGATCCTGGAGCGTTCCTCGGCGAGAGAAACAGTCGTTAGGGTAGCGATAGGTAGCGCGTGCAAATTATTCTTAAAAGAATTCGGGATCGATATAATAAGCCACACAAGAAGGATCGGAAAAGCTTATGCCGAGACAGAAGGGCTTTCCTTTAGCGCGATAAAACAGCTTTCTTTAAAGTCTTCGCTTAGCTGCGCTGACAAGAATGCCGAAGAGCAGATGATAAAGGAAATAGACAAGGCAAGAGACGATAAGGATTCGCTCGGCGGCATGTTTGAGGTTATCGCGGTAAATGCGCCTGCAGGGCTCGGAAGCCATGTGGAATACGATAGAAAACTTGACGCGAGACTCGCTATGTCGCTTATGTCCATTCAGGCCATTAAAGGGTTTGAAGTCGGGCTGGGTTTCGGATACAGGAATAAGAGGGGGAGCGAAGTCCACGATGAGATATATTACTCTAAAGAAAAGTTTTTTTACAGAAAGACGAATAACGCCGGCGGAATAGAAGGCGGCATAACGAACGGGGAACCGATAGTATTGCGATGTGTTATGAAGCCGATATCTACGCTTATGAAACCGCTTAAGTCTGTCGATGTGAAGACAAAGAAAGAAGCCCTCGCGACAGTGGAGAGGGCAGATATCTGCGCTGTTCCTTCGGCAGGGGTTGTGGCAGAAAGCGCTGTTGCGTTCGAATTAGCGCGGGCAATGCTCGAAAAGTTCGGAGGAGATAGTCTTGCTGAGACAAAGTGCAGTTACGGATGCTACGTAAATAAGCTAAAGAAATATTAGATTCGTATTGCGTATAGCGTAGTTAGGTCATAGCTCATAGGTCATAGGTGATAGGAGTCCTAAGAGCTATCAGCTATGAGCTAAGAGCTAAAACTAATGTCGTGGCGACTAAAATAATTCGCGATACGCACGACGCAATACGCAATACTATAAAGTAGGGAGTTATGAATATAGTTATCGTCGGTTTTATGGGCACTGGCAAGACAGTGGTTGCGAAAGCTCTCGCTAAAGAGCTAAAAAAGGACTACGTCTCCATGGATAATGTCATCGAGAAAAAAGAAGGCAAGTCCATAAGCGATATTTTTGCCCAAAAGGGCGAGCCGTATTTCAGGAATGTGGAAAAAGAGGTCGCGAAAGAGCTTTCAGAAAAAGACGGCCTCATAATAGATGCCGGCGGTGGAGTGGTTTTAAACGAAGAGAATATTAAAAATCTTAAAAATAACGGCAAAATAATATGCCTCACCGCGACTATAGATGTTATTTTTGAGCGGACCAAGCGTCATACCCACAGGCCGCTTTTAAATGTAGAAGACCCAAAGAAAAAGATAAAGGAGCTTTTTGATTTCCGCACCCCGTATTACAAGAAGGCCGACCACGAAATCGACACATCAAAAAAATCCATCCGGGAAATAGTTAAAGAGATAGTAGAGGTAGTAGGTAGTAGGTAGTAGGGGGAGGTTGCTTGAGGTTGCGGGAAGTTACGGGAGGTTACGGGATGTTGCAAAGGAACCTAGTAACCTTAAGAAACATCAAGTAACATTAAGAAACTTTAAGTAACATCCGGAATGATTAGCGTATAGCAACTAGAAAGGTCACCACGTCACCAGAAAAAGAGATTAAAGATGGCAGACTTGACAAAAGCACTAATTTATGGTTTACTATATAGCAAGGTTTACTAATTGGTAAACTACACTATATAGGAGATAAAATATGTATATACAAGAAAAAAAACTCATAGCTGAAGCAGGCAACGTTCTAAAAAAACAGATGCCTTTTCTCACTAATTGGAAACTGTCGTTTGAAAAAAAACACACGCAAACAACAGTTGATATAGTGGCGGCCGCTAAATATAAGAATCAGATATATCGCTTCTGTATTGAAGCGAAGTCCGCGGGGTATCCCCAGTATATTCGCGCAGCCGCGGCTACATTAAAGAAATTTGTGGAAAATAACCCTTCATATTGCCCCCTTATAGTTGCCCCGCTTATAAGCGAGCAGGGAAAAAAGATATGTGATGAATATGGCATTGGTTATCTTGATCTTAGCGGAAACGCGAAAATATCGTGTGGAAGCGTATTTGTTCACACCCAGGGAACCAAGCAGCCAAAGGGAGCGGTAACAGCAAGCCAGGCCATATTTTCTCCGAAGTCGGCGCGTATTACTAAACTTCTTCTTAGCCGGCCGTCCGCGAGATGGATGCAGAGAGACATTGCCTCTAATACGGGGTTAAGCAAAGGCCTCATTTCGCGCGTTGTAGCTAAAATGATCGAAACCGGATATGTCATGAGAAAAGATAAGAAACTGGCGTTAGCGAACTTTGACGACCTGTTTTCCGCATGGGTTGAATCTGAAATGAAGCGCCGCGAAAGAAAGACGCATTATTATGTGTGGGCTCAAAACCCTCGGAAATTAATGGAGATGATATCTGCCACGCTTTCGGGCCGAAGGATCAAATATGCCTTTACACAGGAGGCGGGCGCCTCGTTAGTGGCGCCTTTCGCCATATTCGATATTGTATCGGTCTATGTTGAATCGCTTGACAAATTTCCCGAAAAAGCGTTATCCGCTTCCGAAATTGACAAGGGGTTCAATCTTACGCTCATAGAAGCGCCTGATCAAGATATCTTTACCAAGGCTCAAAATAAGAGCGGTATAATGGTTGTGGATAATCTGCAACTCTACGCGGATCTTATGAAGAATCCTTTGCGAGGCGAAAAACAGGCCAATCATATTTTGAAGATTCTTAAAAAGGGATTAAAATGAGGGACAAGGAATTTGAATATTATTCGCCAATTCATTTAGGCAAACTTAGGCGTGTATTGGCCGACATATATATCGCGTTTGGCGATGTATCAGAAAATCTGTATTTAGTTGGCGGCCTTGTGCCCGATCTTTTGGTGAAAAATAAACTATTCTACCTTAGAGAGTATTTGGGGACGCTGGATATAGATCTTGCTGTAAAATTTGTTGTTTCCCAAAAAGGTAAATACAGAAACTTGTATAATATTTTGCGATCTATGGGCTTTGAGAAACAGAAGACAGATGATGGCATGGATGTTATGAGCCATAGTTTCATCAAGTACGAAAGTGGATATAAGCCTATAGTGCTGGATCTGATAACAGATGATAAGTTCGAGCCTACCGCTGATAAATTAAAGGAGATAGCGCCTAATGTGGAGGCCGTCAAGTTCCGCGGTGTGTATCTTGTGTTTAATGACTTTATTGCTGTCGATCTTGGGGTGGCTGGAACAAAAAAATCGGTTCGAATAAAAATACCTAATATAGTACCTTTTTTAACACTGAAGGCCTTTGCTTATTCGGATGAAGAGAACAGGGCCGCTAAGGACGCGTATGATATATGGTATACAATAGTCAATTTTAAAGACGGCCCGGTTTCCGTAAAGGAAGAGCTGTTGAAATACAAAGGCAACAAAGATGTTCTGGATGCTTTTAAAGCGATATATCGACACTTCAATGATGAATCTTCGTCAGGCACAAAAGATGTCGCCAATATTCTCATTAAACGATATGGGCTGGAAAGGGTTTTTGCGAATAAAGAAATCATCGTGCCAATTAAAAATTTGAAATCTAAGATACCAGGTCACAAGTAGGAGAGGTTACGGGAAATCACCACGTCGCCAGATTCGGCAGTAGTTTAGCTCTTAGCTGATAGCTCTTAGGCCCTATCACCTATGAGCTATGACCTAATCCCGTCGTCCGCTATCTTTTTCTCCGAAGATGCGTCGGCAGGATCTTTAAGGACTCTCGGTATTTCGCGACAGTCCTTCTTTCTATAAGAATGCCTTCAGATTTTAATCTAGCCGTAATAGCGCTGTCGCTTAAAGGTTTTGTTTTATCCTCGCTATCGATCAAGCCTTTGATCCTGTGTTTCACGGATGTTTTAGAAGCAGTTTCGCCATTTTCTTTTCTCACGCTGTGGCTTAAGAAATTTTTTAAGGGCATTACCTTATCATTTATCTGGATATATTTATTTGAGACGGTCCTGCTTATAGTCGAGGGATGAAGCTCTAGCGCCTTGGCGACATCCTGTAAGGTTAAGCCTTTTACGCGCGAGAGGCCGTTTTCAAGACAATCCAGTTGGAATTTCAGGATAAAATTAGCCACACGGCACATCGTCTCTTCACGGCGTTTCAAACCGTCCAGAAGCTGCTTCGCGGCGTTCATGTTATTCTTTAAGAATTCTTTTACTTCCTCATCCATTATGATATCAAGCTTTTCTTCATAGGGGTTATAAAGCCTGAGGCGGGGGACGGATTCTCTGTTCAATTCCAGGCGGAGTTTTTTGTTTTTGAGGCTCGCTACAAGGTCAGGAATGACCGTTTCGGAAGTTTTACTTAATAAAGTGCTCGCCGGCCTCGGGTTGAGCTTTTTTATATTTTTAAGAGCGGCAGAAACCGCATTTTCATCTATGTTCAAGGACCTTGCTATTTTTTTAATGTCGCTTTTGGCAAGCTCGAGCGTGAGATCTGTTACAATTGTATATTCAAGGGATCTTTCCTTGCCTATCCGTTTTAACTGCAGCTGGAGGCACTCGCGCACGTCTCTTGCGCCTATTCCTGCCGGGTCCAAGGCCTGAATGATCGAGAGGGCCTTCTCGGCATCTTCAACCCCGACCGCTAATTCACCAGCGATCTCTTCGAGGCCTGTTTGTATATAGCCGTTATCATCCAATTCGTCAATTATGTACTCGGCTATTTCAACGATTTTATCATCCATATCAAGCGTATTGACTTGAGAAAGAAGGGACGATCTTGGATTTTCGGGCTGGGCGACCTCTTTTTCCGTATAATCAGGCGATATGGCGCTGCCTATTCTATTGTGGGTGTGATCCTTGCCGAGGCCAAGTTTTTTCTTTAATTCTTCCCTCTGCAGGAAAGGATTTTTTTCCATGGAAGCATTGATGTATTCATTGAGCTCCTGGCCGGCCATGCGCAGCAGTTGAATGGACTGCCGCATCTGGGCGTTAAGAGCCATCTTCTGCTGCATTTTTTGATTTTGGGAAAATCTGTGTTGGATTGTCATATACTAAACAGGCTATCATTATACTAATTAAGTTAACAAAAAGCAACTTTTGATTTAAAAATAGTTCTTAACACTGAAAAAATAGTTTTTTTTAGTGTTGGCACGCTTTGTGCTCGGTATATTAGTAGAAGCATTAGTTCTTTTTTAATTCAATAGCATTTTCTCGAGAAGGAGGAAGCAATGATCAAAAGAATAAACCTCGTAACAGTCATTTTTCTGGCAGTTATTTTTTTATCCGCCCCGTCGTACGCTTCTATTTTTCTTGATTTCA
>PEWV01000071.1:66264-141429 GCA_002780005.1 Candidatus Aquitaenariimonas noxiae | reverse complement strand
GCGGATGGACCTAAGTACATATTTACATTGATCGAAGAACCTAAACACGAAAGCGTCCAATTATCTTGACACTACTTAAATAAAAATATTTCTTGCATTTTGGACTGAAAAGTATTATAATATTCTCCATTATGCAAAACAAATTCTCTGTTACGATAGCATTTTTTTTGTCACTTACCTTACTTTTTATTCTCCTTATAAACGCAACCTCTACTTTTGCTCAAAGTGGCGCTGAAGAAGCAGCTATTACTTCTCTCTCAGGTGATGTTCTTGTGCTCCGAAAAGATACTACTCAATGGCAGCCCACAAAGCCAGGCGATGTACTTCTCGAAGGTGATTCGATAAAAACGCTTGCCGGCGCGAATGCAAAATTACAGTTTACCTCAGGCAGTATTGTTTTGTTGAAAGAAAATACTTCCCTTGTGATAGAGAAATTGGCTGACAAGGCATCTCCGGAAACATCTGTTACAAAAACCAATCTCTTAGAAGGACGCATCAAAACTATAATTGAGGGGTATGGGGGAGGATCAAGCTTTGAAGTAAAGACTCCGAATTCCATAGCCGGCGTCAGAGGAACAATATTCTATGTAAATGTAGTAAGAAAAGAAGAAAAGATATTATCTAAAAACTCAATCCTTGATACGATGTTGGGAATCAATTTATGTTACGCCGCAGGCGAAGGCCTTGTTACAGAGATATTTGTAGAAGACGGAACTGTGGATTTCACTAATCTAATTAGTAATGAATCATACAATATAGAGGAAAGCCAGGGTTCCTCTTCAGATGATGAAGGAAATATAGGCGAACCCAAAGACGTCCCCTTGGACAAGCAGGAAGAGTGGAAGTCCGGCTTTGAGTTTTCAGAAGGCGGCGCAAACCAGGGGAGCGGGGGTAGTGATTCAGGGGATGCCAAAAAAGGAGAGAAATCTACGGTTGAAGGAGATACAAGCAGTGATAGCGGCACATCCGGCGATACCTCTGATACAGGAAATTCCGATGGGTCATCAGACTATGATGAGTCAAAAGACGATCAGAACGACAACAATTCCGACGAGAAAAAAGGGGATAATGGCTCCGATGTTAACGTCGGAGTTGACGTAAATACGGATAGTGACAGCGACGGGGTTCCGGACAGCGAAGATAATTTTCCTTATGACCCTGCCTTTTCAAAATGGACCGACGCGAATGACGCTAACGGGGACAAGATACCTGACGGAAAAGAGGATTACCAGCTATATGAGGAGGTCCGCGATCTTTACAATGACGTTCAGGGGATTGAGGAAGCAATAGAGCTTGCCGAGGTTCAGGGAAGGTTGGACGAAATGGCGGATTATAAGGAAGGGAAAGTTATAAAAGACATACACGGCAATAGGGTCCGTCTTGATAGCTATATCCTTTTACCCAAGGAAAACGGGGAAAATAGCGGCGATAAGGTAGATATTGTTTTCTTGAGCCAAAGACGGGATGGGTCAGACGCGGGCGTTTCTTCGATATCGCTTGAGTTTACATTTAATGATAATTTGCCGAGTCGCGGCGAGGATTTCAGTTTAAAAACAGATATCCCGTGGAGCGATATCATGAATACCAATCGTGACGAAGAAAACAATTTGGACATACTATATTCTTCAACACCGGACTACTATATTAAATCAAACAGCAGCGAGGGATTCAATCCGGAGAATGACTGGGATGGAAAAGAAGGTGCAGGAATTGTTCTCATAGCGCGTAATCCGTACGGCGATTATTTAAAGGTGTACGAAGGCTTTGGGGCGCTTGAAGGGGATAGACAGACATGGCTCACGCCGCAGCATAATATAAATGTAAATGGCGTTTTTAAAACCGCATCGAAAGACTGGGAATCAAACGGAGGAAGCGGCAGCTATTCGCAAACCTTTAAAGACAACACATTCCTTAATGCTTACGCCTATGTTATAGATGACAACGGTAACTTGCAGGATAAAGATTATTTTTATGACAAAGACGGCGACGGTTACGACGATAGGTCGCCCGAAGACTTTACAATACACTCAGCAGTAAGAGACTTCTTCAGCCCCAGCAGGAAATACAATATAGAGCTTAAGCTTGAAGCCAGTGAATTTACAAACCCCATAGACGTGATAGTGGCGCCTGAGGTTATGAGGCCATATGACCAGGAGGAGGAGTTAAACTAACATGAAGCGCTTGCGAAGCTTAGTCTTGTTATGCGTAATTTTTCTGACAGCATTTTGCATTCTTTCATTACACCTGATAAAAAACAAAAATACCTCCAGCATAAGAATTATTGAAGGGCATAAGGCCATCAGCGTACATATGACGCGGCTTGAGTTGGCAAAGCAGATAGCCGCCATATCGCTGGAAGATTTTTTATCGCAGACAAAGATAGCCGTCGCAGGGGATGATAAAGGCCTGGAACTCGTAGATTTTAAAAAGGGCAACCCCCTCGTAACGTATGGCTTTAAAAAAGGGGATATAATAAGGTCTATCAACGGCAGCGAGGTGCGTACTATAAAGGAAGCTTTAATGGCCTGTGACTCCCTTGAAAAAGAAGTTTGCAAAGATACAAATGAAAAGGAAGTAAATATATCGCTTGTGCGGGACAACGAGGATGTGGATATGAATTTTGCAATCTCCAGCTTTGTTCCGGAAAAGGTGCACTATACAATGCGCCTTGAAAAGAATATCGGAAAATGAACAGACTCTTTATAACATTTTTGTGCATTATAGCGTTGGCGACTTTATGCGCCGGATGTATTCCTACTGGCGGAGGAAGCGGCGACTCTTCCGGGAGCGGGGCATTATTGCCGTCAGCAAGCGATGTAACATTATCGTTTGATTTTGATAAGATGTTTTCCGCAAATATTCCCAAGAAAGATGTCTTATTAGCAAAACTTATAGATTTTATAACGATGTCCGGGACCTGCCATGCTAATAACCTTTATGACTTCGTAACATCTATCCGCATCGAAGTAACCGCCAGCGATATGGCCGCTTTAATACATATCACGACAATTTCAAGCCCTCAAGGCACCTATTCGATAACCTTAAGCGTTCCGAACGGATCTGGCAGGCTGTTTTCTGTTGAATTGAAAGATAGAAATGACATAACGCTTTATTCAGGCTCTATGAATATAGATGTAGGAAATGCCGGCGCATCTCAGAATATAAGTGTCGATGTGAACCTTAAAGAAGGCATAAATGCAGACGATTATGTAAAGATTGGTAGAAATCACCTTGAAAAAGCTGAGTTGGAGCTCGCATATGTCGCGTTCAATACAGCTGTAAACTTGGAAGCCAACCATTCTGTGGCGAATTTCTTTAAGGGTTTTACCCATCTTTTGCTTTTGATACAAAAGGACGACTCAAGCGTCAATGCGGCTGCGCCAAACGCCGATATCGCTTCCGTGTTAAGCCTTTACGCCAATGTGGATGATATATATTTGAGCTCTGTAGCCCCCGACATTTATAACGAAGATTACGGCGACAATACAGAAGATTTTTTTGACGATGACTGGGAAGAAGGGTCAAACGTAAGAACTGACAGCGGCGTAAGCGCGTTTGAGGACGTGATACTCCCCGAATTGGATGATGTTATAAACGATCTAAAAAAAGCGGAAGATGACGCGGTTTTCGCTACGACGCTTACCGAAGATATGAATTACGGGTTCGATTCATTGATAAAAATTGACAGGGGAGACATATATATCGTTGAGGCTGTTGCCTATGGTCTTAAAGCGTACCTTAATCACATCCTCGCTTACAGGCTTACGACAGACGCCAATTACTGGTATGATGAACTCGACAAAAAAGACAGCGCCCCGTTAACTTACAACGGTTTGCAATTTATTATAGATAATGACCCGGGCCAGGACGGAGAAGAGCTTTTGGATTTTGCAGGCAATTCAGAAGAACGCTTAAGCGCGGCAAAGGACGCTTACAAGGCAGGGCTTGATAAACTCAAAAGCGGGCTTCAGTTCGTAAAGAACAGAAGTCTTGTTGTGAAAAATGCCGAAGACCATATGTTCAACTTAGCCGATGCCCAGGATAACGTTGACGAAGGTATCAACCAGGCCTATATCAGCAGGATCATTACTAATATTGATCAGGCAAAAGCGTCATTAGACGAAGAATCGGATATTATTACGTCGTATGATGGCTATTCGTATGATAGCGATGAAGAGATAAATCTCACTCCTAAATTTGACGAGTTAAAAATGGACCTTTCTACGCTTTTTTCGACTCCTAACAGGGACAGCCTGCCTGTGTTTTATTACCACGCTCCGAGCGAATCGGATCTGCCTATATTCGATACAAATTTTCCGTCGGACAGCACCGCTTTTATAGACACATTGAATGATACCTATATAGCGATCAAAAAAGACGGCGACGAAAGCTTTACATACATAGAAGACGTCGATGACGCGCTGCGCGAGGGCTTACTTCCGGATGAATACAAGTTTAAGGTTCCAGAGGCCACTGCCGGAGTTACTGGAATGAGCGGTTACTTGAGCGACTGGAACGGTATTAAGCCCGTGATTTTTGATGAGGAGGAAGAAGAAAAGCCCGGCGATCGCGACATAACAGAAGTGTATATAGCCCAGGATGGCGGAGTTTATCTATACGTCTCGATTAAGCTCAAGGGTGTGCCATATAGTACCCCCTTTGAAGACGGCGAATTTTTAGATTACCAATTAAGATTTAATCCCGGGTCATCTGATATAAATTACGACCAGGCCCCTGTCTTTATAATGCTGAAAGGTTCTAAAATTGACGGTGAAACCGTATGGAAATGGTATCTCTATAGTTACGGCGTGGAAAAGCGGGAAATAACCGAATGGTCGGTAGAAAACTACGCGACCGGAGACATTGTTTCATTTAAGATCCCGATAGCTGACTTGAAAGATTTTTTTGCGGAATATTGGCCCTCAGGCACATGGGACGAAAAGACGGTTTACGTAGGCTTTGGCGTCGAATCTTATATTTCATCCGAAAACAGCTGGGACCATACGCATTCCGGCAAACTCGCCCAGATAAAATAAAAATCCCCTAAGACGAGGCTACGGTGTTATTTGTTCCGATTTTATCAAAACCCTTCTAAACTCTATATCAGATTTTAAACCCCTGCCCCTGGTAATAACTCCTTTATTATCCATCGTAAAAGCGCCTGGTACGGACAGAAGGCCATGCTGCACGTCAAGAGCCATTTTAGAGGCAGTGATCTTTTTCCCGTCAGCAGTAGTTAATTCCACATTTTCTTTTAAAAGTATTTTCCTATCCCCCATATCCATAGTAGCCGACGCGGCAGTGACGCGCGTAACTTCAGTTCCATCCGCGAAAAAATATATTTCAGGTTTTACCATATACGCCTCGCGAACCAAAGGTGTTTTAAAAAAACCTATCTTTTTCGGCTTTATAGAAGCCCGTTCCGCTCTTAGCTCCATTTTTTTCTTTCCCGATACGTAATCGGTAAACGTAAAACCATTGATCTCGGGGTAGGTGTTCGATTTTGAAAAGACAGTCTTTGAATTTTTTTCTTGCTCAGCCTCCCGCTTCCTTTGGCTAACCAAATATGTCGTAAGGAGAAAAAAGAGCGCGAGGATGCACGTGAACAAAAGAGAGCATTTTTTTAATACATTTTTTGTGTCCCGAGTGATCATGGTAGTAACATTATAACACAAAATAAGCGCTGAATCAAAAATTGTTGTCGATGCGCGCCGGTTATGATACTATATAAAACAGCTTCAAGGATTCATATGAGAACAATAGCCATATTAACAGATTTTGGGTTAACAGATAATTACACGGGAGTGATGAAAGGCGTTATCCTGAAGATCAATCCCAACGTCAATATAATCGACATATCTCACGATATTGAGCCTCAGGACATTTCAGGAGCAGCTTTAATTCTTAAAGGTTCTTATAAATATTTCCCAAAGAAAACTATATTTCTTGTCGTAGTCGACCCGGGCGTAGGATCCGGACGGCTGCCTATTATAGTTTACAGCAGGAACTATATTTTTGTCGGACCTGATAACGGCGTTTTGAACCTCGCTGCCAAAGAGGATGGTATTAAAAGGATCATAGAGATAAGGAATAAAAAATATTTTATAAAACCCGTATCGGATACATTTCACGGGCGCGACATATTCGCTCCGGCTTCCGCGTATCTTTCTAAAGGGAAATCTGGAAATTTACTCGGCCCGTCACTGGATTCCATGAAGGAGCTGGTTATACCTAAGCCAGAGATAGATAAGAATATCATAAAGGGAAAGGTTATACATATAGATAGGTTTGGGGATCTTGTAACCAATATCGATAGAAAACTATTTTATAGAATTACCAAGAATAAAAAATTCAGGATAAAAATCAAAAATAAGTTTTTAAGCTCTATCGCGAAATCCTATAAGTCTGTTAGGCCCGGGGAACCTCTAGCTATTTTCGGAAGCCTTAATTTTTTGGAAATTTCCGTTAATGGGGGCAGCGCACAAGAACGTTTTAGCGCGAAAAAGGGTTACGAGGTATCAATAAAGGTAAAATAAAAAATGAAAATAGTGGTTCAAAGAGTTAAAAGCGCCAAGGTTTCGGTAGGCGGGAAGACAACTTCAGAAATAGGGGCAGGGTTTTTAATACTTGTAGGAGTGGGGAAGGAGGACAGGGAAGAAGACCTTAAATATCTATCTAAGAAATTAACGGCCCTTCGCATATTCGAAGATGATAAAGGAAAAATGAATTTAGATATAAAAGAGGCAAGGGGCAGCATATTAAGCGTTCCCCAGTTTACGCTATATGCCGATACCCGAAAAGGCAACAGGCCGGGTTTTGAGATGTCCGCAGAGCCTCAAAGCGCAAAAAAACTATGGGAAGATTTTAACAGTATGCTCGAAAGCTGCGGCGCGGATGTTAAAGAGGGCATATTCGGAGCCCGCATGGAAGTAGAACTGATAAATGACGGCCCTGTTACGATATTGTTAGATTCGAAAGGACGCTATGTTTGATCAATTTTATAGTTTTAACTCGATCAGTTTGGGGATATTTAAAGTTTTAATTTTAATGCTAATAGGCTATTCGATACATGCGGCAAAATTGATCAAGGAAGAAGGGATAGAGGCGCTTAGTAATATATTATTATGGGTTTGCTTTCCGGCATTGATGATCGCTAAAATTACGTCCTCTTTTATCCCGTCAGCATTCCCGGGATGGTGGCTTCTTCCCATTGCGGCGATAGCGATGTCATCGTTAGGATTAGCAGTAGGTTATCTATTCCAAAAGCCTATTAAAAATTTTAATTCACGGAAGGAATTCATGAGTGCCTGCGCCTTTCAGAATAGTGGGTACCTCCCTATGACGCTCGTAGCCTTTATATGTAAGGGTGAAGTTTGCGACAGGCTCTTGGTCTATATTTTTTTATTTTTGATAGGATTCAATCTTACCATATGGGGATTCGTGCCGGCATTTTTGTCAAAGAATTTCAAAAAAGATTTTAAACTAAATTCTTTTTTAAACCAACCGCTCGTAGCCACAGTTTTTTCAGTAATAACCGTTTTCCTTTTTGGAGCCAAATGGATCCCTGAAGTTGCGTATGACCCTTTAAAAATGCTGGGGGAAGCAAGTTTTCCGTTATCTCTTTTGATATTGGGCGCCACATTATCGGAAGAGGCCGGCCATATACCGCTTGATTGGCGCGCCTTGGCAAGCTGCACTTTTGCGAAACTAATAGCGCTTCCGATGCTTGTTCTGATCATGTTGAGATATAGCCCTTTTGATGTGTCCTATAAATTTTTTATCCTTCTCCAATCCGCGATGCCGAGCGCCATATCCCTCGTCGTGATAGGCAGCTACACTAAAGCAGATAATAAATTTTTTAGCGGCACCGTATTTTATTCCCACCTGTTCGCTATCGTCACCATACCCATATGGCTTTATATTAGCAAAATTTTCTTCTAATCCCATTTTTTCCTAGACCATTTATATACATAATATTCATACACAATTTTATTGACTTATTATTATTCGGGCGCTATTATAATTATGATCCGGGTGGGAACAGTTATAAAAATAGGCAAAGTCCGACTAGAATGAAAAACTCAATTTATCCGATATTTTTAATCAGTGTTACGCTTTTTTTAACCTGTTCAAATTCGTTCGGCGCCGAAAATAAAAAGAATGCCGCAACATTGACATCCGAAGCATATGATTCAGGACCTTCAAAAACAGTTCCACAAAACTCGGAAAAGGTTTTCGGTTCGAATGATAGCGATAGCTACTCCACAGCGTCAGGCGATATCAGCCGCGAAGAAGGCCTGCCCGATCTAATGGTTTCAGATGTCACGATTGATTTTGAAAATAATATTATTACAAGCAAGGTCACGAACCTTGCCAAAACCCAGCCGCTGAGAAATTTGAAAATGACATTTTACTGTTCCGGGCAAAGGCGGGGAAGAGAGAAAATTTGTGATAAATTTATACCCTGCTTAAATTGCGGCCCTGATAATGCAATAACTGTTTCGGCTAAGGCAAAAACCGAACAAATATACAGGCAGATAGAGGTAATGGTTGATCCCGAAGACGATATTAAAGAAAAAGATGAGAAAAATAATTGTGCAAGATATGAAACCGATAAACTTCCGCCTCCGGGCTATTTGATACTTAACGAATTGGATTTTGACTAAAAAAGGGTAATGGCCATGAAGGACTTATATCCAGGTATTGACAGGCGTAGATTTCAAAGAGTAAACGTAAAATTTATAGCAAGCTATAAGGTAGAAGATCCACTTGAGGCACGGGCTTTAACATTGAATCGAGAGATCCCATCCATCGCTATGGACTTAAGCGAAGAAGGTATAGCGCTTTCTACAGAGTATAAAATTCCAACCGCAGCCATTCTTATGATATCATTTCCGTTGTTTAGCACCGGAACCATGAATGCTGATGACGCCAGATTTATACAGATAAGGGGAGAGGTGCGCTACAGGGTTCTGGTTGAAGAGACGAACGATTATCGATTGGGCATCCAGTTTAAATACGTATCAAATGAAGATAAAGATGCTATAGTGCGCTTTATCAATGAAAGAAAAATAGCTTCCTATATTTAGAAACATTTCTTTTCTTTTTGCGTTTTCTCGCTTTTAGCCCGTTTATCCTAATACCCAGTATATATTAAAGTTATGTTTAGGCGCAATCATAAGATTGAATAATTTGATCAAACCTTGTATAATAATATAATAGCAATAATAAGGGGGGATGTGCATATGGACAGTTCTAAAAATCAACAACAAACAGACCTAAGGTGGTTTTTGCGGCCGGTTTGGGTCGTAGTGGCGATTTTATGTATAGGGCCGCTTGCCTTGCCCATATTATGGACGAGTCCGGCATTTAAGAAGATCCACAAGATCCTTATAACACTTATTTTGATAGTTGTTACAATATGGTTTGCCAAAGTTTCTGTTAGGTTGTATAATACCCTCTTAGATGAAATGGAACAGCTCCAGGGCATTTTAAAATAAGAAGGTTTTATAAATGAGCGCAGAACCGTATTCACTGGAAAGAGAAGCATATTCATTCCTGACAGAGAACAAATTCGAAGAAGCATTCCGGTTATTTACAAAATCAGCCGAAATTTATCAAGAGTTAGGGAACCACGAGCAGGCGACTTTATGTTTTGCCTCGGCGGCCAGCTGCTGGAATAAAAAATGCGAGGAAAAAACTTTCGACAACGCCGCGCTTTCTTATGAAAAAGCTGCTCAGGAAGCCGAGAGATTCGTCGATTATGAATATGCGTCATTATTGTATAAATACGCCGCGATAAACCATGAGAGAAATGCGGAATCGCATGGTTTTTCAAATTGCTTCTATCGTTCTAAGGAGTGCTATAGGAAATTCCTAATTTACAGTCTTTTCAGCCCAGGCAAAATACGCCGCATCGCTAAAATCAAAGAGGAAAAAGGGGTAATAGGTTTTATTAAACATGTTTTTATGTGGTTTATACTAAGCTGTTCTTTCGCTGTATGGGGGCACGGCGAACGGCCGGCCAGGTCATTTCTTGCCGCCATAGCCATTATTTTATTGTCGGCATTTTGCTATACATTCGATTATGTTTTAGTGAATGGCATCATACTTAAACCCGATTTTTTTAAAGCCATTTATCTTAGCGTAGTAACATTTACAACTGTCGGTTACGGGGATATAAGTCCTATGGGGCTTGGCAAGATAGTAGCCTCCATAGAAGCTTTTTCAGGGGCATTTGTTATGCCGATTTTTGTAGTGGGGCTTTCTAGAAAATATTTAAGGATTTAAGTTATTATTAAAAATACGGGACGGCGGTGAGCAAGAAAATATTAGTTATAGATGACGATGACCAAGATAGGAAGGCCATGACCATTGCTTTACAGAGAGACGGTTATGACGAGGTCACGAGCGCGAAAAACGGCGCTCAAGGTTTTGAAATAGTGAAATCTTTTAAACCCGATATCATCGTGATAGATGTTGTGTTGAAAGATATAGACGGGTTTGATCTTTGCAGGCAGATTAAGTTATTGGAGGGATTTAACGGCAAAATTATAATGGTTACAGGGCACCTTGATGCCGTTAACGCGAAAAAGGCAAGAAAATCCGGCACAGACGAGCTTCTTGAAAAAACTCTGGATTTCGAGAACATAAACCAAACTATCAATAATCTCTTCAGGCAGTAAGTAAGCCGACAAATAAAAAGGAAAAAACTATGTCAAAAACTCGTATCTCGAAGAGGGTTGTCGCGAGTATTATTGAGGGCGGTGGAAGTTTTTTATTTTTAAGCGGAACCTGCCTTTTTGCGTGTCAATTATTTTTCTGGACCCTTGACGGCAGATGGATATCGTTCCCGCTCTTATTTCTGTTTTATATGTTCGGACTTAAGATCCCTTGGCTGGAAGATCCAAAATGTTATTATGAATTACATAGTGTCGTGATGTTCATTTTGACACGTCTGCCTCTTTCGTTTTTTGTTTGTTTGCTGGGTATAATTTTCCTTTCATGGGGAGAAAAAGTCAGGGGAATCCAGAGAAGGTAAACTCAGTTTCTATATTTGCTTTACAGGTTTACGAGAAGGACATAGCTATGCCGACGTATGATTATAAATGCCAAAAATGTGCGCATGTTTTCGAAATATTCCAATCTATGAAAGCTGCTCGCATAGAAAAATGCCCGAAATGCGGTGGTAAGGTAAAAAGGCTTATAGGGTCGGGGGCCGGTATTATATTTAAAGGCACAGGATTTTACGCCACGGATTATAAGAAATCAGATACTAAAGGGAAGAAGGGCGAACCGTCCGATGCCTGCAAGAAATGCAGGGACGATACCTGTAAACGTAAAAGAGAAAATTAAAGGGCGTGTATACAGACATTTTACAACCTTTGTGTTTTTTTGGATTTGGGGTATGGGGTTTTTTTTGGGGATTTAGCAGGCTGCGCAGGAAGAGGTTGATCGAGAATATCCCAACATCTACCATTCGCGGCCTAGCCATTGGTTTAGCGGAAATTGTAGGGGACGCTAAAAAAGATAAACCCCTGAAAGGGCCTTTTAGTAACGCCGACTGCGTGTTTTATAGCTATACGGTAGAACGATATGAACAGAGCGGGCGCAGCAGCAAGTGGGTTACGATAGCGAAAGGGGATAGTTCTTATTGCCCTTTTTTACTAAATGACGGAACAGGCGAAATAATGGTTTTTCCGAAAGGCGCTGAAACATTCCTCTCTCTTGACTACGAATTTGGAACAGGTTGGGAAAAGCCCTTACCTTCCAATCTCGTAGAGTTCATGAATAGAAACTCCATTGCATATAGAGATCTTTTCGGAACCCATAAGCTGCGTTTTAAGGAATATCATATTTATCCCGGAGACAAAGCTTACATTTTGGGTACGGCAAGAAATGTCTCAAGTCATATGAATGATCATAGAGAGAAGCTGCGGGAGCGTCTGGTCAAATTAAAAAAGGACCCTAAAGGAATGGCTGAGATCGACCTGAATAAAGACGGCAACATCAGCCCTGAAGAATGGGACCTGGCCGTAGCCAAAATAGAGACTGAGATCCTGGAAGAAGAGTTGAAATCCAGCGAGGTGACCACATCGTCGCCTGAGATCATAATAGCGAAAGGCGAAGCGGAAAAGATATTCATACTTTCGGATTACAGCCAGAAAGATTTGATCGGTAAATTGTTATGGCAGTCAATACTAGGCATTTACGGAGGCGCGGCGTTAGCCATGGTGATGCTGTTAAATGTAGCTTATCATTTAGTAATTCTGAGATTTTAAAAAAAAGGAGGTATGGTATGGTTTTGATTATTATTTTAGGCATCTTGTTTTTTCTTGCACTCGGTACAATCCTTTATTTTGTTTCTGTTTATAACGGTTTGATCGTGATCTCGCGAAACATTGATAAGGCGTGGGCAAATATAGATGTGCTTTTAAAACAACGGTATGATGAAATACCAAAGCTCTTAAAAGTTTGCGAAGGCTATATGAAATATGAACGGGAAACGCTTGAGAAGATAACCTTTGCGAGGACTGCCTGCCTCCAGGCAAGGACGGTGGGCGAATCAGCTCAGGCCGAGAATCAATTGAGCGGCGCCTTGAAGACCCTATTCGCGGTTGCTGAAAATTATCCTGATTTAAAGGCGAACCAAAATTTCATGCAATTACAGCAAAGGGTTAGTTACCTGGAAAGCCAGATAGCTGACCGCAGGGAATTCTACAACGATTCTGTAAATGTCTATAATATAAGAATTGCCCAGATACCGGACATGTGGGTTGCGAGTATGCTTAAAATGGCTCCGAAGGAGTTCTTCAAGATAGCGGAAGAAGAAAGAAAAGACGTAGACATTAAATTTAATTTCCCTAAGTAGTAACTATGGAAAACATTAGGAGAAGTTTCAACAAAAAAGAACAGGCGCATGTATAGCGTTGAGATCGAAAATAACGGCGGCTCGATAATGAAGGCAAGATCGAAAGATTATGAGTTTATTGTAGATACCAAAGGAAAAGGTATGACGCCTCCGGATACTTTATTGACCAGCTTAGGAAGCTGCGTAGGCGTTTACATAAATAAGTATATCGAAGGAGCTAAACTTCCCATATCAGGGTTCAAGGTAAAAGTAGATGCGGATTTTTCTAAAGAAAAGCCCGTAAGGTTTGAAACTATAAATGTTTCGATTGAACTAAAAGGTCCGAAGCTGGATGATAAGAGGAAGGAAGCTCTTTTGAGTTTTATAAAGAATTGCCCGGTCGGAAATACATTAAATGGCAAACCAAATATAGAAGTGGAATTAATGTGATTAACCAATGCGAAAGGAGTACATTGTGAAAGAAAAAAAATTCTTTCTTAGTGAGAATGACATACCGAAGCAATGGTACAACTTAGCCGCAGACCTTCCGCCTGCTCCGCCGCCATTAGGGCCGGGAGGAAAACCTATCACCCCGGACATGTTAGCCCCTGTTTTTCCTATGAATCTCATAGAGCAGGAAGTAAGCCAAAAACGCTGGATAGACATACCGGACGAAATAATCCAAATACTTTACCGCTGGAGACCGTCACCGTTACGCAGGGCGACATATCTAGAAGAATATTTAAAAACGCCGGCCCGCATTTATTACAAAGACGAAAGCATGAGTCCTCCGGGTAGCCACAAGCCGAATACGGCTATTCCGCAGGCCTGGTATAATAAGAAATTCGGGATCAAGAAGTTAATCACTGAAACAGGGGCCGGGCAATGGGGGTGCGCTTTGTCTTTTGCTTGTAAGCTCATAGGCCTTGAGTGTAAGGTGTATATGGTAAGGATAAGTTTTGACCAAAAACCGCTCCGTAAAAGCATGATGCGCATATGGGGCGCTAAATGTGTGGCTAGCCCAAGCAATGAAACAAATTTCGGGAGAGAGGTGTTGAAGAAGATGCCTGATACTCCTGGCAGCCTGGGTATAGCTATAAGCGAGGCAATAGAGGAAGCTGTTTCTGATAAATCAGGCAAAACCCGCTATTCCCTGGGCAGTGTCTTGAACCATGTCCTATTGCATCAGACCATAATAGGTTTAGAGGCAAAAAAACAGCTCAAAATGGCAGGGGAGAGGGGCGCAGACGTTATAATTGCCTGTACAGGAGGGGGGAGCAACTTCGGAGGATTGTCCTTCCCGTTCGTTTACGACAAAATTAATGGCGCTAAGATAAAGATCATTCCCACAGAACCGACCGCTTGCCCTACAATGACCAGGGGGCCCTATACCTATGATTTTGGCGATACCGCATGCCAAACGCCGCTTATGGCAATGTTCACGCTAGGCCATAATTTTGTGCCGCCGCCAATTCACGCAGGCGGGTTAAGATATCACGGCATGGCGCCTTTAGTCAGCCAGGCTATTGTAGAAAAGCTTATAGAGCCTAGGGCCTATAATCAGGTACAGTGCTATGAATCAGCTCTTATATGGGCAAACACTGAAGGCTTTATCTGCGCCCCTGAAACGAGCCATGCGATTGCAGGTGTTATCGATGAGGCTAACAAGGCGAAACAAGAAGGCAAGGAAAAAGTGATACTATTCAATTACAGCGGTCATGGTCTCATGGACCTTGCCGGATATGATAAATTTCTTGACGGGCACCTTACTGATTACTCTCTGCCCGAAAGTGAGCTATCAAAATCCTTGGAATCTTTAAAGAATCTGCCGAAACCAAGCCTTAAATAAGAGCCCCATGAGTAACTTGATGTCAAAAAGGGAGTTCTTCATCTCAAAAAAAGTAGGCAGGGCTACGACCGATTACAGAATGATGAAGAACAAGGATAGGATCCTAGTTGCGGTTTCTGGCGGAAAAGACAGCTTAGCGCTTTTAAAGATCCTAAAAGACAGGCAAGCCTTTGTCCCTATAAATTATGAGCTCATAGCCGTTCATATCAATTTAAATGATAAAAACGCCTCAGTAGTAAGAAAATATTTAAAAGATAACGGCTATACGTTTCACATCGAAAAACCCAAAAAGAAGTTAGATTCTAAAGACCCCAAAAAGCCTAATAAAAACCCATGTTTTTGGTGTTCCTGGATAAGGCGCAAGGCCTTATTCAGGCTTGCGGCAAAGTTAAAATGCCGCAAAATAGCCCTGGCCCACCATAAGGATGATATTATACAAACCCAGCTTTTGAACCTATTTTTTAATGGCGAAATAAGCACTATGTCGCCAATGCAAAAGATGTTTGGGGGAGAGCTTTATTTGATAAGGCCGCTAGCCTATGTGGAAGAATATGAACTTGCCAGATTTGCCGAAGAGTGCAAATTTCCAAAATTGCCTGAGAAATGCCCGCAGATCGACATCACAAAAAGAAGGTATGTAAAGAATCTTATAAGTGAAATAAGAAAAGAATGCCCTGATGTTAAAGACAAGATTTTTCGCAGCCTGAAACGAATTAAAAAAGATTATTTGATTTAATTCTGCAGTATAAAAACCCGCCAAAGTTTTTTAAAAAAATAAAATAAAAATAGGGGAAAAAGGCTAAAAAATGTTAGGTGTTAAAAAAGCAAGATATACCACTTGTAATTTTTTCTACGTATGATATATTCTATAGTAGAAGTAAGCAAAGGCTCTTTAAAAAAGGAAGTAACCGAAACATGAAATTAGCTTCGGCTTCGGCTGAAGCATGGGCACCTGTAAAAAAACCATAAAATGGGGGGGAACCCAAAATAGGTGCCCTTTTTTATTTATGTACTAAAAACGCAATAAAGTTTTTAAATATTATTCCGCACCACTAGTTTTTTTATTCAAATTAAACCCTGACTAAATAAGCAAATTCGGACATCTTTAAAAACCATCCATTGATCAACTAATACCAATTGAATAAATAGAATTTTAAAGTTTAGACTTGAGTATACCTAAACATACCCAATAGAATAGAACCCCAAAAATACCCAAAAATACGCTATGCGTCTAAGGCCTGCAAATTACACCAAAACCTAGTAATATATGGCGTTCCAATAGGCCTTTTAAGTGGGTAGGCAACGCCATAGAGAAACGGATCATTACAGGTAATGGGATTATCAGCACTCCTAAAAGAAACAGGCCTTAAAAGCCATGTAATGCCTTAAAAACTCAATAAGCAATTACGAATTGTCATGCCCGAATAGGCCTGAGCACAAAATAGAGCAGTCTGTGCCAGCCTTTATTAAGCCTCCCCCCTGGCTAATATGTACAAGATTGGCTAGTTAACATAAGATATATTATAGGACGTTGTGGCCATTGGGATTCGGAAGGGGTTTTAATCAGGATTCAAACTGGGGCTTTAAGTTGCTTTTAAGCTTAGTATGTTCCTAGGTCTTTTAGGCGCTTATCAGAAATACCAAAATGATGAGCAATTTCGTGCTCAAGAACATGCTTTATCTGGTTGTATAAATCGGCAGGATTTGAAGATCCGCATGAGCCTTCAATATTGGCCTTAAAAAGCGTTATTTTATCAGGCATTACCATACCATAATAATGTCCCCTACTCTTTAACGGAACGCCCTCATATAGGCCTAAAAGATGGCCTTTAGAGCCCAATTTTAAGGCCTTTACAGTAGCCATATCCGGCAAGTCTTCAATGACTACATCAATGTTTTCTAGCTTTGATTTAAACTCTTCAGGAAGCTCTTCCAGGGCCTTTAAAACCAGTTCTTCAAACGCTTTCTTCTCCATTTTACTTTATATTCCCTAATCCCTAGCTACTAACTACTGACTACTGGCTACTATCCCTTATTCTTCAATTCCACTAGTATCTGGTCAAGCGTACTTGATATTTTCGTGAGTAATTTTATCTGTTCTTGATGTTTTTGGTCTTGTTGTCTTTGCATTTCTTTTGCCTGGCCGGCTAATTTTGCCATATCTCCCAAGTCTTTAAAATCAAACATATTTTTCTCCTTTTCGTTAAGAAAATAAATTTCTAAATTTGACCTTTTCGTGATGTGTTATTTTAAGCTGTAAGCCTTGTTTTTTTATGGAGCAAACTATGCCTAATCCCATAAAGGAAATATACAACAAGGCCTATAATAAGCCAAAGAATAAACCTTAACCATGTAATTGCAGGCAGGCCGGTTATAAGAAAAATACAGGCTAAGACACCGAGAAGCGGCGTTATAGGATTAAACGGCACCTTAAAGGTGCGCGGTTTGAGAGGCTCTTTTACCCTTAAAATAATAACCCCAAAACAGACAAGAGTAAACGCGAAAAGCGTTCCGATATTGGTAAGGTCTACCATTTCATCTATGTTTGTTGCGGCAGCAAAAAGTGCCGCAATTAACCCGATAATTATACTATTTATATAAGGCGTTTTAAATCTATGATGAACTTTCGAAAAAACAGGAGGCAATAATCCATCGCGCGACATGGAAAAAAATATCCTTGCCTGGCCCAGCATAAGAACAAGTAAAACCGCCATATGCGCGATAATAGAGCCAAACGCTACAAAACCAGCTGCCCAATTAAGGTTAATATGCTGCATAGCCATGGCGAGCGGTTCAGCTTTTTGGTGCGCCAAAGAAGTTTTAAGTATGGAAAACGGGACTATCCCCGTGAATACCGCCGCGACAATAATATAAATTATCGTGCAAATTATCAAGGATCCGATAATACCGATCGGCATATCTCTTTTTGGGTTACGCGTTTCCTCAGCAACCGTTGAAACGCAATCAAATCCTATGTAAGCAAAAAAGACTATTGCCGCGCCTGCCCTTATTCCGGCAAAACCGTTCGGGGCAAAAGGCACCCAGTTTTGTGGTTTTACGTAATGCGCTCCGACAACTATAAAGAAACCTAGCACTACGAGTTTTATCATTACCATTATCATATTGAAGCGTGCACTTTCTTTGATGCCTATGACAAGGACTACTGTAAGAAAAAGCACTATGAAACTGGCAGGTATGTTGCAAATAATAGGGATACCTAATATGTGGGGCGCGGTATTCACGGCTGCGTACGTGCGCTGTAAGACTGGTTCCAGCTGATCAATAGGCATGCCTCCTGCTAAAAGCGCTGAGGCTTTTTCAAAGCCATGCATCGCTGATCGGTAATCTATGGTAGACCATGCTGGTAACGTGAGCCCAAAACCGCGCAAAAATTCCACAAAATAGCCGGACCAGCTTATAGCTACGGCTATGCTTCCTACGCCGTATTCGATCAAGAGGTCCCAGCCTATGATCCATGCCACTAATTCGCCGAAAGTAGCATAAGTGTAAGTATAGGCGCTTCCAGATATAGGAACTAAGGCTGCCAGTTCGGCGTAGCATAAAGCGGCAAAACCGCAAGCAATACCAGTAATGACAAAAGAAAGAATAAGTGCCGGGCCTGCGCCGGGACGAAGAGCATCGCCTGCGGCTGCTGTTCCTACAGTCGCGAATATACCTGCGCCTATTATGGCGCCTATGCCAAGCAAAATAAGGTCGAACGCCCCAAGGGCCCTTTTGAGCCTTCGGCTAGGGTCGTGGCTTTCAGATAAAATAGAGTTGATATCTTTAATTTTAAAAAGCTGTTTTGAAAGGTTTTTCAGCATTTTAACCTCTGCGTTACCTCTCCCACGCCTATTCTTTTGGATATCCTACGGTTTGCGCAAGAATTATTTTTTGGTCAGGGCGCAATTTCATAACCTTAACCAGGGCTGGCCTGTCAACCCATCCCCGTACAACAGTCACAAGGCCTGCGGAAGCGCAGTATAAATATACATTTTGGCTGATATATCCTGTATCAGTAGCGGAGTAGAAATTTGCGTCATCGGCTGAAACATTACCCATTTTGGCAAAATCAGCTACAAAGATAAGATTTATCGGTGCGTTCTTTACAAATATCTGGCTTCCGGTTTGAGCTCGGACATCTTCGGTCAAAACAGGTGCGAGCGCATTATCTTTAGCATCGTATAAATAAAGACCGTCTGTTTTCGCGACGTAGATATCGATTTCCTGCAGATTCATTGCTGTTGGCGCGGTCCGCTTGCCGGAACCCGGCCTGTTTATACCATCTGCGGCCCAAAGCAAGTCCGAGAGTATTTGCAGGGGCAATTCTTTTGAACTAAATTCCCTTTCGCTTTTTCTTTCTTGTAAGACTTCCATAAGCGGTTTACTGCCGGCCAGTTGCGGCGGTAGAAGCTTTATAGGCTTCATCTCTTGGGCATGCGTTAATGCAGGATAAATGAATAACGTGCTTAATATAAGGCAGATGATGGAAATTGGCTTCCTTTTCATAATATTTTTCCTCCATTAAAAATCGGCAGTTAGCGGCTTGCGCAGCTCTTTCTTTTCGGAATGCATTTTTTTATATTCGAGCATTTTCTCCTTAGCTCTTTTGGAACGCTTTCTTTTCTGGCGTCTTATTTTTTCTATTCTTTTTCGTTCCTCTGATTTTTTGCCCATTATAAGAGATTCGATTTTATTGGCGAGTATTCTTCTGGCGAGAAACCTGTTCAAAGCTTGAGAGCGTTCTTTTTGGCACTTTACCTCGATTCCCGTAGGTATATGCTTAAGATAAACGCACGCGGACGTTTTATTGACCTTTTGCCCGCCTTTCTTGCTTGCAAGTATGAATTTTTCGATTAAATCCGATTCTTTTATTCCCAATGAGCCCATTTTAGCCTTTAGGGCTTCTTCTTTTTCCATGGTTACGCTAAATAGCATTTTAATCCCTACCTGCTAACCCATAATCCCTAAACCCGATACCATAATAGTTATTCCCTACTTCTGCGGCGGCATTTCAGGCATCTGGCACATTGGGCCCATGGGGTCTTTCATCATAGGGCACTGTTTCATCATATGCTTCATCATTATTTGCATGGGGTGTTTGCCGGTTATGACTGTGTAGCTTCCGGCTAAAAGAACAAGGCTTGCGGCAATCCATAGTAAAATCGCAGTCACATAGCCGAAGGCTTTTAAATTGCCTTCCTCCTGCCTTTTATTTGCAGCCAATACAAAATAGCTGATCGTTAATAATACCGAGGCCGGTATAATGGCAAATAATCCCATAGCTCTCATTACTATCATATTTCCCCCCTTATTTTATTCGACCCGTTTAAACGGTCCGATGCCAGTTTTCCTGACTATGCACATATTCTCGTTTTCAAGCCACCATGCGCATTGCTTGCGCAGACACTGCTTATTCCTGAGCGGGCAAATATTGATTTCCCACTCCTTTAACGTATTTTCCTTTTCCATATCAGCTTCCCCTCCGAAATTTCTACAGCTTTTGTTCCAGGGAAATTTCGGATCTCGAGCCCATCGAAGATGGGCGAGAGATCTTACTCGCCAACTCTGTTTTTACTTGCCTTGAATAAATTTCTTTTCCTGATACATAAGCATGTCGGCCCTGTGGAGCAATTCTTCTATCGGGCATGGCTTTTCCGGGTTGTAATGAACCATTCCGATGCTAAGCGAAGTAGTGCATTTTGCTTGTTGATTGCATTCCGCCGCTCTTAAGTTTTCAGCCAAGCGCTTTCTGATGATATCCATGCTTTCGTGTTTAGCTTCCAATGCGAGCACCGCGAATTCATCCCCCCCCCACCCTTCCGATCACATCAGAACCTCGAAAGGTGTTTTGAAGCACCCTGGCCGTACAAATAAGCGCCCTATCCCCTTCTGCATGACCAAAAGTATCATTTATTTGTTTCATATTATCGACATCAGCAAAAACAAGTATCAACCCGCGTTTTGTGCGATTTGAAAGCCTTAAGAACTGGTCTGAAAGGGACATGAAACCCCGCCTATTGTACAATCCGGTAAGTTCGTCAAAAAGCGCGAGAGTTCGAAGTACCTCCTCAGCCCTTTTAGTTTCCTCCAATTGGGTGATGATAGGCCGATACAGGTAGAAGTAAAGCACGGGTAAGAGTAAAGTGATAAGAAGCAAGGCGTCTATAAACGGTACGTACTTATCTGGTATTGTCGGAAAAAATAAGAAAAGAAGTTCTTCAATAAATGCATCGCCGATTAGTATCGATATTGATATGATAAAAACGAGTTTGAGCGGTAATCCTCTTTTTTTGCTATAATTTTGTTTGCGCTTGTTCAATTTCCCTCCTAGAATTTTGGTATGCTAGGATTTATAGGCTATCTATAGCTTCAACGGTATTTTTTATGGCGGAATTTATGGATAACAGCGAAGGTGTTATAAGGTATCCGAGCGCTTCTACTTTTCCATCTTGCGTTTGCTTGGAGATCTCGTTTAACTTGTCGTTGATCTTGAGCTTGGTCACGGCCAGCTTGGTCATTATGTTTTTAGGATAATTCATATTGCCGTTTCCCAACCGCTCGATCATTTCTTTCGTTTGCGGAATGAATTTCTCTATTTCAACGGCAGGAATAGTCCCTTTCAGCGCAACCGTTTCTATAAGGAGCGAAACTTCCCTGCGGATCTGGGCCAGGGTGTTCTTTATTTTCCTTAAGCCCTTTTCCTCTTTTTCTTCCTCTTCATGTTTTCTTTTTATGGAAGAAGAAATCCTGGCCTTAGCGCCGCTTTTAGATATAAGGAGCATTATTAATATAATATTCAACAAAGAGCTCGCAATAAAAGCTATTTTTAAACTCATATTATCTAAGATTCCCCAGATCGATCAATATTTGAAATATTCCTTTTCTCATCATCATAATGGCTATAGCTGCTAGTAATAAACTTGTTATTTTTGACAGCGCCTTTGAGCCGGATTCGCCGATAATCTTTATCAGGGTGCCTGAAGCCAGGAAAACTGCCCCGGCCAATAGAACATTGATTATAACTGCCGCTAAAGTAGGATATAAGCCGTACTCTCCGATTATAAGGAGCGAAGTTGTAAGGACGGCAGGCCCTACTATAAGCGGCGTCCCCAGGGGTACGCTTCCCAGCTCCGCGTTCGAGATGCGCCTTTTTTTGCCTGGGCTTACGATGTCAATAATCGCTATACAAAGGAGTATAAGGCCGCCGGCTATCATAAAATCTCCAACCGTGATTTTGAGGAATGAAAAGACAGCTTTTCCAACGAAGACAAAACCGATAGCCAGGCACAAGGCGGTGATCATGGAGTTTATTATCATTTTCGATTTACCCTTCTTGCTAAGGCCTTGGGTAAATGAAATGAATACCGGTAGAACGCCTATCGCGTCTACGGCTACAAATAATGGAATGAAAGCCAGCAAGAACTTCTCAAGCATTTTCTAACCCTGATTATCATTTATTATATACAAAATCCAGACTTCTTACAACTTATTTATTTTAGGCAGGTTAAATTTTTCCCGCCAAAATCAAAAGACCTAGCGCTATAAATAATACCGCACCCGCATATTTTATAACTTCAGGTCGTATATACTTTCCCAAAACCGCTCCCAGAAAAACCGATATCGCCGTCACGACTATATACGCCGAAACTGAGCCCAGCAATACCATGAATGGTCTTCCGGATTTCGCGGACATGCCAATGCCTACCATTTGTGTTTTATCCGCGAGTTCAGCGAAAAACACAGCTCCAAACGTAGCCGATAATATTCTCCAATCCATAGCTATCCTCCAGTCTTTTATTTTTCAATTATCATTTTAATGGAAACTATCAACATCACCAGCCCGAATATTTTACGTAACGAGTTATCCGGTATGTAATGAACTAACGACGCGCCTAATAGACCTCCGAAGAAGAACCCGAGACATATAAACGCCGCTATCGAGATTTTCACATCTCCACTGTAGTAATATTTTAGCGCAGCCAATAATCCTATCGGAGGTACCATTATTGCCAGCGTAGTTCCCTGGGCCTGATGCTGAGTGAGGCCGCATAGATACACCAAGGCAGGTATTAATATGATCCCGCCACCTATTCCTAAAAATCCGCTGAATACCCCAGCCAACAAGCCTAGCGCGACAAACCACATTCCGCTCATTGCACCCCTCCTTCATTCTCTATTTTTTAGCAACATAAAGCAAAAATCCCAAGAAGAACTCTTGGGATCGAGATACGCGTCTGTGCCGCCTAAAGGTAAACAGGTCACCTTTTTTTACCCAATCTCTCCAGCACAGCCTTTACGATCAAGGGGAGCGCGATTGTGGCGTCAGCGTAAACCTCTGCCCATTTGCCGCCCTCACTCTTCGGGACAAGCTTACCCCACGACACACCCTCAGAGTAAGTACATCCGGAAAGTCCTCCCCAATGCGCAGGTTCAGGGCAGATCCTTATCCCGTATTTATAGTGCACGAATCCGCCCTCCTTACCAATGCGCCTCGATATTATATCAAGATATGGCGCGACTTGTTGCGCCCAATTCCTGGGAACGCCGCCGCCGACCGTAAAAATTCCAAGATGTTTTTGTTTTTTTATCAAATGTGTAAAGAATTCCAGATCTACGAACGGATCGAATGCAAATGGTTTTTTATTTTGATACTTTTGGCTGCGATTATAGAGCCCCACATCGAGCCCCAATTCGGAGTCGGTAAATGCCGGAATAAAAACCGGGATGTTTTTTTGAAATGCGCTTTTTAGTATACCCCTGCCTTTAGTGTTCTTAAAAAGGTATTCGCCTAATTTTTTCATAATAAGGTTGCTCGAAATAACAGTATCCCGATCTATTCCGTCAAGCACTCTTTTAACTATAAGCTCCATATCGTCTAAATTCTTTTCTAGCTCTATCGTGTCGTAAATCCTATTATAGCCGGCATTATAAAGCTCTTCGTCAGACATTTCCTTAGCGAATTTAAAATGCGCCTTGCCCATAGATTCTATGAAACCATGCGCCATTATCGCGCCTGTGGATATGACGGCATCCACAAGATCATTTTCTATCATATCGCATATGACAAGGCCCATTTTAGCCACGGTTAGGGCCCCCGACAAAGTCAACACCACAAAACATTCTTTATCTTTTGCTGTTTCGTATAATATGTCTGCGGCCTCGCCGACTGCCCTACCACCAAAGGCGGTTAATGCCATTTGTCTGACCAGCCCATCGACCGAATCGACTTTTGACAGATCTAGCGCTTTAGTAGGCTTAAAGCCGTCCGAAAACCCATCCCGTAATTCAATATTTTTTTTCTGTTTTCTGGCTTTTTTATTTTTCATGACGAGAATATTTTAACAAATACGATGTTTTTTAGCAAGGGATTTATGGGTGCGGATGTTAAATCAGACTTCTAAGTTAGAAATGGCCCTTCTTACAAAGTCAGGATCGCCGACTTTTTTCATCTGGACATTGAGCTCTTTTATAGTTTCAACATTTTTTTCGCCAAGGCGCCTTTTTATATTATTTATACAGCCTTGTATTCCTGTGCCGCTCCCGAAAGTTGTGAAAATAACAGCCTTTTTCCCTTCAGCGCCTTTTATCCTGTCAAGGTAGGTGTTTATAGCCGGAGCGGGAGCGAAAGCCCATACAGGCGTGCCCATGCATATAGTGTCAAATCCAGAAACGTCGAATTTGATCTCTCCGCTGAGCTCAGGTTTGCTGCCAGCCCTTGCTTCTAAGCATTGCTTAAAAAATTTTTTGTTTCATTTATAGGAACAAGCCGCTGCATAACTACTTCACCCCTGGTCTTGAGAAATGCTCATAAATCTTCGGCGGGCTTTTCAGTATTACCGCTAAATGAGTAGTATATTATTAGAGATTTCATCTGATTTTTTTCGCGATCTCTTCGTCTATTTTTTTGATATCTTCTAGCTCCCGTTCAAGAAATTTTGCCAAAACAACTTTTTCCAAATATTCAAGACTTAAAGGTTTGGTAATATAATCGTCTGCCCCCTTACTAAGAGCTTTTTTCATGATATCGTCATCTTTTACGCCCGTAACCATTATGACGACTATACCCTTATCGATCGCTTTGATTTTTTCGAGTGCCTCCATACCATCCATACCCCGCATATTTATATCCAAAAGCACTATTTTGGGACGTTCCCTTTGGGCTATTTTTATCGCTTTTTTACCGCTTGCCGCAGTGAAAACTTTAAAGTTGCGCAGCGTGAAAAATTCATAAAAGAAAGAATCTATGCCCAGCTCATCATCTACCGTTAGGATCTTGCAGATTATCTTGTCATTTTTTTTATTTTGCATTTACTCCCCGTTCTTTTTCAAATGTAAACTCTTTCTTTTTTAGATTCTGAGAGCTAGTTACTTTTATAACTATTTTATTATCGGGCTTAACGGATACAAACATCATCCCCTGTATCTCGCCGCCTGGTTCGATGTACACGTCTGGTATCTCTTCTAAAGAGGCTTTATTTTTAATACGGCGTGTAATAATTCCGGATTTCCCTTTATCGATCATGGCGCCTGGCACCAAGAAAGGCCATTTTAGCATGCCGAACGTTCCGCCCTTCAGGAAGCGGCTAAAAACACCCTCGTAAACCATCCTGGGTACTTCCCCTGACGGAATAAACGTTTTGTCAGAACCGGCCTTTGAGAACCAGTGTCTCGAGCTGCTTTTATTTTGTATGATTACATAAAGGGGTTGAATTTTTTTTCTTATTAAATCCACGCCGAAGGTTTGTTTTATTTTGGCTGTATCAAAAATATCTACGGCTACTGATACGCCGTCGATTGTTTTTATGTTTTTATATATCGAGATGTCACGGCTCGGAAGGTTTGCATTATCTATCGAAGACGACAGACACTCTGCTGTGCAAAATACCAGAGAAAAAATAAAGAACCCCAGAAAACTTATTAGCCTCATCATAATGCTGGAATATGAGCTGGTTAACTATATCGGGTTAATAGAGATGTTTTTATCTTTGAAATAGGTAAATAGCCTATCCAACTCTTCCCTGCTTCCCTCAAGCGTCAAGATGGCCCATCCCATTTCTGTGGAAAAGGACGCCTCTACTATAGTAGGTATAACCTTGTAGTTTTTCACTATGTGGTAGATTATAGGTTCTTCTTTCAGTCCTGACGGAATAGTTATTTCTATTTTTATCTTTGCCATGCCTTCCCCCTCATTCTTTATGCTACTATACTATTTTTTCGAATAATTTGATAGCTTTTTCTAAAGTTTCTTTTGCGCCTTTGTAGTCCAAACGTTTCATCGCCTCGTCTGATGTGAGCCATTTGCCGCCCCTTATTTCTTCCGTCTGGATTTTTAATTCTTGATCTTTCAGCAGTTTGAATAAAAAGACATATACCTTTTTAGATATCAGTTTCCCGTCCCGCCTGTAAAAGTACTCGGAAGCCCCTATTTCTTTTATTGTTTCTATTGCGTCAATTCCGGTTTCTTCTTTAATTTCTCGCGTTGCCGCATCTGCAATCGTTTCGTCCTTCTCTATCTTTCCTTTTGGCCATGTCCAATGCCCGTATCCATCCTCTATCAGTAGGACCCGAGTGCCTTCCTCATCTTTTTTCATTACGATTCCGCCGGCAGAAAATTCCTTCTCGTCCATCAGTTTCCCTTTTGTTCCTCTAAAGTTTCATCGCGCAAGTTTATATAATCCCTGAATTCCATTTTGCCGTAAACTTCTTCCCTGGCCATGGATAAGCGTTCAGAAAGATACGGATGCGTTCTATAGCGGTAATATTTTTTTAATGGTGCCTTGCGCTGTACATCGATCAAGCTTTGTATGACGGCAATCGCGCCCTTAGGATTGTAGCCTGCCAATTTGACATATTTGATCCCTAGCTTGTCAGCTAATATTTCATCTTCCCGAGAATAGGATAATAAAAGCTGGTTTAAGGCCTCATTTGCCATAGCGCGAGTCCAATTATCTGTTTTCGCTGCTGCGATAGCTAATCTTAAAATAGTATCGCCCAGCGAAGTCTGTATCCTTTTTATGCTATGCCTGGCTGCAATGTGAGCGACCTCATGCGCCAGTATGCTAGCTAATTCATCGTCATTCTTTGCCTTGTCAAGCATGCCTTTAAAAATAAACACATAACCTCCGGGCAGCGAGAAGGCGTTTACTTCGTCTTTTTTGGCTAAGACTTCAAAATGATATTCTATGTCCTTGCGGTCGCATACATCAGCTATTTTTTTTCCGACTTCCCTGACGCGTTCCTGCAGCAGAACATCCGGCTCGATCTCAAATTTCCGCTCAACCTGCTTAGCCACGTTCTTACCGATTTCCTCCTCTTTTTCTGAGGATATAAATTCGATTTCTTGGCGTTGTGTGGCTAAATTATAATTAGAGCTGACACAGCCATGGGTAATTAAGGCAACAGTTAATAGGACTAAAGCTTTACAAACCCGCATTATTTTAGAAGGCTCTCGATTTCTTTTAGAAAACTTTCCAAATTTAATGGTTTTGGAAAAAATTTATTAGCGCCCACACCCAGAACCCTCTCTGCGCTTTCTTCCGATGGCATGGCTGAGACTACAAATATTGGGATATTGGCCGTATTCGGGTTCTTACGTATAGCCCTGCAGGCATCGAGGCCGTTTATGCCGTACATTTTAATATCCATGATAATCAGGTCTGGCTTTTCGCTGTTTAAGTACAATCCGCACTCAACCGCGCTATTAGCCTCGGTTGCCCTGTATCCGCGTTCGTCGAGAGACGATTTCAGTAAACGCGTAAAATCTTTTTCATCATCTACAATGAGTATTTTTTTGGGCATATTTTTCGACTTTTAATAAATAATACATTAAAGACGCACCAATAGCAAGGAAAAATGCAAAAAACACGGCCCTGTCAGGCTGGGTAAAATAATTTTTTTGAAGGGCAAAGGCTTGAAACCAAACATTCCGGGCAGAGCGGTTTTTTGGCATTGCAGATATTCCTGCCATGTTCTATTAAGACGCGATTTATAGGGAACCATTCGTCCTTAGGAAAGAGCTTCATCAGGTCTAATTCGATTTTTTCGGGATTCTCATTATCCGTAAAACCAAGCCTTCCAGAAAGTCTTCTGACATGGGTATCTACGGCTATTCCCTCTATTTTGCCATAAGCGTTTGATAGCACAATATTAGCCGTTTTCCTGGCAACTCCGGGCAGTGTCAGTAATGCCTCCATCGTATCCGGAACTTTGCCATTAAACTCTTTTAGTATTTTTTGCGCGGAAGCTATTATGTTTTTAGCCTTATTCCTGTAAAAACCGGTAGATCTTATGTCTTTTTCAAAAGTTTTTAAATCCGCGTTCGCGTAATCCCGCTCAGTCTTATATTTTTTGAACAAAGATTCCGTTACTATGTTGACTCGTTTATCCGTGCATTGAGCGGACAGTATAGTAGCAACAAGAAGCTGGATGGGGCTGGTAAAATCGAGCGCGATCTTCGCCCTTGGATATGTTTTTTTAAGGATGCAGAAAATTCTTTGTGCTTTTTGAGCATTTGTAACCATTTGTACATAGTAATATACCCCTTGCAGGCTAGAATATCAATAAAAAACCTATCTTATAGTCAAATAAGATAGGTTTAATAAAAAACTTTTAAATAAACTATTATTTTAGTTTGAGCTTATGTTGTTGTCAGGGCTGTGTAAGGCTTTTTTTCTATATAACTTGTCCCAACTTTCTTTGAAGTCCTTGCCTGCCTTATGATTTAAGTCTGTGTTGAGGGGCGGTTGGATAGCGCAGCCATCCAGCATATCGTTGTGCTTTGCTGATACAATGGTTTGATAAGTGCGCCCTGCGGAAAACCACATGAAGCTCAAGCTTAACACTATTAAACATGCCGCTCCAGAGTAAGCTAAGACCCTGTAGTTTCTTTTCTTCAATTGATGAGTTTTAACCTTAAGCGGGAAAGTGCATTCATATTTGCCGCGCAAATATTCTCCAGCCAGATCTACTGCCTCATCTTCGTTGTCAGCGTCTGTTATGATTTCTACTACTGTTTTATATTTCACTATCCCTCACCTCCTATTTTTGTAAAGGGGAGGGGCCCTTAAATTCAAGTGAAAATATTATACTCAAAAAAGAGGAAAAAGTCAACGCAAAAATCTAACTATTTTCACTCCTAATCACATCACCAATTTACACATTTGAATTACACATCAAATAAGGCAATATTTGATCTATGACCATAAATTTCTGTCTAAACTTCTATATCCTATCGCCTCTGATATGTGACTAGCGGCAATCTTCTCTTCCCCTTCCAGGTCCGCTATGGTTCTGGCAACTTTTAGTATCTTATCGTATGCCCTCGCGCTGATGCCTAGCTCAAGTATAGCCATTTTTAGCAACTCTTTACCGTCTTCATCTAATTGGCAATATTTTTCAATTGTTTTCGATTCTAAGTGGGCATTAAAAAATATGCCGCTCCCCCTGTATCTTGTTCTCTGAACTTCTCGCGCCTTGTTGACATATTCTCGTATCGTGTCTGAATTTTCACTAAATCTTTTCCCGGAAAGCTCATCATAGGATAGTCGTGGCACCTCTAAATGGATGTCTATCCTATCTAGTAGCGGCCCTGATATCT
Organism: Candidatus Aquitaenariimonas noxiae; assembly: GCA_002780005.1. Taxonomy (GTDB): domain Bacteria; phylum Omnitrophota; class Gorgyraeia; order Aquitaenariimonadales; family Aquitaenariimonadaceae; genus Aquitaenariimonas; species Aquitaenariimonas noxiae. The sequence continues at coordinate 112,131 of PEWV01000071.1, read as the reverse complement.
TTGATAGATATCTCTGTATTTGGGGAGGCGTGCAGTGGCACTCCTTTTTGCGGTCTGTAAGGAAGCCGCACGGGCACGGATTCATTGCGGCGATAAGCATAAATTTGGCAGGAAAAGTGAGCGATGCTTCTATTCTGGATATTGTAATCTTTCCGTTTTCAATAGGCTGCCTCAGGACTTCCAACACATTTCTCTTGAATTCAGGTAATTCATCAAGGAATAGAACCCCATTGTGTGCTAAACTTATTTCGCCGGGCACAGGGTGCGTTCCTCCGCCTACCAGCGCAGCGTCCGATATGGTATGATGCGGATCCCTAAAAGGCCGATTATAAACCAAAACATTATTATTAGAAAGCATGCCCGCGACGCTATGTATTTTTGTTGTCTCCAGCGCCTCTTCCATGCTCATATTTGGCAATATGGAAGGCATTCTTTTGGCGAGCATTGTTTTGCCTGTGCCCGGAGGCCCTATCATAAGCACGTTATGATGGCCGGCCGCGGCGATCTTGAGGCCTCGTTTTATATGCTCTTGCCCCTTTACATCGCTGAAGTCTAAGTTATGTATATTGGATTTCTTCCAAATATTTTTCAAATTAGTTTTGGCCGGCCGTATTTCGATGGTTTTGTTTAAGAAATCAACGGCTTCTTTCAGATTACTTATGGGGTAAATTTTCGAGCTTTTTACTATTGCCGCTTCTCGCGCGTTTTGCCGTGGCAGTATGAATTCCTTTGAACTTTCCAATGCCAAAGACCGGGGCAGGACACCCTTTATTGGACGCACCCGTCCGTCAAGCGAAAGTTCTCCACATATAACTTTATTGGAGAGTTTTTCCGGAGATATATAACCTATAGCGGCCATAATACCTATGGCGATCGGTAAGTCAAAACACGGCCCCTCCTTTTTAATATCGGCAGGGCTCAAATTGACGGTTATTCTTTTATTGGGAAAATTAAAATTAGAATTTTTTATAGCTGATTTGACCCTGTTTATACTTTCTTTTATAGCAGTATCAGGCAAGCCTACGATGGCAAAATGCGGCAACCCGTTAGCTACGTCAACCTCGACATCTACAGCTATGCTGTCGATGCCTACGACTATGTTGGATTCGACCTTTGCTAACATTTTACACCTCCCAGAAAGCGTCCTTTATTAATTCGATATTTAAATGGCCATCATCTTTTGTTACCGATACCACATCGAACCGGAAACTTTCGTTTTCTAAACCAAATTTAGTTATATAGAAATTGGCGAGCATTGTTATTTTTTTTCTTTTCCTCCAAAGTATCGATTCGATCGGCGAGCCGTATGTACTGGTAAAACGCGTTCTCACCTCGACAAAAACAATTACTCGTCCATCCTTAGCTATGAGGTCTATCTCGCCCAATTTGCATTTAAAATTTTTGTGGAGTATTGAGTAGCCGCTGCGTTTTAAAAAAGCCGTTGCAGCCTTTTCCCCCAAAGCCCCGACCTCTTTTTTACCTTCAGTCAAAGCGCCTCCTTTCCCCTCCCTCATCCACCCTTTTAAAATCAAAAACTCTTGCTTGCCTTACGCCTCGTATGCGCCCAACAGCACCTCGGCCAGCTCCTCCTTCGCCTCTTTAGTGATAGGTAACACGTTGTCATACCACTTTCCGTCTTTGCCTTGCTCTCTGGGCATGCCTACGAAGATACCGTTTTTTCCTTCCACGATTTTCAAACCCCTAACCAGGAAGGAACCGCCTATCACGATATCGGCAAAGGCCTTAAGCGAACCCTCGCCATCGAATTTGCGGATGCGCGCGACTTCTATTTTTAGGTTTTCCATTTTTCTCACCCCCTCTCTTGATGAAAACGCCTATTTTCACCCTCATTACACATGACACCAAAAGTAGGCATTTTCTTTCAAACTTTTTTAAAATTTTTTAAGGTGTGTTATATTAGAGATCGGGGATATAAAAGAAAGAATAGCTTTAGAAAGGCTCTAAATTACAGCGGTGGGCCTAAACGGTAAATCTATCCGACGGCTGTTTCTCGTCGGCTTGTTTTGCGTCTTTTTTTCGTAAAGCCTCGTATATCATGATGACGGTCTTGGAGCCGCCTGTCGTAAATATCCATTTTATACCCAATATAAGCGTGAGGATAAGAAATTGGAAAAAATATTTTTTTGACATAAAAGATATGACAAATGCTATGAAAGCGGCTAAGAGCCATATATTCTCTTTAAACCATTTGAGTGAATTAGTTCGTATTTTAGTCATAAGAGATATCCCCCTACCCTTTTGGTAAAAGAAATCATTTCCGCGTTGCGCAAGGTCCAATTGTTCTATGCACCAGTAGCAGCTTTTTACATGTGCGGCGATAGCCTCCTCTTTAGCTTTGGGAAGCAAGCCTTCAAGGTAATCGTTTAATTCAGCTTCACCCGGGCACCTATCGGTTCTCGCGGCTTTTACGCTGGCCATTTTTCTTTTTAATTCGTTTTTTATTATATCATCCATAATCAGATCACACCTTTCTCTTTTAATTCTTTTTTTAAAGAGTCCCTGGAGCGTTTAATTATAGTAGATACAGTATTGATAGGAATTTTCAAGATTTCGGATATCTCTCTATATTTTTTCTCGTATACATAGTTTAATATTAATATAGCTTGCTGGCTTTGCGGAAGTTTGTTAATGAATTCTTCTATGGCAGTTCTCGTTTCGCTATTCTCCAGCGCGCTATACGGGCTTTCTTTATCTTTTACATTCTCTAATTTTAATTCCAATTCTAGCGAAGGTTCCGAAGCCGGGATCTCAAATCTTTTTTTACTTCTTATGTAGTTAAATGCGCAGTTTCCCGCTACCATCGCAAGCCAACCGGCGATCCGCTCCCTATTTCTTATTTCCGAAAGCCTGTTTTTCTCCCATATGCCCATGAAAACCTGCTGACGTATATCGTCGATATCGTCGTTCGTAAACTCAATGCCCCATCGTTTTAACCTGTCAATGGCAGCCCAGTTTACCAGGTTTTTGAATTGATATATAAACTCCGACCAGGATGACTCATCCTTCTTTATGCAGCCTTCGATCAGAGATTTGATGTCTATGTTAGCTTTCATTGTTTTTTTATAGGAAAGAAACCTTTGCAGCGAGAACTCTTAAATACGCTTTCTTTTCTAAAGCCCTTCAGGAACCTGTATATCAAAAAATAGCTGAACGGATAGGTATCATTAGATACCTGGTCCAGCATCAAATGCTGCACAACTCCCAATACAGCAACGAAATAAATCCTTTCAGGAAAGAATATTGCTCCGATTATAACTGCCAAAATAACTAGTTCGAAACTATGCAAAAGAATATAGACCTCTTTTTGGTCCATGGTCAGACATGCCGCCCTTATTTTCTTATATTTCAGCGTAAAAGGGTGGCTGATGTAGTAATCAACAAAATGATCGACGTCTATAATAAAGCCGCTTAAGAAAAATACAAGGCTTTCAGGAACGGATTTAGTGAAGTAATACCAAATTCCGCTTATAACTCCCGACGCTATTAAATGGTCCCTTACCAGCATTATGTGAGCCTAACCTTATTTTTTACGAGGTCTTGTTTAAGCTTCTTTATATTTTTGAACTGTATTGCGCGAATCCCCACCTTTTTTGCGCCTCGAACAAGCTCTTTCCTGTCGTCTATAAAAATTATGTTGCCCGGCGCCACGTACGCTTTTTTTATAGCAGCATTGTAAATTCTAGGGTGCGGTTTTAATTTGCCGACTTCGTATGAAGTAAAAACGCAGTCGAATTCTTTTATAATATCGAATTTGGTTTTTATGTAGTCGAAGTGCAATTTGTTAGTGTTGGACATTAAGAATATTTTATAATGTTTCGAAAGCGATAGAATCAGTTTAGTTACATCATTATTTTCGGTAAATATATCAAGCCAGATTTTTTTGAATTCAGTAAAATCCATTTTTATGCCGAGTTTTTCCATAGCCCGATGATAGAATTCCTTCGAGCTTATCCTTCCTTCATCGTGTATATGCGTGAGGGGCGAGTCAAAGAAAAACTGAAATACCTCATCCTCATTAAGAGAAAATCTTTTTGCCATCTTTCTTGCGATAATACGCATGTCAAATTTTAAAACGACATTTCCTAGGTCGAATATTATAACTTTTATTGCCATAAATGATCAGCCATTCCCGCTTTCTTCTTTTAACTTTATCGGCATCATCGCCTGTATCCTTTTCTCATGTCTTTGAAGTCGACATCCTCGTATGACCAGAACCCCTTTTTCGTATTTCTGGCCTCTTCCTGCAGCTTCAGGAAGTAGTCTGCGTATTTAACATTCGGCGGGATAGTCATGATCAGCGCGTATCCTTCCTTTACGAGTTCGGCATTTACAAAGGTGCCGTCCTTTAGAAAAACGTATCCTAATAATCTGTCATACTTGTCCCTTTTTTCGACATCATATACTATCTTTACTTCCTTGCCTTGCGCAAGGGATTCGTTTATTTTTTTAGCAATTCTTGCCATTTCGCTTATTTTTCTGTTCGGATGTTTCAGCTCAGGGGTGTCAATACCTATATATCTCAAGCGCTCGCCGTTTGCCAGTTTAACAGTGTCGCCGTCCACTACCCTTTCGACGTACGCGGTATCAGGGTGCGCCGCAAAAAAAGACGCCTCGACCCCCCTTTTTATATTTGCGCTGAAACGGTTTGACAACATATATGCCAACAACAGGAGTCCCGCTGCCGAGAATCTTATAACTTTTGAAGTTTGACGGTCCATAATTAATAGTTCACTTTCAAGAGGCAGAGCCCCTTAGCTGAAGCGGTGGGCCCGGCAAGTTTTCTATTTTTTGCCGCAAGTATCCTTCGCATGCCCCCCGGCTTAAACCTGCCCCTTCCGAATTCAATAAGCGTTCCGGCTATGTTGCGCACCATGTTATATACGAAACCCTTAGCTTCGATGTCAATATTGATATATTTTTTGGCCTTTGTTACTTTAATTTTTTTGATAGTAACTATAGACGGACGTGCTATTATATCCAGAGCCTGGAATGAGCTGAAATCATGCCTTCCCAAGAGAACTTTTGCCTCGTTTTTCATGATTTTAATATTTAGAGGTGACCTGTATAGATACGAATATCGCCACTCAAAAGGAGATGAAGCGTCGCGATTGAGTATCGTGTATCTGTACAATTTGGTTTTTGCATCAAAACGGGCATTGAATTTTCGGCCGGCGTCCTCAATGGCGCTTATCTTTATACTGTTTGGAAGCGTAGAGTTTAAAGCGGAAAGTATTTTCCCGGCCGGTAAATCTGATTTTGTCTTGAAGTTCGCTACTTGGCCTTTGGCGTGAACGCCGCTATCTGTCCGCCCGGCCCCGATTAGCGTTATATTATGCCTTAAAATGTTTTTTAAGCACCGTTCGAGCACTTCTTGGACAGATATGCCGTTTTTTTGCCTTTGCCAGCCGCAATAGCTGGTACCATCATACTCAACGACAAGCTTGATATTTCGCATTTACGCTATTAGCAATTCCGCGATCTGGACAGCGTTTAGCGCGGCGCCTTTTAATAAATTATCCGAAACTACCCAAAGCCAATATCCGTTTTTGACGAAGGGGTCGCGGCGGATCCTTCCGACAAAAACATCGTATTTCCCTTCGGATTCAAAGGCGTTGGGGTATATGTTTTTCAGCGGGTCATCCAATACTTTAATGCCTTTTGCTTTTTCCAGGACTTCCCTGATTTTTTCCACTTTTATAGGCTTTTCGGTTTCTATATATACAGCCTCTGAATGCCCGGTTATGACAGGCACCCTTGCGCAGGTGGCGCTTATTTTTATATTATCGTCGTGCATTATTTTGTGGGTTTCTTTTACCATTTTCCATTCTTCAGAGGTGTAATTTTCCTCAGCGAAACTCCCTATGTGCGGAAAGACGTTAAAGGCTATTCTTTGAGGAAGGACCTTCGGGGCCGCTGCCTGTTTTCCGGAGGTAATATCTTTAAGCTGTTGTACTAGCTCATCCGCGGCGCTGCGGCCCGCACCTGATGCGGCCTGATAAGTTGAGACTATGACACGAGTGATCTTCGAGAGTTTGTATATAGGGCTTAATGCGACTACCATTTGAATGGTCGAACAATTGGGATTAGCTATTATCCCTTTGTGTTTTTTTGCCCCGTTAGAGATACCCTCTCTATGACGGGACAGAAAAAAATCTCTAACGGGGTTTGCGTCTTCGGGATTAACCTCAGGAATTACCAAAGGCACGTCAGGTCTCATCCTGAAATCAGCCCCGTTGTCTATGACGACTGCCCCGTTTTTTACTGCTTGAGGGGCAAAGGTAACGGCCGCACCCTTCTCACCCTCGGTTCCGGCAAATAGTGCTATGTCGATTCCTTTAAAGCTTTCAGGAGTGACGGTTGAAACGTGGTAAGGCTTGCCGTCTACGGAGATATCACGCTCGCTTCTTGCCAAAACTTTGAGTTCACCGACGGGAAAATTCCTATTTTTTAAGGTGCGCAGCATCTCAATACCGACCGCGCCCACGCCTACTACGGCAACATTATACGTTTTCATATTAACCTCTTTTAAAGAAACTGAACTACAAGATCGCCCACCTCGGTTGTGCCATACCCCATTTTTCCGGCAGCGAGCGATTTTAGTTTTGTAGACGTAACTTCAATAATTGATTTTTCAATTTTCTTCGCGGCTTCCTTTTCACCTAAGTGGTCCAAGAGCATCATTCCGGCCGATATGGCGGCCAACGGATTAATTACGTTCTTTCCGGTATACTTTGGCGCTGAGCCTCCTATAGGCTCGAACATAGATACGCCTTCAGGATTCAGATTGCCCCCTGCCGCGATACCCATGCCACCTTGTATCATAGCGGCCAGATCCGTGATTATATCGCCGAACATGTTATCCGTAACGATGACGTCGAACCATTCCGGGTTCTTGACCATCCACATGCATATGGCATCCACGTGCGCGTAGTCTGTTGTTACCTTAGGATATTTTTTCGCCATCTCAGTGAAGGCTCGATACCAGAGGTCGAATGCATATGTTAAAACATTTGTTTTTCCGCATAAGGTTAACTTTTTCCTTTTATTTCTTTCTTGTGTAAGGTCGAACGCGAACTTGAGGCACCTATCTATGCCTTTTCGCGAATTTCTGGATACCTGGAGGGCTACCTCGTCTTTGGTACCCTTTTTTATGAATTTACCTTCTCCTACGTATAGGCCCTCGTTATTTTCTCTTACAACGATGAAGTCAATATCCTCCGGACCTTTATCTTTCAGGGGCGTCCATACGCCGGGATATAGTTTTACAGGCCTTAAGTTTATGTACTGGTGTAGGTCAAACCGCAATTTAAGCAATATTCCTTTTTCAAGGATGCCGGGTTTCACATCGGGATGGCCTATGGCCCCTAAAAGAATGGCATCTGCTTTTTTTAATTCTTTGATTGCCGAGGCGGGCAGCGTTTCCCCTGTTCTTAGGTACCTCGTTCCGCCGAAATCGTACATAATGGTTTCGTAGTTAAAGTTGCATTTTTGTGAAACAGCTTTCATGACCTTCAACGCCTCATTTATTACTTCAGGCCCTGTCCCATCTCCCGGAATAACCGCTATTTTATACATCTTTTACCCTTTCTTGGATTTCTTGATCCAGCCCATGAGCCCGCCGGATTCTATTATGTTCTGCAAAAATGGCGGGAATGGAACTGTCTTATACTTTCCTTTAGTATTTAAATTAGTTATCTCACCCGTCGCGAGATCCACTTTCAACAAGGCGCCGCTTTTAATTTTATCGGTATCTGTGCACTCTAAAACAGGCAATCCTATGTTTATCGAATTTCTAAAAAATATAGCCGCAAAACTCTTGGCGATCACGCAGGATACCCCGCTCTCCTTGATCGCTATCGGGGCATGTTCGCGCGAAGATCCACATCCGAAATTCTTGCCGGCGACTAGGATATCCCCTTTTTGGACTTTTTTCCCGAATTCCTTATCTATGTCTTCCATACAATGCTTCGCTAGATCTTTGGGGTTAGAGGTGTTCAAGTATCTGGCCGGTATTATCTCGTCGGTATTTACATTATCCCCGAATTTATGGGCTTTGCCCTCTAATTTCATTATAATTCCCTCGGATCCGTAATCCTGCCTTTTATCGCTGATGCCGCCGCGACCGCAGGGTTTGACAGGTAGACCTTGCTTTTAACATCTCCCATCCTGCCGACAAAATTTCTGTTAGTAGTAGAGATCGCAACTTCGCCTTCCGCGAGTATTCCCATATGCCCGCCTAAGCACGGGCCGCAAGTCGGCGTGGAAAAAACACCGCCCGCCCTTATAAAGATCTCGGCCAGGCCTTCCCTCAAGGCTTCAAGATAAATTTCCTGCGTAGCCGGTATGACGATCAAGCGAACACGGGAATTCACCGTTTTTCCCTTAAGTATTTTTGCCGCGATCCTTAAGTCGGATATCCTGCCGTTAGTGCATGACCCGATCACGGACTGGTCGATAGCTGTTTTTTTGAGCTCTTTGGCCTTTTTCACATTGCTTGGCAGATGCGGGCACGCTACTAATGGCTCGATCTTTGAGGCGTTGTATTCGAAGACCTTTTTATATTTAGCGTCTTTGTCGCTTTTATAGATCTTGAATTTACGTTTTGAAATTTTCGATTTATTTTTCGCATATGCAAACGTGATATTGTCAGGTTCGATAATACCTGCTCTCGCCCCGGCTTCGATAGCCATGTTGCACATCGAGAACCTATCATCCATAGGCAGGCCGCGCACGACTTCACCGGCAAATTCCATAGCTTCATATAGCGCGCCGTCAACACCGATATCTCCGATAGTATGCAATATCAGATCTTTGCCGCCTACCCATTTATTAAGCTTGCCGTAAAATATGAACTTCACAGATTTTGGCACTTTAAACCAACATTTTCCTGTAGCATATGCTGCGGCCATGTCAGTGCTTCCTACACCTGTTCCGTACGCGCCAAGGGCGCCGTACGTGCATGTGTGAGAATCAGCCCCTATTACTAGGTCGCCCGGCAGAACAATGCCTTGTTCGGGTAATAAGGCGTGCTCTACGCCCATTTTCCCGACTTCGTAATAGTGTTTTATGTCATGTTTTTTCGCGAATTCGCGCAATATCTTGCACTGATTTGCGCTTTTCATATCCTTATTAGGCGTGAAGTGGTCTGGAATAAGAGCAATTTTATTTTTATCGAAAACCTTTTTCGCGCCGGTACCCTCGAATTCCTTTATCGCAATAGGGGCCGTGATATCATTCGCGAGCGCAAGGTCAACCTTCGCGTTTATGAATTCGCCGGGGGAAATATGCTTCTTTCCGGCGTGGGCCATTAATATCTTTTCTGCAATAGTATATCCCATATCTACAACTCCTTGATCATCGGAACCTCGTCGCAATTCGGGAATTTAGGGCAATTTATGCACTCTCTCCATATTTTATGCGGAAATTTTGATTTCGGCACTCTTTTAAAACCAAGCTTTTTAAAAAATTCAGGTTTATAAGTCAACGCGAACGCTTGCGCAAGTTTTAATTTTCTGGCCTCATCCATGCATGCCTCAACGAGTTTAGTCCCTATGCCCAAGCCCCATTTGTTGTTAGAAACTGCCAGAGACTTTATCTCGCCCAGGCCCTCCCAGCATATATGCAAGGCGCAGCAGCCGCAGACCTTCCCCTTTTCTTTATATACAAAAAAATCCCTGATGTTCTCGTAAATCTCGCTTAAAGACCTGGGCAGCATTTCATCCTTAGCCGCAAAATGATTAATTAACGCATGTATCTTTTTCGAATCGCTAAGATCGGCTTTTTTTAGCATTATTTTATTACCGTTCCTTTTGGTATTATTACAATACCTTTATCGCTTATCACATATTTCTTTTTGTCCTCTTCGGGATCGAAACCGATCACGGTTTCCTGAGGTATGTTTACGTCCTTATCTATTATAGCCCCTTTTATTTTGGCGTACCTTCCGATGTTAACGCCTTCCATTATTACCGAATCGTAGACCTCAGCGAAGCTGTTCACTCTCACGTTGGGCGAAAGCACCGATCGTTGAACCAGTCCGCCGGATATTATGCATCCGCTTGAAACGATCGAATCCAGAGCCATGCCTCGCCTGCCGCCTTCCTCCTGAGACTGAGAAAAAACCGTTTTTGCCGGCGGAAAATGTTCCTGATATGTCCTGATTGACCAATCTTTATCGTACATGTTAAAAACCGGCGTAACTCGGATCAGATCCATGTTAGCTTCGTAATAAGCATCAAGGTTTCCTATATCCCGCCAATAGCACGTGCCCGACTTATCGCCGTTTTTAAGATTGAAAGGATAGATCTTTAGCCGTTTATTTAGCATGCTCGGTATTATATCCTTGCTAAAATCGTGGCTCGAGTTTTCCCGGCCGGAATCCTCTTTTAGCTCTGCCTCTAACACTTTCCTGCTGAAAACATATATACCCATGGAGGCATAAATGTGATCGGGATTGCCGGGTATAGTTATAGGATGCTGTGGTTTTTCGGCGAATGCCTTGATCCTCCCGTCCGCTCCCAATTCCGCGACTCCGAGGTTTGGCGACTTCTCTTTCTCGACCTCAATTATACCTACCGTAGCGTCGGCGCCTTTCGATATGTGGAACTCCAACATTTTCATGTAATCCATCTTATATATATGGTCTCCGGCCAATATAAGTATAAAATCCGGATTCTCTACTTCAACCGTATCTAGATTCTGATAAATACAATCCGCTGTCCCCTGGTACCACTGCTCGCTGATCCATTGCTGGGCCGGTATGAAATCTATGAACTCGTCTAATTCGGCGTCAAATATATTCCAGCCCATTCTTATATGCCTGGAGAGTGACAGGGATTTATATTGCGTAAGCACGTGTATCTTACGTATCCCGGAGTTTATGCAATTGCTTAGCGTAAAATCTATTATTCTATAGATCCCACCGAACGGAACAGCCGGTTTCGTCCTGTCCTTTGTCAGCGGGTATATTCTTTCCCCCTTACCGCCTGCCATTACAAAAGTCGAGATCCTGGGCATTTCGCCTCCTAAAATGTAGCCCATATTATATAATAAAGCACATAAAAATGCAAATTGAATATTATAGCAACCGCCTATTCTCTCTTACGTATGGTAGCACCAGGGATTCGCAGTTCCTTGTCCTGTTTTTGCCTGCCCTTTCGTTCAGCCAAAATTTCTTAACGCTTTTTGACTGGTCAGAAATCGGGGATGGGCATAACTCACCCCACACCGACAGGTGTGGGGATTCGAACAATGCCCATCCTTTTTGAAACCGATTTCTTCCTCGTAAAAAGCTAAAATTTTGAAACTTCACTTCAGGGCAGGCAAAAAACAGGACCTAAGAGTACCTCTTGGTAGCTATTCCAAGTTAAAGCTAGAAGGATTCTCTTGCCACATGTGGTAGCAATATGGGGTGAGCGGCGAAATTGTAAATTTTTCCCAAATGTGGTTTTCGAACTTACGACGAGTGCCGGGAGGGGTGTACAGAATGGATAGCGCATAGGCGCGAGGAGTAAGTTCAAAACCACGGGAAAAATTTACTAAAGCCGCGAACCCCTATTGCTACCATTAAAAGGTCTTAAGATATTTGGTGACTTGGTGTCGTGGTGACGTGGTAACCCTTATTATGATTAGATATTTTTATTTGATTTAGGTTGATGCAGATGGCAGGCGCAAAAGTGGTTTGTTGAATACTGCATAAGCAGGGGTTCATTTATGGGGCATACCTCGAATGCGTAAGGGCAGCGGGTATGGAACCTGCAGCCTTCGGGAGGGTTTACGGCTGACGGTACATCGCCTTTTAACAGCACCTTTTCTTTTTTAGCCTTGGGATAAGGCGTGGGCGCGCTTAAAAGAAGCGATTTCGTATACGGGTGAAGAGGCCTTTTATAAATTTCCTCTTTTGGCCCGTATTCCACAATTTTTCCTAAATACATAACTGCGACTGTGCTACTCATATGCCTGACTGCACCCAGGTCGTGTGCTATAAAAAGATATGAAAGGCCGAATTCCTTCTGCAGGTTTACGAGCAGGGTAAGTATTTGAACCCTGATCGATACGTCAAGGCTTGAAACGGGTTCATCGCATACGATGAAATTAGGTTTCGTAGCTATGGCGCGTGCAATGCTTATACGCTGCCTTTCCCCTCCGCTGAACTGATGCGGGTATTTTGCCAGTGACTTTCGCGGCAGCTCGACCGTATCCATGAGTCTTTCAGCAGATCTTTTTAAGTGTTCTATTCTTTTTTCTATTTTCAGGCCTTCGGTGACGATCTGTTCTACTCTCATACGCGGGTTCAGGGAACCGAACGGGTCCTGAAATACAATATTGGTTTTTAGGCCTTTTTCCTTTATGATCTCGCCCGAGTCCGGTTCAAGCAATCCCAAGAGCAGTTTTCCCAAAGTCGTTTTGCCGCATCCTGATTCGCCGACAAGGCCTAATGTCTTTCCTTTTCCTATAAACAGGTCGACGCCGTCAACCGCTTTGACTTCTCCCGTCTTTCGCCTAAAGAACCCTCTTTCTACGGGGAAATATTTTTTTAACCTTTTTGCTTCTATCATAAAGGTGATACCTCTAAGAATCTCGCCGCGTTAAGCAGGCGTTTTGTATAATCATTTTTAGGATTCTCGAAAATCTCAAGTGTGCCAGCCTTTTCAACGACCCTGCCCTTTTCCAATATCACAACATCGTCGGCAATTTCGGCTATTATGCCAAGGTCATGGGTTATGAAAAGTATTGATAGATCCATTTCTTCCTTGAGCTGCATAAGCAAATCCAGAATAGCTGCCTGGATCGTCACATCAAGCGCCGTCGTGGGCTCGTCCAGGATGATCAGTTTTGGGTTTAAAAGAAGCGACATCGCTATCATCACCCTTTGCCTGGTGCCTCCGCTTAACTGGTGCGGGTAATCTTTTAGTATCTTCTGCGGCGATGGTATGTTCACTTTTTTAAGATATTCTATCACTATCTTGTGGCATCCGTTTTTCGACAACCTTCTATGCGCGAGCAGCATTTCGTACATCTGCTCCTCGATGCTTAAGACGGGATTAAGCGCAGTGAGCGGTTCCTGAAAAACGATCGAAATTTCCTTGCCTCTTAGCATTCTCATTTTTTCGGCATCCAAGTCCAATAAAGATGCGCCGTTATATTTAATTTGGCCATTTATAATTTTACCCGGCGGATCCACCAAGTTTAATATTGATAGCGCAGTAACGGTTTTGCCCGAACCGGATTCTCCGGCTAGGCCGAGCGTCGACCCTTTTTTAATATCGAAACTTATCCCGTCCACTGCCTTGACAATGCCCTGTTCGGCGTAAAAATAGATTTTTAAGTCCCTTACCTCTAGTATATTCATTATTTTATCGCCTATTTCCTGAGCCTGGGGTCCAGCACATCCCGCAGGCCTTCCCCTACCAGGTTAAAACTCAATACGGTTGTAAGTATAAATAAACCCGGGAATATCATAAGCCACCAGGCGCTATCGACATAATAAATCCCGTCCGTTAATATATTTCCCCAGCTTGGGGTCGGGATTTGAACGCCAAGGCCTAAAAAGCTTAAGGCTGCCTCGATCAATATGGCGCCGCCAACTCCTAATGTGGCGTTTACCCAAACCGGGCTTAACGCGTTCGGTAGAATGTGGCGGAATATTATCCTGGCGTCGGATGCGCCGAGAATTTTTGCCGCAAGCACGTAATCTCTTTCCCTTAACGTAAGAAACTCGGCCCTTACCAATCTTGCCAGGCCGGCCCAGCTTGTAAGGCCGATTATGATCATGACATTTCTTATGCTTGGCCCTAAAAATGCCAGCGCCATCAGTATCAAGAATATGGTCGGTATGCAGAGCATGATCTCCACGAGTCTCATTATAAGCCAGTCGGCCTTTCCGCCATAATAACCCGATACGGCGCCCAGGAGCACCCCTATTAAAAGAGATATTAAAACAGCGATGAATCCGACAGAGATAGAGATTCTTGCCCCGTATACTATGCGGGTGAACACGTCTCTTCCAAGGTCATCCGTGCCGAAAAAATGTTCAAAAGACGGGGGTTGGAGCTTTTCATGCTCTCCCAGGTTTATTTGATACGGGTCTTGCGGACAAATGAACTTTGCGAATATTGCCAGGGCGATCATTATTATGATCAACCCTAACCCGAATATGATTTTTTTCTGCTTGAAGACCAGTCTCATGTTTATTTATATCTTATTCTTGGATCGACCACTGCGTACGCTATATCCGATATTAAAATGCCGACTAGCGTCAAGAGTGTCGAAATTATTCCTACTCCCATTACTGTTGTATAATCATAATTCATAATAGCCTCGTAGCCGAGTCTGCCCATGCCCGGCCATGCGAATATTGTTTCAAAAATAAAACTCCCCCCTATTAAAGACGGCAAAATAAACCCGAGTATCGTAATTAAAGGAAGAACTGCGTTTTTAAGTGCATGTCTGTATATTACGCGGCGTTCCTTTAATCCTTTTGATCTGGCGGTCCGGATATAATCTTGGCGTATTGCCTCAAGCATGCTCGATTTAGCGTATCGCGAAATGCCTGCCAATCCTCCGAAGCTGGTCGCGACGAGCGGAAGTATGAGGTGCCATACGAGATCCTTTATTTGGCCGCCTAAGGAATAATATTCGACATACCATGGCCGCATGCCAGATATCGGAAACCAGCCAAGCTGAAATCCGAATAGCATGATCAGCATGAGCGCGAACCAGAATGTCGGGGTCGCGAACCCTATAAAAACAAAGATCGTAGTAACTTTATCAAACACGGAATCGTATTTCACGGCCGCCGTTACGCCTATAGGCAGAGCAATGCCAAAGATCAAAATCAAAGAAAGTATATTCAGTAAAAGCGTTGCCGGAAGGCGCTCCATTATTTTTGTTATGACTGGCCTGTCGTCCAAGAGAGACCTTCCAAAGTCGAGAGTTAGAATCCTTTTAAGCCACATAACGTATTGCGTAAGTATAGGCTTATCTAATCCGTATAGCTGGACCAGCTTGGCCCTGGCGCTTTGCGAGACCTCAGGATTGAGGCCGTATCGTATGCTGGTGGGGTCCCCGGGCGCCAGATGCATTATTATAAGCGTTACCAGAGAAATCCCGATCAGCATCGGTATCATCGAGAGCAATCTTCTGAAAATGTATGTTATCATGGCCTAATATTTTCTTTCGTCAGGCGAAACATGCCAATCAATGAAATTATAACCTATGCCGGCCGGAGCAGGGTCGATGCCACGGAATCTTTTCGACACGGCCGGCGTCGCATACGGAAAATATAAAAATGTGTACGGTGCGTCGACAGAAATGATTTTGTGGATTTTTTTATAAATTGCTTCGCGTTTTTCAACATCGAATGTCGTATTTCCTTTTACTATAAGCTCATCGACTTCTTTATTTTTATATGAAATAAAATTGAGTCCTCCCTCTTGCGCGGCTTCGGAGTGCCATACGCTGTAGCAATCAGGGTCCTGTGGCGTTGTCCAACCCAAGATCACGGCCTGAAATTTTTTCTTATCGATAAATTCGTTTAAAAAAGCAGCCCACGCTATAGTTTGTATTTCTACTTTAATTCCGAGCCTGGATAGCTGTCTTTGGGCAATAGTGGCTATGTCTTGGCGGGCCTTGTTTCCCTGATTTGTTATAAGCTTGAACTTAAAGGGGATCCCATCCTTATCTAATATTCCGTCTCCGTCATGGTCTGACCATCCTGCTTCGCCAAGCAGGGTTTTTGCCTTTTCTATATCGTATGGATAACCCTCCGCCTCTTCATTATAGAATCTAGTTCCTTTTAAAAACGGGCCGCTGCAGATCTCCCCGAGGCCTAACAATACCCCGTCTATAATTTCCTTTTTATCGATCGCGTACGAAAGGGCCTGTCTTACCCGCCTGTCTTTGAAAAGCGGGTCTTCCAAATTATAACCGATATAGGTATAAGCGTGCGATAAGTAGCTATATTTATTGAAGCTTTTGGTAAATCTGGGGCCTGAAGTTCTATAAATATATTGATAAGGAGTGAGGGTCATGGAATCTACCGACCCCGCGACAAGCTCAAGGAATTGTATGGCTTGATTGGGGATGATCCTTGTTATATGCCTTTGGATGTATGGCGCGTGTTCAAAGTACTCCTCGTTCGCTTCTAATACCGTATATTCATCAGTCTTCCATTTCTTGAATTTATAAGGCCCTGTGCCGATGGGGTTTCGTTTAAAATCAGAAGTTCTCATATCCTGGCCTTGCAATATATGTTTCGGAACTATGCCCATGCCCAGCTTTAGAAGCGCCGGGGCATAAGGTTTTTTATATTTAAAACGGATCGTATAATCGTCTAAAATATCCATTTTTTCGATATCAGCGTAGCTCGAGATATACGGACAGCCGTTTTGAGGGTCTCTTATAAGGTCATATGTAAATTTTATATCTTGGGAGGTAAAAGGGTATCCGTCATGCCACTTTATGTTTTTTCTTAAATAGAAAGTAATTACAAGGCCGTCTTCCGAGACTTCCCATCGCTCTGCCGCATCACCGACTATGTCAAGATCTCTGTCGAGCTTTGTGAGGCCGTTAAATATTAGTCCGCAAAGGCCGCTTGAAGCGCTATCATCCGCCAAGAACGGAATAAGTATTCTGGCGTCGCCTATCTCAGCCGTAACAAAGGCGTCGCCGCTTGAGGGTTGGAGATTTTTTTGAGCAAATACAGGACTTTGGGGATATAAAATTAATACCGCGAATAATAGCGGTATTAATTTAGAGAAAAGAAAAAGCGACTTCTTATTGCGCTTTTTGTGTATCATTTTGACCTGCCGGGGCTGGAACTTGCATGGGTGTTGTTTCCATTCCACCTCCCACGACCCTAACCCTGTCCATAAGAGATCTCGCCCTTCGGCTAGAATATATGGCAAGCGTAAGAGATGTGGTCAAAAAGATGACTGCGCATATGGCTGTAAACTTCTTCAAAAATGCGGCAGAGCTGGTTCCCAATATGCTTTGCACGGAACCACTTTCGAACATTTCGCTTAAGCCGCCGCCTTTTCCCGCCTGCAGCAATATTGTCGCAATAAGAACTAAAGAAGCGATTACATGCAGTACTATTAAAAATATATACATATTACCTTCCTCGCGCGTTATTATTTATTGGAAGCCGCTTTTACTATTTTAACGAAAGAATCGGATTTTAGGCTTGCGCCTCCGACTAAAGCGCCGTCAATATCGGGGTCTTTTATCAAGTCGGATATATTTTCGGGCGTCACGCTTCCGCCGTACTGGATCCTTAAAAGCGTCGCAGACTCCCCGTTATAAAGTTTCTCTATTTTTTTGCGTATAAACCTGTGCACCTCGCCCGCTTGCTCGGGCGTGGCATTCCTTCCCGTTCCTATCGCCCATACAGGCTCGTAAGCGATGGTTATTTTGAGCAGTTCATCGCTTGATATGTCCAGAAGTCCGCCTTCAATGTGATTGTTTATAATATCAAAGGTTTTACCGGATTCCCTTTCTTCCAAATTTTCGCCTATGCACATGATAGGGTTTATGCCTATTTTTAATAAGGTCTTGATCTTTTTATTGACAAGCTGGTTCGTTTCCCCGAAATATTGCCGCCTTTCGGAATGGCCGACTATTGTATACTTGCAGCCCAGGTCTTTCAGCATAAGAGGAGAAATTTCCCCCGTGTAGGCGCCTTTCTCTTCCCAAAAACAGTTTTGAGCGCCTAAGGCTAAATTCGAATCCAAAATAGTTTCCGCAACCTCGCTTAACGCGGTAAACGGAGGACACAGGACTATGTCGACCGATCCCTCATCGAATAAAACCCTTTTGAGCGCGGTGGATAATTCTATCGACTCGCCGATCGTCTTATTCATTTTCCAGTTTCCGGCTATAATAGGTCTACGCATAAACGCTCCGATGGCTATTTTTTTTGTCGTTTAATGCCGCAATGCCCGGCAATATCTTCCCTTCCAGGTATTCTAAGGAGGCGCCCCCGCCCGTCGATATGTGAGACATCTTATCTTCAAGGCCAAGTTGGGTAATTGCGGCTGCGGTGTCCCCTCCCCCTATGACCGTTGTCGCGTCAAGGGTCGTGATGAACCTTGCTATTTCTGCCGTGCCCTTGCTAAAAGGAGGAAGTTCAAAGAATCCTAAAGGGCCGTTCCAAACAATTGTTTTTGAATCTTTGAGTATCGATTTGAACTTTGCTACAGTTTTCGGTCCTATATCAAGGCCTATCATATCCTCGGGTATGGATATGTCATCTATATACTGTATGTTGGCGTCTTCCGCTATCCTGTCCGCCACAATATGGTCTTCGGGTAAAATGATGCTGGTTTTTTCTTTTGCCGCATCCTCAAAGATCTTTGCCGCTAGCTTTAATTTTTTCTCTTCAACCCTTGAGGCGCCTACGCCGATATGGCGCGACTTTAGAAAAGTGTAAGCCATGGCGCCGCCTATGAACAAGAAATCTGCAAGCTTCAGCATATTTTTTATGACGCCTATCTTATCCGATACTTTAGCGCCGCCCAAAATAAGGCTGAAGGGTTTTTCCGGGTTTTTCAACACTTTTTCAAAATATGTTATTTCCTTCTCTACCAGAAAACCGGCCACAGAAGGGAGATACTTGGTTACGCCTTCGACCGAGGCGTGCGCCCTGTGGCATGAACCAAAGGCGTCATTCACGAAAACCTCGCCAAGCGAAGCCAGTTTTTTCGAAAACGCCTCATCGTTTTCTTCTTCCCCGGGATGAAATCTCACGTTTTCAAGTAAGATCACGTCTCCAGCCTTCATCTCCGCGACCCTTTTTTCCACTTCAGGCCCGATGCAGTCGTCAAGCTTGGGGACCTGTTTTTTTAAGAGCTCGGAAAGTCTTTTTGCAACGGGTGTCAGTCTGAATTCATCAGCCGGCTTTGCCTTAGGCCTGCCCAAATGGCTCATCAGTACGAGCTTCGCGTCCTTTTCCAGGATATACTTTATAGTGGGCATGGCTGCTCGGATCCTGGTGTCGTCTGTTATGTTTAATTTTTCATCAAGGGGGACGTTAAAGTCAACTCTCATCAAAACGCGTTTTCCCGTTATGTTGACGTCTCTAACGTCCTTCTTTTCCATAATAATCAAGCCCCCTTTCGAACTTTCGAAAAATTAACCTTTCTTAATCATATATTTTAGGAGATCCACTACTCTGCAAGAATAACCCCATTCATTGTCGTACCAACTCAAGACCTTTACCATATCGCCGATAGCAAAAGTGCTCGCAGCGTCTACGATGGACGAGGCACTGTTGCCTTTAAAATCAATAGAGACGAGCGGGAGTTCGCATACTTCAAGTATGCCTTTTAGTTCGCCGGATGCGGCTTTCTTTAAGGCCCCATTAACGGTTTCTTTTGTGGTTTCTTTTTCTACCTGCAGCACTACGTCTACTAAAGATACGGTGGGCGTGGGAACGCGTATGGACAATCCGTCAAGCTTGCCTTTTAACTCCGGCATTACAAGGCCGACTGCTTTGGCTGCGCCTGTCGTGGTCGGTATCATGCTGAGCGCCGCGGCCCTAGCGCGTCTTAGATCCTTATGCGGCAGATCGAGAATGCGCTGGTCATTCGTGTACGAATGGATAGTTGTCATTAAACCTTTTTTAACTCCGAAATTATCTTTTATAACTTTTACAACCGGAGCTATGCAGTTAGTAGTGCATGATGCGTTAGAGACGATGTTGTCTTTTGCCTTATCATATGTTTTTTCATTGACCCCTAAAACGATTGTTTTAATGTCGCCCTTAGCCGGAGCTGTAATTATAACTTTTCTGGCCCCGCCTGTCATATGAAGAGCAGCTTTATCCTTATCAGTGAATAAACCCGTGGATTCGATCACATAGTCCACTCCGAGGTTCTTCCACGGAAGTTTGGACGGATCCCTTTCGGCAAGAACCTTTACCTTTTTACCGTCTATAACTAGCGAATCCCCATCAGCCTTGACATCATTTTTCAAAATGCCGAAATTCGAATCGTACTTCAGCAGATGCGCCAGCGTTGCGGCATCAGTGATATCATTGACCGCCACGAAGTCGATGTCTTTTGCGCCCGTAGCAAGGGCAGCCCTGAAGACCAGCCTTCCTATCCTTCCAAACCCATTAATGCCAACTTTTACTGCCATTTTACTGCCTCCTTTTAATTAACGCCTTCCAGCTTAAGGCCGATTTTCTATTTTCATCGTCGCCCATTATAACACAAATTTTTTACAAATCAAGAAAAATAAGTTGGTTTTCAAGAAAACTTTTTGCCGCTCGATATTTTATGGCCGCGGCAATACGCTGCAGCGGACATCTTTTTCCCGGCCTCTTCCTGCATCTCGCAGATTGCCAGTGCGCCATCACTTGTCGCGACTATTATGCCGTCGTTGTCCAACTTAAGTATCGTTCCCGGATCAGCTTTATCATTATAAGCGGTGGGTATCATCTTTGTTTTCCAAATTTTTATCAGCTTACCTTCTAATTTCGTGTAAGCTGTCGGCCACGGGACCACACCCCTTACCGTGTTATGTATTTTTTTGGTATTATTGTTCCAATTGATAGCCCCGTCGGTTTTTTTTAATTTCGGGGCGCATGAGGCCTCCGCATCGTCCTGGGGCGTAAGCTCGTCTTCCTTTTTTTCAATAAGCGCCAGGGCTTTGATAAGCAGCTCAGAACCTAATTTGGAAAGTTTTTCACCCAAGCCAAGCGCATTATCATTTTCATCGATACCCATGGCTTCTTTAATTATAATATCTCCGGCATCCATATTTTCGTTCATCTTGAATATGGTAAGGCCTGTAGTCGTTTCCCCGTTCAGGATTGCCCAGTTTATAGGAGAGGCGCCCCTATATTTCGGTAATAAAGATGGGTGTATATTTATCGAATAAGTCTTCGGTATTGACAATACGTCTTTCGAAAGCAGTTGCCCGAAAGAAACAACGACAAAAATATCCGCCTTGAATTTTTCTAAAGTTTTTACAAAATCGCCGTTACTGACTCTCGGGGATTGATATAGCGGAAGATCGTATTTGTTAGCTATCAGCTTAACCGGCGAAAAACTTTTTACCAACCCCCTGCCGCTTCTTCTATCAGGCTGGGTTATAACCGCAGTTATTTTATGGTCGCTCTTCGCAAGTGAGAGAAGCGGTAATATCGCGAAGGATGATGTGCCAAAAAACACTATCTTCATGCCTTACCCCGCTTGCCGAATTTTTTTAAGAGGGTCTTGCGTTTTAAAAAATTGAGCCTATCGACAAATAAAAAACCGTTCAGGTGATCAAGCTCGTGCTGTACGATTCTTGCGGGAAGGCCTTTTAGCTTCAAGTGCTTATAGTTGCCTTCCAGATCCATGAATTTTACTTCAACTTCATTAGCGCGTTTGACTTCAGAGCTTATACCGGGCAAACTGAGACAGCCCTCTTCCATCTTGCTCATCCCTCTTTTTTTAGTGATCTCCGGATTTATTAGCACTATTTCATCCTGCTTGCTGCCCGTAGGGTTCATTACAGCGATCTGTTTTGAAATTCCTATCTGGTTGGCGGCGAGGCCTACGCCGTCGTTTAAATACATTGTATCAAACATATCCTTGGCAAGCACCTTTATTAAGCTAGCATCTATGTCTTCTAGGGCTATGGCTTTGCATTTTAGAACCTTATCGGGATATTTAACTATTTTTAGAATGCTCATGCCTATCCTCCGGTTTTACATGGTTAGAGGGTCAACATCTACTATTGCCCCTACCCCTTTTACGATTTTATAATTACTTAGGATTTTTTTCAAGCATTCATTTAGGCGGAAAGGATCTTTACCCTTTATCATTATATTCCATCGATACCTTCCGCGTAATTTCGAAACGATCGCGGGAACAGGCCCTAAGACAAAAATATGTTTGTCTTTAAATGATTCTCTTATGGCTGATGATAATTTTTCAGCCGCATCTAATGCATACGCATTATTTCGCCCTTGTAAAGTAATTCGTGCCATGTGATAAAAAGGCGGCAATCCTAACTCTCTTCTCGATTCTATCTCTTTTGCATAAAAACCCTGGTAGTCATGCTTCATGCTGGATGCGACGGCGTAATGCTCCGGGGCGTAGGTTTGAATTACCACCTCGCCGCCTAATTCACCCCTTCCCGCCCGCCCCGCTACCTGCGTAAGGAGACAGAATGTCCGCTCACTCGCCCTGAAATCAGGCAGATTTAACCCCGTGTCGGCAGATATTACTCCCACCAGCGTTACATTGGGAAAATCAAGCCCCTTGGCGATCATTTGTGTTCCTATGAGCACCTTTATGATGCCTCGTTTAAAATCGCCTAAGATCCTGGCGTGCGAACCTTTTTTTGCGGTACTATCCGTATCCATGCGCTCTATGCGTGTATACGGGAGCATATGACGCAGTTCCTCCTCGACTTTTTCTGTCCCCAGGCCGAAATAGCTAATATAATTGCCTTGGCAGCTCGGGCAGATTTTAGGCGGCAGCATACTCGAATTGCACCAGTGGCAGGTAAGTTTTTGAGTCGCGAAATGGTAAACCATCACGCTGTCGCACTTTGAGCACTTGGCCACAAAACCGCATTTTTTGCAATTCACGAATGTCGAGAAACCTCGCCTATTCAGGAATAAAATGACCTGTTCATTTTTCTGCGCTGCTTCTTCGATTTTATTTTTTAAGAGGCGCGAGAACACGGCGATTTTTCGCGTTTCGTGAAGCTCCTTTTTCATATCAACAATGGTAACTTTGGGCAAAACCATATTGTCTATTCTTTTAGTGAGCTCGAGAAGTTTAAACTCCCCTTTTTCTGCTTTATAATATGACTCCATAGACGGCGTTGCCGTGCCTAATATTAACGGGCACTCGGCGATCTCCGATCTCATTTGCGCTACTTCTCTGGCGTGGTACCGCGGCGCCTCTTCCTGCTTGTAAGATGTTTCATGCTCTTCGTCCAGTATTATAGTTCCTAAATTTTTTACGGGACTGAATATAGCCGACCTCGCGCCCACTACGATTTTTACCTCCCCGCTTTTTATTCGCTCCCATTCATGGAAACGCATACCTTCAGATAGTTTCGAATGCAGCACTGCTATATTATCCCCAAACCTTGACTTAAACCTCTCGACGGTCTGAGGGGTAAGGGATATTTCAGGAACTAATACGATACTGGACCTTCCCAGTTCAAGTGCGCGCTTGATCACCCTTAGGTAAATTTCCGTCTTGCCGCTGGCCGTAATGCCGTGCAAAAGAAACGTGGTATGTTTATTGCCTTCCAGCGATTTCAATATAGCCGCCAGGGCTTCTTCCTGCTCTCCTGTTAAGGTGTGCGGCAATTTTAATTCTTCGCTGGGGTAGGGCTCACCTTCTATCTTTGTTTTTCGGTGCCCCATTTTCACCTTTCCCTTTTTTAACGCTATCGGTATGCTTGCTTCGATGGCCTGGCCCCATGAAGCGAAGTAGTACTCGGCGATTTTTTTGGAAAGAGTAAGGATCTCCGGATCGATCAGTGGTTCTTTATCTATAATCTCTTCTATTGTTTTAACATTTTCCACATCTGATACGCTCTTTATGGCTACCACATATCCGACTTTTCTTTTGTTTTGAAAAGGGACCCACACGCGTTTCCCAACAGCTATTTCTTTTTCAAGTTCAGGCGGAATGCGATAATCAAAAAGCTTATCAATGGGCAGCCCTAATGCTATTTCTGCGAAACTGGGTTCACTTGCCCCGTTAGAAATTCCGCTTTCTTTGCTTTTTGGAAAATTTTGATTTCTAACGGGGCTTGCCATTTTCCGCCTCTAAGAACTTTTTTATTTTTTTCATGTCTTCCCAGACTAATCTTTTGTCATTGGGGTTTCTAAGGAGGTATGCCGGGTGGAATGTCGGAATGAGCTTTATCCCCTGGTAGTCATAAAACTTTCCCCTGAGGAGCGAAATGGGCGTATCGGTCTTTAAAAGTGTTTGAGCCGCAAATTTTCCAAGGGCGCATATAAGCTTGGGTTTTATAATATTTAATTGCTCTATCAGGTATTCCTGGCAGGCAAATATTTCGCTCGGTAACGGTGATCGGTTTTGGGGAGGCCGGCATTTCAATATATTGCATATGTAGACATTTTTCCTGTCATATTTAATGGACTCTATTATTTTTGTTAGAAGCTGTCCTGCCCTGCCTACGAACGGCAGCCCCTGAACGTCTTCATCGTAACCCGGGGCCTCGCCCACAAAAACCAGCCGCGCTTTAGGGTTTCCCGAGCCAAAGACCACGTTTTTCCGAGTTTCGCTTAGCGAGCAACCGCTGCAAGCGGATACTTTTATTGCCAGATTTTTTAATTTTTTTTCTTTATCAACGTTTTTAGAAATAATACCACCTTTTTCTAAATATAAATCGTTAATTCCCGATTCTTTTTCAAATTCTAGATACCTTTTTAAGTCTTTTAATATGCTGGAAATTTTGTTTTTAGCTGTCATTTTAGATCATTTGTAAATTTTTTTTACAAAACTACAATATCAACTAAACTGTCAGAAAAATACCATTCTTTCCAGCAGCTGCCATAGATGAGGCTTAACTGTAGTCTAAAAAAGAGTATATATGAAAGGAGCTACTGCGGAACTCTCAGTAAATATTATTAACAGGCCCAGCAATATCAATACGATAATTATGGGTGCTAGCCACCATTTTTTCCTGATTTTTAGAAAATCCCATAATTCTTTCAATATCGCAAGCTTGCCCATTCTCTTAGTACTGCCTTTCTAGGTTTTCGCGCTTCGAGGTCCTGTTTTTTCGGCTTATCCAGTATGAAGTTTTGTTTTTCTCAAACCGCAATCTCAAAATATCTTTTTTTGTTAGCCTTAATATTACACTAATGGGTGTAAAAACGCAATAAAAAATTACGCCAAGCAGCAGCGCCGTAACGATATGGCCTATTATCTTTCCGATAAAGGATAATATCTTGTAAACCGGAAGTATCAGGATAGGCAGGAATAGGCCGATAAAGAACGTTGCCAGGGCCATTGCAAGAAGGGCGCCGCCGGCCTGGAGGTTCATCGCCTTGCAGAACTTGACCGAAAATAGGGACAGGATCACAGTTAACGCGAAAGAAAAAATTCTTAAATCTCTTTTTTTGATATTTGCTTTTGTTTGCATTTTAGTCAGGCTCGAATTTATTCATGTATTTCGTGAAATCCACTTGTTTTTTTTGTCTTTTTTTATCCAGTAAAAAGTTTCCTATCACCAAATAATCCATCCCAGTGCTTATAAAACAGTTAAAAGCGTCTTCGGGCGCGCAGACTATCGGTTCCCCTCTTATATTGAATGAGGTATTTATGATCAAAGGGCAACCTGTTTTATCATAGAACGCTCTTATCGTGTCATAAAATAAAGGATTCGTCTTTTTTGAAACGGTCTGAACTCTTGCCGAATTATCCACATGGGTTACGGCCGGTATATCTTTCCGAGTAACAGGTGCTACTAATAACATGTATGGGCTCGTCGCTTTCAAGTCAACGCAATCCCCAACCCTTTCCTCTAACACGCTGGGGGCAAATGGCCTGAAGGATTCTCTGAACTTTATCTTTAAATTCATCGTGGTTTGCATTTCCTTCACCCGAGGATCGCCTAAGATACTGCGCGAACCCAAGGCGCGTGGCCCAAATTCCATTTTTCCCTGAAACCAGCCCACCACATTGCCATCCTCTAACAGTTTCGCTGTTGTGTTAGGTATTTCATCGCTCTTTAACTCTTTATATGGGATGTTATTTTCATCTAGATATTTTTTTATCTCATCATTTGTAAATTCAGGACCCAAAAACGAACCTTTTTGCGAATCAAGAGGGTCCGGCGTTCTTTTATTTTGTAGGTAGTAATACCAAGTATACAGGGCCGTCCCTACGGCACCTCCGGCGTCACCTGCCCCGGGTTGTACCCATATTTCTTTAAATGGCGTTTCTCGTATAATTCTCCCGTTCGCGACGCAATTCAGCGCAACGCCGCCTGCAAGACAGAGCTTGTCTGATCCTGTGATCTGATGGACATGCCTTGCCATGCGCAGTAAGATCTCTTCCGTTACGTATTGGATCGAGCGCGCCACATCCATATATATTTTCTGCATCTTAGTTTCGGATTTTCTCGGAGGCGCGCCGAAGAGATCGCAGAATTTTTTATTTATCATTCGCAAACCGGTGCAATAGTTAAAATATTTCATATTCAACCGGAATGAGCCGTCTTCCTTGAGATCGAGCAGATTATTTAAAATAGCGTTTACATATTTCGGTTCGCCATATGGGGCAAGGCCCATCAGTTTATATTCGCCGGAATTGACTTTAAATCCCACATAATAGGTAAATGCGGAATATAACAAACCTAGCGAGTGCGGAAAACTCAATTCCTCAAGCAACTCGATCTCATTATTTTTTCCCATGCCGCAAGTTGCCGTGTCCCACTCCCCCACCCCGTCAATAGTTAAGATAGCTGCGTTATCAAAAGACGACGGGTAAAAAGCTGAGGCGGCATGGGACATGTGATGTTCCGAAAAGAGTATTTTTGCGTTTGTTTTTAATTCTTTCTGGATAAGGTTTTTCATCCAGAGGCGCTGTTTTATCCATAAAGGCATTGCCTTTAGATATGATTTTATTCCAAAAGGTGCAAATGCAACATAAGTATCAAGTATGCGTTCAAATTTTATGAAGGGCTTCTCATAAAACGCTGCGTAGTCTATGCCGCCCAAGTCTATCCCGGCTTCTTTGAGGCAATAAGCTATTGCATTATTGGGAAAGTTAAAATCGTGCTTTTTCCGGGTAAAGCGCTCTTCTTGGGCGGCAGCTATAATTTCGCCGTTTTTAACTAAGCAGGCTGCGCTATCGTGGTAAAATGCAGATATTCCTAAAATATTCATCCCGTTAGAACTCCAAATTACGTTTATTTATTCTTAAATGTTTTATTACCATTTTTTCGTTACTTTGACCCATTGGAACCGTTTTATTAAGAGTTCTAACGGGAATCATATTTTCTCTATAATCTCCGCCAGGCTCAATGCTGGGTTAGGTTTTTTAATGGTTAAAGTTTTTTTCTTCATAATATTGAGTTCTTCCTTATTATTGAACAGCCATGCCACTTTTTTTGTAATATTATAGGGATTATCTTCCCTTATCGCAACCCTATTCTCAATTAAAAACTGGCAATTTCTCATCTCTTGCCCCGGAATAGGCAAAACCGCGATCATCGGCAATCCTTTTGCAATAGCCTCAGAAGCCGTCATGCCGCCCGATTTGCTGATCAACAAATCGGCAACCTCCATCAGTTCGTGCATGTTGTCGACAAAGCCGTATACTTTTATAGGTATCTTAGAAAGGTTTTGCAATTTTTTAATATCCTCAAATAGCACCTTATTCTTTCCGCATACCACCATTATCTGAACATCGATGTTCGCTTTCGAAAATTGCTCTATTATTTTTTTAACAGGCCCTACGCCAAAACCGCCGCTCGCTATAAGTATCGTGAACAGGCCCTTTTTAATGCCAAGCTTCTGGTATAAGATATCTTTATCGAGCTGTTGGTAAAACCTTAATTCGATAGGGATTCCCAGCACTTTTATTTTTTCTTCGTCTATCCCGAACCGTTTTAAATGTTCTTTCAATGCGTCGTTCCCCACTACAAATAAATCTATTTCTTTTGAAACCCAATATGTATGAAGCTTAAAATCGGTTATGACCGACACGAGATAAGGGCGCGCTATATTTTTGCGTTTCAAAAACGAAACGACTTCGCTCGAAAAAAAGTGCGTAGATATTATTATGTCCGGCCTTGAGGCGCATATATAATCGATGAATTTTTTAGCGTTTAATGTGTCAGTCAGCGTCCGCAGGCCTTTGGTTAGATTATAAATCCATGGTATATCAAGCGTGTAATAAACCAAAGCCCACAGGGACGGCGTGTACTGCACTAAAATTATATAGAACCGCCGGTATAGCCACTTTAAAAATGCGTTTGAATAGTCCAGAATGTCTATAATTTCATATGACTTATTACCTTTATATACAAGCGCATCCTCCACTGCCAATGCGGCCTTCATATGTCCTATGCCGGCCGTTGCGTAGCAAATAAGAATTTTTTTATCTTTTTTCGTTTCCATAATGCACCTCGTAAATATGAACTTGTGGATTTGAAAAGACCAGTTTAAATATATCGCTATGGGAATTAGCCCACTCGTCTTCTATCGGGAATTTCTTTGAGAAATACAGATCCGAAACGTACAGGTATTCGATTTTATTCTCTTTAAGATTTTTATACCAGGAAACATAATCAGGGTTTTCCCTGTAGTTGCCTTCCTCTTGGAGGCTTTTAAAAAATTTCTGCGAATCGCCGTCAAATAAATACGAACCATCCGCATAAGAATGCAAATAAGGTTTTTTATCATTAATCGAAATATATTCGACCGTGTTTTTTAACTTAACGCCATATAAAGGGTAAAATGCGCCGATGCCGGTATATGCGATTCTGTTGCCGTTAGTATTATCATTTATCCATTTCCAGCCCTCGATGCCTAGTTTCTCCCAATGATACCCGATTATATAACGGTCGTAAGAATTCTTAATATAGTCCTGCTCGATAAAAAGAAGAGAAATGAAAAAGGTGACAAAAATAATTATAACCGTTTTTGCGTTTTTGATTACCCTTGCAAGCTCGCCGCGCTTATAGTAAAGACCGAGAAATAAAAGTAAAGATAGCGATAAGCTTGATATTAGTTCGCCATATTTTGAAATTTCAGCGATCGAGATCAAAACAGATATTAGAGCTACTATTTTTATTAATTTGGCAGACACCTTAAGCGTATTGAGGATATAAAAAAAAGAAATGCATCCTAAAGCTATGAAAATGAATAAATACCTGGGGCACCTGAACGGTATCGCGAAATAGAACGTCAAAAAGATCAAAAG
This sequence comes from Candidatus Aquitaenariimonas noxiae, assembly GCA_002780005.1. Lineage (GTDB taxonomy): Bacteria > Omnitrophota > Gorgyraeia > Aquitaenariimonadales > Aquitaenariimonadaceae > Aquitaenariimonas > Aquitaenariimonas noxiae. The sequence continues at coordinate 83,191 of PEWV01000071.1, read as the reverse complement.
CGGCAATACGAGCAAATAGCAAACGCCCGCGTCTATAGCCCTTTGCCTGTTTTTTAATATATAAAGAGGTAGCGAAAAGAAAGTGCCTATAACCGTAAACAAGACAAGTTGTACGCCGAGCTGCTGATGAAACAGGTAATTCTCAAAATCAACGTCATTTTTCAGCTTAAAAACATCTCCGGAAAAATCTTCGACGCCCTTAAAAATCGCGGTTCCGAAAAGTTTGACTTTGGCCGGATATAAAGGGTTTCCTGCCAAAATAAAATTTTGAATATATTTGTACCCCCCTATCGCGATGACAAGAATGAAAAATAAAACCACATACCAAACTATTTTTTTAAAAGGTAATCTCCCGCGCAAGACTATGGGCAAAAACAAAACGAGGAAGGCGATATAAAAAATCGATGAGGTTTTTATCCCGAAGAAAACTCCGCTGGCAAGCCCGCACAAGATAAGGTTTTTTATATTCGTGTCGCCCCGCAAAGCCAATATGAAATAGACCGCTGTAAGAAAATACGCCGGCATCATAACATCGTTCATGGGCATTGATATCTGCCGAAACATGCTCGGCATAAACATAAAAACAATCCCGGCGCAAAGAGATACAGTATTGCTCATATTCAATCTTTTGCAGATCCCGTACGCGGCTAACCCTGCGAGTATGAAGAAAAAGACCTGGCCCAAATCGGCGATAAAAGAGCTCGAGAGCGGAAGCATGAACCAAAGGTAAAAAAGCTCGCTACTTATAGGGTAATAACTCGGAGCCGGCTCGCCGAAAACAACCATTGGATTTATAATAGTTTTTTTATGTATCCAATAAGACGGGAACGCCAAGTGGTCTATCAACGGGTCCCAGCCGAACGGTGGCCTTTGTAAAACGAGAAAAGATTTGACTAAGATAAATCCGATAAGGAGCGAAGAGATGAGCAATAGGGGCTTGTCCTTTATAAAGCCGCCAAGATCTATCTTTGAGATGTTAGCATAAGACAATCGCGCTCTCTTGCGCCGGGCATAAACTATCGATAATAAAAAAAGCGCGGCGTGAACGGCTAGTAGATTATAAAAACCAAGCGCGCCTACAAGCCCCAATAATATCTCTGTTATGAAGATCAGCGATGTAAATAACGTGCACCATGACAGAAGGAAGCCGCTGATGGTTTTTGGATGAAATAATCCCGCTACCCATATCGTTACTGTCACACCCAAAAGAAGATTTATCAACAATAGTAGGATCATATTTTTTTCTCTGCAGCAACTCTTATGACCGCGCCGCCCTTGAACAACGCCTCAAAATACGCGAATACCAAACTTATTACAGATAAGAAGGGGATCAATAAAACGGTAAGTAATTTTTCAATCGCTAGCTTTTTTTGTTTTAAAATAGGAGAGCTTTTCATGAGCATGCCGTAAAGCAGATCATGGGTAAACCCCATACTGTTGAGCAAGCTCTGCAAAACCGAAAATGGCCCGTACTCGAAAGAAAAAGAATTCATATTTTTAACGTTAAAACCGGTATCCATCAATAGGCGTTTCAAAGTTTTTGATGAAAAGTGGTAATAATGCCTTGGCGCATCCAGATGGAACCAGTTTGCTTGAAATAGCCTGGCTTGCCAGCTCGAGATATTCGGGACCTCTAATATCAACACACCATCTTTTTTTAATATATCATATATGCGCTTTATGTAGGTTTTAGGGTCGTGCACATGCTCTAACACATGCCAGAGCGTGATTGCGTCGAAATATTCGGGTTTAAATTTTACATCTTCAAAGCACTCGGTATATATTTTTAATTTTTTGTTTTGCCGCGCTTTAAGCGCGATTTTTTCGCTTAATTCGCAGCCGTGCGCCTCCCAGCCCAGTTCAGCCAGTTTACCTATGACCTCTCCCCTTCCGCAACCGACATCGAGGATGACGCCTTCTTTTTTAAATTTCATTATGTATTTCGCGCGCGAGGCCTTAAAAGCCCCCTCCATGGCCTCGTAAACTGATTTAAATTTTGCTCCGCTTTCATCCTGGTATGACGATTCGTAGTATTTCCTTATTTCCTCAGGATCTAGTTTTGGTTCTATAGAAATAAGGTCGCAGTTATTACATTTAACCAGAGCGTATTCCTTGCTTGAGAAATCAGCATCCTTTACATTAAAAAGTTTTTCCGATTTTTCATAACCGCAAAGCATGCAGGCCATTTTACCTAAACTGCTCTGATTGTTTTATTCTATATTTATGGAGCAAGTACTTAAATAAGACGCATAAAATACTTAAACCGTATTGCAGGCTCTTCATGAAACTTACCGATGAATAGTCTTTCCCATACCTGGTTTCAACGGGTATTTCTTTTATTTGAAATCCTTTATTATGCAATTGGACTATTATTTCATTGTCGAAAACAAAATTGTTTGAATTTAACGTAAACGAAACAGACTTGAGGGCCTTCCTGCTGTATGCGCGATAGCCCGTATGGAATTCGGAGTATTTAGTGCCAAGTATTAAATTCTCCATAGAGGTCAAGGTTTTGTTGGAAATATACTTATAAAGCGGCATTTTTCTTACTTCGGGCTTCTTCAGCATGCGTGAAGCAAAAACAACATCGGCGTTTCCTTCTTTTATAGGTTTTATCAGATCAGGGATTATTCTGGGATCATATTGATAATCAGGATGCAGCAGGACAACTATGTCGGCCCCTTCTTTCAGTGCTTCCGTATAGCAGGTTTTTTGATTTCCGCCGTAGCCCTTATTCTTAGAATGCTTTAAGACTTTCAGGTTAAGTTTTTTCGCCACTTCGACTGTGTCATCCTGGCTTGCGTCATCGACAAGTATTATCTCATCAACATATTCTTTCGGAACATCGTTATATGTTTTTGACAAGGTAGTTGCCGCGTTATAGGCCGGCATTACGACTATTACCCTACTCTTATAGCCCAGTATAAAATTTACTGCGTCGAGAAAGCTATTTTTTATATAATCCGGTTTAAAGCTCCAGCTTTTCACGCTTTCTAGATCATTTTTTCCGGATAATACAAATATGGACCTTGCGCCTAAATTTTTGGCTGTTTCCATATCTCGTTCCTGGTCGCCTATAAAGTAGGTGTTTTTGTAATCGATTTTTCCGAATTTACCTTCGGCCTGCTTAAAAAGCCCAAGCTTAGGCTTGCGGCAGGCGCAATTATCCTCATCAGTGTGCATGCAATAATAGACAGAAGGCCTTTTGCCGGCCGTTTTCTCTATCTGGCGAAGCATATTCTCGTTTATATAATTTAATTCTTCTACGGTGTAATCTCCTCTGGAAACACCGGCCTGATTCGAAGCGATAACTATTTCGTAGCCGGCGTCGAATAACCTTTTTAAGGCTTCCAAAGAGCCTTCTAAGAATTGGAACTTGTCCCAATCGGTTACGTAAGAGTTCAGATCTTTATTTATAACCCCGTCTCTGTCTAAAAATATGATCTTCATTGTTTACTCGCCAAAAAGTCTCCCATCACCAAGTACTTTAAGCCGGAATCGACAAACATATTTATAGCATCCTGCGGCGAACAAACCATCGGTTCGCCGCGCCTATTCATGGAAGTATTCAATAATAGAGGAATGCCTGTGTTTTCATAGAAGCTCGAGATCAGATTGTGGAATTTAGCATTTTTTTCCTTTTTTACAATCTGCGGACGCGCCGTACCGTCAACATGAACCACTTCTTGTATCCTTTTTTTCCAGGGATTTTTCACAAGAAAGCTCATAGTCATAAATTCTGACTCATGGTAATTTTCGAATATTTCATTTTCAAAACCTTCTAAAACCGACGGGCAGAACGGTCTCCACTTTTCCCTGTATTTTATAATGGCGTTTATGCGATCGCTTACCCCTTGAATGGATGGATTTCCCAAAATTGACCTATTTCCTAGTGCGCGAGGGCCGAATTCCATCCTATCTTGAAACCACCCGACCGCTTCACCTCTGGTTAATAATGATGCGGCCACCTTTTCTATTTCCCGGCTATTTTCATATTTTAGGTTATTAGTTTTTAAAGCCTCTTCTATTTCTTTGGCCGAGTATTCCGGCCCGAGGTATACATGGTCCATTTTTTGGATGGCATCTCCGGATTTGTGCGCGACGTAAACGGCAGCCCCTAAGGCCGTTCCGGCATCGCCTGCCGCTGGTTGTACGAAGAATTCCTTCACGTAGGGTTGTTCTAATATTTTCCTGTTAAGGCTGACGTTCAATGCGCATCCCCCTGCAAAACATAGCCTGCCGTCGTTTCTTTCAAGGATATCTCTTAAATAGGTATTCAATAGTTTGAGCGTGACATCTTCTAGAATTTTTTGCGCACCGGCTGCGATATGCGTATAAGGCGCCTTTAAATCATCCCCTTCTCTCGGCGGCCCCCAATCCTTGACCATCCTGCGGGAAAAAGATTTAGATGGAATATATTTTTCATTATTTTTGATATAAACATACCGCTGATTCATTTTGTAACCATACTCGTCGAATTTGATGATTTTCGAAAAATCAGCCTTTGCGGCTTCGCCGTAAGGCGCCATGCCCATAACCTTATATTCTCCGTCATTCATTTCAAAACCCAGATATTCTGTTATGATCGAATAAAAAAGCCCCAGCGAATCAGGGTAATATATTTCTTTTATCTTTCTTATATTCCCGCCTACCCCCTCAGCGAACATGGTTGATACGAATTCTCCTGCGCCGTCAATTGTCATTACGGCGGCATCTTTAAAGCCGGATAGGTTATAAGCGCTTGCGGCATGGGCCAGATGGTGCTCGACATGCTCTATCTTTACTTTGAGTGGATCTATGCCGCTTCGCTCCAGCATGACACGCGCCCTGTTTTTTTGCGATTTGCACCTTTGAGTTTCTTTTTTTATCGTTTTATAAGCCAGGGAAGTTCTATAGCCTAGCACATTCCAGAAATAAGCCCACTTTCCCCTCTTGTATGCTAAAGGCGACCATGGGTAAGCAATCACGTTAATATCTGCCGGTTTTGCTTTGGCGGCTTCGAGGCAGTAATGTATAGAATTTATCGGCAATTCCCAAATAGCATGTTTTTTTCTTATAAAACGCTCTTCTTCGCAGGCTGCGACAATTTTACCGTCAACGAGAATAGCGGCTGACGGGTCATGCTCAAACGGGCCTGAAATCCCTAAAATAATCACTTATTCGACACTCCTCGCATTCTTGTGCCGTTTACTCCACAAATTTACAGCATCTGCTTCGTTCAGATTTCGATATATGGCTATCCGATGGAAGAAAAATATTTTTTTTAAAAGACTATAAAAATCGGAATCATTCGCGAATATCGCATCAAAACGTTTCTTTCTTCTCGTAAGTATTCTATATATGCAGTACAGCTTAAAAGATTTGTCTTTAAAAAATATCTGCGCGTTCAAAAAACGAACAAGACCCAGAGATTCGTAAAAATCATCAATATCGCCTTTAAATTTTCCTCGTTGAAATATATAAACATAGTTGCCTTTTTTTGATATTGAGATCGCCTCTCCGATATTTCTTTTTAATAACTCCCGACTGGTCTTCGGGTCTACGCTGGAGACGTAGACGATCCGCAGCGGTTCCCCCCATTTCTTATAGAATAATTTCTGATTTTCTTGGAAAATTTCCCCCTGCTTGCTTCCGAGCTTATCGCCCGATTTGTGCTCATAATGATATACATACGCACCCATAGCTATTGCGCATATAAATCCCATATTTCTTGCCCTGATAGAATAATCCGTATCTTCGAAAAACATAAATGTTGAATTTTCGCTTAAATGGCCGATTCTATCAATTACCCCCCTCCTCATCAGCATGCAGAATCCTATGCATTGCCCGGCCTCGACGAACCTATCTTTTTTAAGGGCTATTTTGCGCGAATAATCGTCGATATCAATAATATCTTTAGGCCCACGGCCGAATGTGTTGCTTAAGGGATTCAACAAGCCTATAGAACTATTGTTTTCTAACACATTTATCATGATGCCAAGCCATTTTTCGCCCACAATCGTATCATTGTTCAAAAGGCAGACATATTTTGCGTTCGATAACCGCATGCCCTGATTGGAGGCTTTTACGAACCCGAGATTTTCCTCGTTTCGGACTAACGCAAAATTTGCCGGATCACTGCTCTTACAGGACTCGAGATAGCCTTTAGTTTCGCTATCGCTGCCGTTATCGACGGCGATAATCCTGTATGGGAAATCAGTATTCTTTCGAATGCTCTCGATACAGGTTTTTGTTAATTTATACTCATTCCAAACAGGTATCACTATGTCGCAGCATTTATCGGGTTGCATTTTTATTTTCTTCTTCCGTCTGTTTTTTTAATTCCCAGTACTTGGCATAACTCATGATCTGGTATAGATACGCAAAGAAAGCCACCATGAATCCTATAAAGCCGTCCTTGTAGCCTTTTTTCAATACATAAGCCTTAAAGAACCTGTCGTGCGCCTTTCTAAGCCCAATACCAAAGGACATCTTCCGCTTATCATCGACCCATTTCTGCGCTTCAAGCGTAGTTTGCCTGTTGAGGCTATCCAGGAAATGCGCAAGATTCGGATAGCCTTTATGTATGATGTCTTTTGTAAGATGTCCGCATTCACCGTCAATAAAAACTCGAGGATGGACGCCGACTTCCTCATAACGGAATTTATCTTTATTGAATAGTCTCACTTTTCCAGCAGGATACCAGCCCCCATGGCGCACCCAATATTTTCCTATAAAGTTACGCAGGGGGATGGAAAATGCGCTGAACCTTATAGGCCCCTTCATCAATCTTTCGATCTCTGTCCGCAAGCCGTCAGAAACCATTTCATCCGCGTCCAGGCTTAAGACCCACTTATTTCTGGCTTGGCTATATGCCCAATTTCTGTGGGAGCCTTCCACATCCATTTTTCGCTTGAATATTTTATTTGTATATTTTGACGCTACATCGCAGGTTTTGTCTGCGCTCATATCGTCCACTAGTATTATTTCATCGGCCCATGTTACGCTGTCCAGGCAATCGGCGATATTAGACTCTTCATTCTTAGTCAATACTACCACCGTAACGGGAATTTTTAGTTCCAAGAACCGCTTTTCCTTATCGGCAAAAGTTTTTCTCGCGATAATCTGTTTCGCTATTTTAAACACGTCCTCTACCGCTATATCCTGAAGGCATATTCTGTTGCTGCATTCAGGTATTTTAAATTTCCTATAACATGGGCGGCAGTCGACGTTTTTTTTGACCACTATATTATCTTTGCTTGGCGGATGCGGGCCGTAAACAGCCTCGTCAACGGGCCCGAATATTGAAACGGTAGCGGCGCCTTGGCTAACTGCTACGTGCAGAGGGCCGCCATCATTCGCAATTACCAGGTCGCAGAATCTTAAAAGCGCGGCAAATCCGCCTAAGCTTGCGCCTCCGCAGGCGTTTATCGGCGCGCTTTTACACGCGGACACGATCCTCTTGCATTTTGCAGATTCCTGCGGACCGCCGAAAACTATTATTTTTGCTGAAAGTTCAGAGCTTAGCTTATCTATTATTTTCGTGAAGTTCTGTTCGCCCCAATGCTTGTAGACCGCTTTTTCGCCCCAGCTCTCCCCTCCTCCCGGGATGACTCCGATGATCAGATCTTTTTTGTCAACGCCGTGTGCGGCTATAAAATCTTTTGCCCATTTTTTATCTGAAAGCTGCGTAACAAATTGCAATTTTGCGACCTTCGGCGTTTCTATGTCCAGAAATTGTAGAAGAGAAAGATAATAATCCACAATATGCTTCGAATCGTAACCTTCAATGTCTATTTTGTGCGTTAGAAAACGGCCGCGATTTTTGTAATTGAATCCTATTCTTTGACGCACGCCCAAGAGAAACGATATGGAGCTATATTGATGGCCCAAAGAAAGGTCTATTAAAACATTAAATCTATTCTTTTTTATTTGCTTAAGAAGTTTTATAAATCCTTTCAACCATTTCCACTTTGACTTCGCCCACAATTTTCTAAATTCATCTTTCTCATACACAAAGACCTTATCAATATCAGGGTTCGCGGCAAGAAGCGGCTCGGTCCTTCTATTGCAAACGTAACCTATGAAACCTCCCGGGTAATGCTCTCGTAAGGCTTTTACCAAAGGCGTTGAAAAAAGCACGTCGCCTATGCCAAACGGGTTGATGATCAATATATTCTTAATTTTTTTTGGATTCATTTTGTCCGCCTATTTCGTAAAATATTTTTTTAAATTGTTCCGCTGTTTTTTTCCACGAAAATAAATTTAAGCGCGCAAAGCCTTTTTCGATAAGCTTTTTTTTATAATTGTCATCATCAATAACTTTTAAGATAGCCTCCCGCAGTGCATCTTTATCTTCCGGGTTCACTATTAGAGCCGCATCTCCGGCAATCTCTCCGCAGCTTGTTGTGTCCGCTGTGACGACCGGTACGCCGAAACTAAAGGCTTCTATAATGGGGAAGCCAAATCCTTCATAAAACGATGGATACACAAACGCGGACGCTATATTATAAAACGATTCTAAATCTTTCCGTGTAACATACCCCGTAAAGATTATTTCGTTCTTTAAGTTCGAATTCGAAGCCAGGCGAAAAGCCGCATCCCCTCCCCACCCCCTCATCCCGACAATAACCAGCAAATGAGGTATTTTCTTTTTTGTTTTTAAATCTAGAAACGCCTCAATAAGACCAGCTACGTTTTTACGCTTCTCAATAGTCCCGACAAAAAGAATAAATTCTTTTTCTATTCCGTATTTATTTTTTAAATAATCAGAAGCTTTTTTTTTGTTATCTATCGGAGCAAGAGACTCATCGCGGCCAGGATATATAACGTCAATTCTATTTTTTGGTCCGAATCGCGCCGTCAAATCTTTTTTCGTATTATTTGAATCGGTTATTATTAATGCACTTTCGTTAAGTACTTTTTTTATATTATGCTCCAATTTATTTAAAACTTCGCTCGGATAACCCTCAGGGTAAACGAGAGGAATTATATCATGTATCGTAGTAATAAGTTTAGCGGATTTAAACTTTGGCATATCATAACTCGAACTGTGGAATGTGTCCATATCATTCATTTTTAGGTCGGGTCTGAATGAGAGCCTATCCGTTCTGTGCTTAAAATTTGGAGCCGGTACGTCCGGAAGCCGCTTCTTAAAGTCAAACAGCCGCATATGGCTATAAAGAAAGTATAAGTTTTCAGGATCTACCTTAGCAAGCCCGTTAATCAGATTAAGTGTATAATAGCCAATGCCCGTTTTCTGCTTTAAAGTAGACCTTATGTCAATTCCGATTTTCATTTGTATTCAACGCCCGTTAATCTGACGACGAGCGGGCCGAATATCGTTCGTATTTTTAAGAGAACCGGCGTTCTGGACGCGTCGTCCGTAAGATATGTAATGATTTTCGCCTCGGATCGAGAATATCCTTTTTGACTCCTGATATTAGACTGCAATAAAAGAAGTTCTGCCATGCCGGACTGTAGTTTTATCGATTCTTTGCGCAAAAATTTAGTTTCAAGATCATAGTTGTCTTTATTGCTGTTTATATTGAACTTTATATCACTATTGTCCTGGTAAGGCTGCCACCTTAGGTAGAATAATGCTGATAGAGGGTCTTGAGTATTTGCCGGTATACTGCGCTTTATATTTTTGTATTCCATGATATTAGCAATTTGGTCATATAGTATGACCTTATTAGACGGCCTGTGCCCTTCAGCCTGCGATTTTTCCTCGTATCGCCATGTATGCAGGGTATCCGTATCTACGTATGACCTTATAACCCCTTCGGCTTTTACAAATGTAGATATAAAATTAGATACTCTCCCGGATGCAACTAAAGGATATGCCTTGCGGTTTTCGTAATCAGCGATATTGCCTGTTTCGATATCGACCGTCCCTAACGGTATTATCCATAGATATTTTATTATATACGATAATTTTTCCCCTTCAAGTGGAGATATTTTTGATATTCCGGAAGAGTTATGCTTCAAGGTTACATTGTTGAGAATAGAACTCGGCTTTCCTTTTGAATATTCTACAAAAAGCAGAATAATAATGGATATCGCTACGGCGATAATAATAAAACCGATAATTTTTTTGATCATAATTCTTCTCCTTCTGCACTTTCTGGATTTATAGGCTTTGCTGTCACTTCATAAATTTCTATATTTGATTCCTTGAATCTTTTTACGAGCTTCAGGCCCTCCTGCTTGTTAAAATTAGGCAATATGCCCACAATGTCCAAAGACTCGCTTTCTTTCATATCGTCCAGGTGCACAATTGCATATTTTACACCTAACCACTTTAATATACCAGGCGTGTTTGCATCTTGCAGCTTAAAAATATCTTTCCTAAAGCGCGATGAATACGAACCGTGAGGCGCCACGTCAGCTGTTCTTTTTCCATGAATTCTTTGCCAAATTAACCAGTCCCCGCGGAACACAGGGGCTTTATTCAAAGGATACTCGCAAATAATGAAATCACCTTTCTCTTGAGCAAGCCATTTATACACTTCAGGTGCTTTCCCGAGGTCAAATTTGTACTGAAATGGGTTTACTAAAAATTCGAACAAGACTATCGCGATCGAAATAGCGTATATTAAAACACGCATTTTTTTATTACGCGCTCTACGGAGCAGCTCCTTTAAACCAAATCCGGCTAATACGCTTATACAGAGCATTGCGAAAATTCCGAATCTTGCAAATGTCCTAAATGAAGGAAGTGTTTTAAAAATAAAAAATTGCGGGAGATATATCTTTAAGCTGAGAAGTTTTATGTACGGAGGCATTGAAAAAATAACGGTTGCAACTAAAAGGATTAAAAAAAGCTTAGATATTTTTGTTCTGCGCCTTATAGCTAGCCATGACAGTATTAGAGGAAAAATTCCCAGATATAAAGAGTGTTCGGTTTCCGTGTCGCCATAAAGAGGAAAACCTACGAGCAGCTTCGTAAAGCTGCCAAAAATAGGATGCATATATGACGGCAAAAGATAGCTTAACGGCCTGGCAGAGCCCGTAAACAGGTCTTTTAACGGCGCGGCGTAAGTTATGTCGGTTGATCCCGGAGCGTCAATAGGCCGACCCAGCGTATTCAGATATGGCGGTAAAGCTATGATAAGCGTCAAGATAATAGCGATTAAAAACGAAATTGTGAATGACGATACTATTTTAAACGTGACTTTAACCCTATTGATGATTATAAAAGATAAGATGAAAACCAAAACGATTAAATACGAGAACACGCCGTAATAATAATTTGATATAAAGACTAATAAGAGCGACAAACTTAATAACGCAAAATTTTTCAGTTCAGCCGTATCAAATGCTTTTAGAATAAATAAAAGCAGTAAAGGAAGCCATTGTATGCTGGCTAAGCCAAGATGCCCGAGCGAATGCGCCAGGTGATAAGGGCAAAACATATAAGCTATTCCCGAAAAAATACTGACAGCCCGGTCTCTTGTAAGATAGAACACCAGATGATACATTATTATACCCGAAAGGAAGAAGCTCAAAAACATGAATAAATTGTATGCGAAAACCTCATTAGATATGAGTGTGACTACAAAAAAGAGTTTATCCCAAAATAAGTGATATGGTATTTGGGTTAGATCGCTGCCAAATGGGGCGCCTAAAAAATCCGAAAAATAAAACGGTTTATTATGTAAAAAGGCATACTTAAAGTACCAACTTTTCCAAATGTCAAAAAATGGGTCACCCGGCTGGCCATACATGACTGTAGAAATGTTGCGAAGCACGCCTGACATTACAGCGATAGATAAAATAAGAAAAGTAGAATACGCAAAGATATTATTGATGTGCCGTTTCATTTTTCTCCATTAACGTAAATCATTGGCCAAAATAGTCTGTGCTTAAGCAATTTTTTGCAAATATTTTTAAGAAACTCGGATTTAAACATTTTAATTTCATAATAACTGTCGTAATAGCCGGTTTCGATATTATTCAATCCGCCGTTTTCGAATATGTTCGTGATCTGGCCTACAGTGAATGATTTCTCATAACCGTATATGGCAAATTTTCCTTTAAGTAATCGATGATGCACGAATTTTGCGATATTAAAAAATCCTGGAACTGCCGGAAGATTTCCGTATAACATGCCATAAGTCAGCATGCTGAGCGAAATGACCGGTACGAGCGCCGTTAACTTCCCCCCCGGTTTCAGGGTTCTGCGAAACTCCGCAACTGAGGATTTCGTATCCTCAAAATGTTCTATTGACCCTCCCGCGTAGATAAATTCGAAGACATCATTCCTGAAAGGCAGGTTTCTGATATCGCAGCATACAAACAAAAAATCCAAGCGTTCATTGTTGAAAGCAGCCTTTGCCTTTTTTAAGGCATTCATAGAAAAGTCTATTCCGACTACCCTTCTACCTTCTCGAGAAAAAAACCTTGAAACATTAGCTGTTCCGCAACCGGCCTCGAGAAAGAACCCCTTCCTGTCGGAAGCCCAGAATCGATTTATATGTTTTAGATTATCGATGATATACGAATTTTGATAAGGCTCGTCTAATTCTGGGCCTTCCGAGCTATACCTTTTGTTCCAAAGGTTCATTGAATCTGAGAATTCGGTACTTACTTTTTTTGGAAGCAGGTTCGGTATCCCGTCTTCTATCGGATAACTATTATTGCAATCCGCACAATATAGAGTATCTCCTTTTTGAATCAGATGTGATTTGCACATCGGACATGCCAAAATTTGTAAATAGGATTCTTTGAGTGGCACCATAATATATTATTTCGTTCTTATTTTATGCAGTTTCTTTGCCGTAATCAGCCTTTTTCGCCTTTATCATGATAAAACCTGAGAATTGAGCAACACATCTAAGCTGGATAAGAAAATCATTGAGTTGAAATAATAGCGGCATGCGATTGGCAAGGATGCCCGGCACAAGGGACCAATACCTGTAGCTAAAATCTTCAAGATTCAGTTCTTTAAATATGCGCTCAAATCTCTCTACCCTGCAATGTCTTACGCCTTTTTCTTCCTTCCAAACAAAAGTCGGGGTAACTAAACCATAAAATCTCCAAAGTGGGAATTTGCCATTTGGCTCCATACCTATTATATAGCCCCCCTTCTTTAGCACTTTTTGCAAATGAGATATCGTCCTTTTCATATCAGCTACGTGATGCAGTACATCGACAAATACCACGTAATCGAAATAATCTTTATATTCATCGATATGGTCGTCTAAAGAACCATGAATGGTTCTTTCAAGATTTTGGCTCAAATTAAGCCTTTGGCTCTTTTCTTGTAAAATGTTTAGTGAGACCCCCGATGAATCTATGGCAGTAACTACGCACCCTTTTGATAATAACGGAATTGTATACGACCCAGTTCCGCAACCAAAGTCAAGAACGCGTGCCCCGCTTTTAATATTCGCAAACTCAAAGAACGCATTACGTTCTTTTTTTCTAGCAGGATCCGGAGAGACAAAATCCCGTACATCTGAATAAAAATCTTTATTTTTCGAAATTACTTTATCAAAATGTTCCAACCTCAACTCCCAGTCAAACTTCTATTTTTACGAGGGCGCTATATTTTACACAAACCCCCTTATTTTATCTATAATTTTTTCTAAAACCATCCATTCAAAAGGAAATCCGAACTGTTTATGTTTCCAGCGCCATCTAGCTAGCATGGTAAAAAAATAATAGATTGCATTGTAAGGAAAAGTCGCAAATCTCTGGCCGCCTACAACCTTTTTTACATCGCTAAACTTAAAGGATTTAAGATAAAAAGGGAATCTTGTCAATATAGAAATAGTCTTATATTTATTTATATATTTTTTGGGATGCCATGTTATGCCTACATCTCTGTATATTTTAAACGTTGACCCCCATTTTTCGAAGGAATCCGGCATCTTATAATTATATCGTTGCCTTACCAGATTAAATAATGGTGTCCCTGGATATGGAGTATAAAGGTAAATACCGTTTAAATATATTTTCGTATTTATAGCATAAAGTTTATCCATCAAGTCATACGTCTTTTTCATATCGTCTTCTGTTTCGGTAGGTAAGCCGGATATAAAACTAACAATTTGGCGAATATTTGTATTTTTTAGTTTTTCTGTTGTCTTTATAATATGCTCAACGGTTATATCTTTTTTTACAATCTCATCCAATATGCGCGTAGACCCGGATTCAGCTCCAAACGATAAGCAGGAGCATCCCGATCGCTCTAAAAGCTTGACGAAATCTTCCTCAAATTTATAAAAATGATTAAATCGGCAAAAGGCATCCCATGTTATTTTAATGTTACGTTTTAACAGCCCGTCGCAAATCTGGCGAACTCTTTCTGTGTCTATGAAAAATTCGTCCTCCCATGTGAAAGTTATATGATTTACTCCAAAACGTCCGGTTACATACTCAATTTCATGCACAACCCTAGCAGCATTCTTGCATCGCCATTTTCGTTTATTAAAGCTCAGATTATAGCAAAAACCGCATCGATATGGACAACCCCTACTTGTGTGGATAGGAAAATGATCAATCACATACTGTTTCATAGGAAAAAGTTCATACGGAAGCGCTATATCAATATCGTTTAGGTCTATAAACTCGCGATCCTGGTTTACAAATATGTTTCCGTCACGCTTATATCCGATACCTTTTATATCAAAAATTTCTTTTCCGGCTGCCAAGGTATGCGCTAATTCCTGAATAGTAGCCTCCCCCTCGCCTTTTACAACAATATCTACATAAGGATGCTGCAGAGTTTGTTCAGGTAAAAGAGAAGGGTGCACCCCGCCCCAGACAATCGGAATATCTTTTGCCTTCTCTTTTACAAGCCGGGCAATCTTAAGTCCTTCAATTATCATGGGCCCTGTCATTGTGCTTATGCCTACAAATAGATATTTATGAGGATCAATAGAAGTATATTTATTTAACCGCATATCCAGTATATCTACTTCAAAATTAGACTTCTTTAAGGCATAAGATAGATAGAGCAAGGGTAGCGGAAGTTCTGGGAACTTAGCTCCAAGCGGGCTCGGGTAAACCAACAATATCCTATTGTTTGTTTTCATTCTGTTTTTTATAATGTCAGCGATAGTGCATTATTAAAGATGTTGCTCCAATCATAGTCTGATCCCATAGAGATGGCATTTTCTTTATACGTCTTATATAAGCCGTCATCCGTTAATAGTTTAAATAAGGCGTCTTTTATTTCTTTAATATCATCATCAACTGCAAAACCGGATTTTTTATCATTGATTTTGCTTGCTATCGGAGGAACGTTGGTAGTTACGACTGGCAAGCCGCAGGCCAAATATGTTTTTATTTTACCGGGATCGGAATAGCGCTTATAGCCTCTCGCATCGCTAGGATATGGTGCAATCCCCACGGCCGACCTGGCCAGCAGTTCCTCATATGTTGAGTTATCTTCTACGAATCCGGCAAATCTGACAGAGCCGCCGATATTTAATTCATCCACTCTTTTCCGCATCGAATCCTCCAATTCCCCAGTTCCGATAACGATTAAAGAGGCGTCCCGAACCATATTTTTTATGCCATAAAAAATATCGATTAATTTACCGGCGCCCTGCTCTTTGCGCAATTGTCCGAGATATGCTATTCGATGTCTTTCTATCTTATCTATATCATACCGCTTAATGCTTTTAAACCTATTACCGTGGGGAACCGTGATATGGGGAGAGCATTTTTTTATATTCATACCGCGCTCTTTTCGCCCCTCCATCATTGCATCCGAGAGGTTCCATATGCGGTCGACCCTGCAGCAGACAAACCTATCTATCGCATGATATATGCTATTCATAAGTTTATTGGAGAACCTCTTTGGAGAGTAATCTATTACATAAAATACAACTTTACGTACCCTCCCAGCTTTTTTTAATAGATAGCCGGTTAAGGCATTAAGATTATCAACGCCAATAAAAACGTCAAAAACGAGGCCTGTTTTAAAAATATACCAGAAAGTAAAAAGCACATCTTTTATATAAAACAAAACTAAAGGTCCCAGTATCAGGGGCATCTTTATTTGTTTTGCCAAGATGCCGTTTTTGTAGGCGAAAATCTCCGTATATAACGGAATGATCTCGGCTTCTTTAAAAGGGTGGCTTATGTACATCAAATTTTCCACTTTACCTTTTAAAAAATTTAGAAGTTCCTCCTCGACGCCGCCTTTAGGCGTAAGGGTGTGTTTGACGATGCACATATTCATATTTTTTATTTTATTTTCGACTTCTCTTTCTAGCATCATTCTAAAGCGTTGGGGTAAAACATAAGCTCGCCTTCATTCTTATCTGCTTTTGCCATTTCCATATCAAGTTTCTTTTCCATAGCTGAAAAGTATTCAGCAAAAGCATCGAAAACATTTATTTTTTCGCCAGGATCATCATATAAATTAAAGCCGTCCCTTGTTTCAAATATATAATTCTTAAGAAGTTTATAGCGTTCTTTTACCATTGCTCCGACCCTAACGCGATTTCCGTTTTTTATTATGGCAATGTGTTCCTCCGAGAACATGTTTTCGTCAATAATCTCGGATTTCTCAGTTTGAATATTTTTTATGATCTGCATAACATTCTGGATAGAGAAGCCCCCCTCTAAGGTTTTATTTTTGAAATTTGGGTTATATACCAGCAATGGTATGTTCAAGGTTTCATTGTACAGATTGTATCCATGCCTGTTGTCGATTTCGGTGCGTTCGCCAAATCCCCATCCATGGTCGGATAGTATTATCAGTATCGTATTGTTTGCAATACCCTTGTCATTAAGAAACTTTACCATATCAGAGACCAGGCAATCAAATTTGTACACAGAGCCCACATAATTAATAGTATTGGTATAGTTTTGGGAAATCTTCGATTGATGCCTTACTAGGCTTTTTCTAAGAGTTGCTCCATACTTGGAAAAGTGCTTATAAAAAAAACGGTACAGTTTATCTGATATTCTGACGACTGGACAGCTT
>PEWV01000071.1:0-66237 GCA_002780005.1 Candidatus Aquitaenariimonas noxiae | reverse complement strand
TAGCCCTTCTTACAAGGTTCTCTCCTAATAGACGATCAGAAATAAAATGCTCATCCCAACCTCTTGCAAAGCCGAACTTTCCATCAAGCCATGGATTGCCTGAGATGCAAAAATTATAATAGTTTTTATCCTCGTTTATCCGCATGGGCCCGGAATAAACCTGGAATTGGCGAAAATGTCCATGGTCAGAAGGGCACAATCCAGACATCAACGAAGCCACAGCGGTCCCTGTCCATGAAGAGGTACTGCGGGCAGATGAAAAAACATATGCGTTTTTAAGCAGCTCTTGTAAATAGGGCGCAGTCTTAAAAGGGTAGCCATAAATGGACAAAAAATCCTTCCGCATTCCGTCATTCAATAATATGAGAATATTTTTTTCATGTGTTTCTTTTTTCGATATACCAGTTTACAGTTTTCTTTAGCCCTTCTTCAAACCCTATTTTCGCCTTAAATCCGAATTCCTTTTCGGCCCGAGATGTGTCCAGGTATCTTCGTGGTTGTCCGTCGGGTTTTGATGAATCCCAAATGATTTCGCCTTTAAAATCGGTCAGTTTTGCGATAAGCGTAGCTAAGTCTTTTATCGTTATTTCAAAGCCGGCTCCGATATTAACCGGCTCGGCCTTGTTATATTTTTCGGCAGCCAGGCTTATCCCCTCGGCGGCGTCCTCTACATATAGGAATTCCCTCGATGCCTTGCCTGTGCCCCATACAGCGATAGCATCCTCTCCCTTTTCTTTAGCTTCAACACATTTTTTTATAAGCGCCGGAATAACATGCGAAGTTTCAGGGTTGAAATTATCGCCAGGACCGTACATGTTTACGGGTAATAAATAGATGCAATTGAAGCCGTATTGCTGCCTGTATGCCTGGGCCTGCACTAAAAGCATTTTCTTCGCAAGGCCGTAAGGAGCGTTCGTTTCCTCAGGATATCCGTTCCATAGGTCTTCTTCTTTAAAGGGCACAGGCGTAAATTTCGGGTACGCGCAGATAGTGCCGATCGCCACAAATTTTTTTATTCCAAACAATCTTGCCTGCTCTATAAGCTGGATACCCATTATAAGATTGTCATAAAAAAACATTCCGGGATATTTTCTATTTGCTTCAATACCGCCCACCATGGCGGCAAGGTGTATTACGATATCCGGCTTTGCGAATTTGTATAGCTTTACAATGTTCTCTTCTCGTTTTAGGTCATACTCTTCAATCCTGGGTGCTATAATTTTGTCGCATCCTTTTTCTCTTAGTTTATTCAGTAAATATAGACCGACAAAACCATGGCCGCCCGTTACTAAGACTTTTTTATCATTCCAGAAGCTCATATTATTGCCTCCATTTTTCCCTGCTCAACATTCCGGGATCAATAATGTTCTGAATTGTCGCAAACGAATAAACAAGAAACGTAACCCAGCATGCTATCGGATGAAAAAACCACGCCCGATCTCTTTTTTTATAAAAACCCCTTGCTGATTGAAGTAAGAGCGGAAATACAAGCAAAGTATAAATAACGAATTTGATGAATTTAAAAGATTTTATCTTATGTTCAAATGTTCTCATTTTTTTTCGTTTGAAATAAAAATAATCCCTGATGCGGCGGCATTGTTTTCGCATATATGTTTTTGTGTTATCGCAAAAGTAGTGCCTAATGCCTATTTTAGGCCTGCCTATTTTAGTGAACCCTTTTTTTACCAATTCAAATACGATATCATTGTCAAAATAGTAAGGTGTGTAATTCACTTCTTTTAATGTGTGTCTGCGCAGCAAAAAACCGTTTGCACCCATTGTAGGAACGCTCGTTTCATCAAGCACTACTTCGAGATAATCCCCCTTGTCGATCTCGCTTACAACTTTCAAACCCGTCCATTTGCCGGTTAAATAGCTCAAACGGTCGTAATTCCCCAAAAAGAGGCATATGGGGTCATTTATACCGGTCAATGCGCAATACCGGTCTATAGTAGAATCTTCTTTTGCATATTCCCACCTCAAAGCCTCGGATGCGAATATTGTATTGTCTCTTAGGGGAAGCACCATTTTTTTCAGCCAATTTTCGCCTACTAAAACGTTATCGCTGTCTACAAATGCCAGCAATTCGCCTGTAGCCGCATCAATCCCTATTGCTTTTCCGCTCTCCCCCGTTTTTAAAGGATTAGGCACTAGGCAATAGGTTACAGGCGATAGGCCGCGAAAATGAGCCACTATTTCAAGAGTTTTATCCGTTGAGCCGCCATCTATTATGACTATTTCGATCTTTTCTTTTGGATAGCTCTGCACTTCTATGCTTTTGAGGCATTTTTCAAGTGTTCTTTCCGAATTAAGAGTCGGTATAATGAAGCTTATCTTTGGATTATACTCAATGGCCATATTTTATACCTTTAAATCTTTTGTTAAAAGGCCCTTCACGAAACTTATTCCATAAACAATGTGCATCAAAGAAATGCCGCACACCGCCACAAATGCCATGCTCACGCTTTTGCTTAGGCGCAGACAGTCCGCAAATGAAAAAATAAAGAATAATACCATAGGAATAACAGGAATAATAAAAATTAAAGCGACTTTTAGTGATATAAACAATAGCATGCTTATAAAAAAATATATTGCAAAAAATGTCGGCAAGAAATAGGCGAGCTTCCTAGAAGTTTTTGGATATTTTTTTACGAAGTAACCTCTATGCAGGCCAACATTGCCTATTTGCCGCAGGTGCGCCCTAAATAAAGGACGCCTATGATGATATACGATAACATCAGGCCTATAGACAATATTTTTATTAAATTTTACAATCTCCCCGCACAATTTCGTATCTTCTCCTCCATAAAAAGGGCTGCCAAACCCGCCTATCTGATCAAGCACAGATTTTCTGACAAAAAGGTTATATGCTGGAAAATCATCGACTATCCGGCTTTTGCCTTTGACAAAGCGATATCGATTAGGCCCGCTTCCCAAAAAGGATTCATAACATAACCCGCCAGCCTTCATTAAAAATTTATCTTCAGGAGGTGTAAGACCGGGGCCTCCGACAGCTCCAACTTTTTCATCATCGAAGTATTTAACGGCGTTCTTGACCCAATCTTTGTCAGGGTACGCGTCATCGTCTATAAATGCGCAAATTTCTCCCCTCGCCGCCTTTATCGCCAGATCTCTTTTTTCAGCCGGGCTTGTATTTTCTTTTTTTGTAGTTATGGATATTACCCTTTCGTGTTGAAAGCTTATTCTGTTATCGTAAACAGATATAATTTCATAATCCGGGTAATCTAAATTCAAAAAATGAGCAAAATCTTTTTTGAATCTGTCACACAAATTATGTAATGGAATTATGATTGAAACTTTTCTATTGCACTTTGTCATAATATCGTAATATATAAAGCCTGTAAAAGACAGCCATTGTATCCCACCACGTGCTCCAAATAGCATTAAAACCTATCCTAGAACCCAACATTCTTTGAAAACCTAATTTCACAGGCGCCTCTGCAATTTTATAGCCATAGTGATTGGCAAGCACTAAAAGTTCTAAGTCGTAAGCGAATTTTTTAACTAAAACTTTTGGGAATACTTTTTTAAGAACTTCCCGTTTAAAAAATTTAAGCCCTGTTTGCGTATCATGAATGCTGAGGCCGAAAAGAAGCTTTACCAAAATAAAATATACCAGACTAACTATCATTCTGTGCGGCGGGTATTCGATTTCCGATTCGGGATGCCTTTTTGAGCCTATGATAACATCATTATTATTTTGCAGCATATAATCAATAAAAATTTTGACCTGACTAGGGTGCAGGTCAAGATCGGCATCCAGGAAAACGATATAATCGCCCGTAGTATAGCGAAAACCTTTTTTTAAGGCCCTCCCCTTTCCAAAGTTTACTATATTTCTCTTCACAAAAACATTCTTATAATACCCGCTCTTTTCGATGGCTTTTTTATATGTGTCATCAACGCTCCCATCATCAATTACTATGATCTCGAATTGATATCCGAATTCGAGAAACGCATTTACGGTTTCCTCGATGCACAGTGCGATATGCGCTTCTTCGTTATACGCGGGTATTAACACCGAGATCTTGCTGATATTATTGCGCATACTCGGCCTTATATTTTATCGTAGTTAAGCTTAAGAGAAGAACTGATATGCCGCTTAAACACACTACGTATAGTACTTGAAATAAATTTGCATGAAATAGCAATATACCCACTATTTGCAAAATAGTGATCAGTGCAAGCGATGACAGAAATAATAGATTTTGCGTGGCAAGGTTATGAAAAATTACGATGTTTAATAAAGCGAAAAATATCATGCTTATCGCAAAAAGGTTCGATAGTGGCGTAAACATAGGAGCATTTTTTACGGAAAATAGCCGTATCAGCATATTGGGGAATAATATGGCTAACGCAGATGCAAAGATACATATAATCGCGGTTAATAAAAGAGATTTTTTCAATATATCAAGCGAAGAGCTTTTTGTGGCATGGCGATGCGAGCTTTTTGGGAACATAACAATTCCTATTGCGGCAGGCAGGAATAAGATCATTCTCCCTGTCATGGAGGCTACGGAATAAACTCCAGCTTCTTCCGGGCTAAAAAAATGTTTTACTAAAACTATGTGTAAATGTGTTAGCACCATAAAACAGAGTTGGCTAAGGCCTACGGGAATAAGATATTTATAGAGCCCTACAAGATTAAATTTGTCCTCTTCAATGTGTCTATCAAATATGTTTTTTAGCGAATATAGCGCCGTGAAAATAATGATCATGCTGGCAGTGCCCAGCGCGCCCAAGGCCCCTGTGGCACCAAAACCCATTGAAATAAAAATAACACCTAAAACTAATTTAGCTGCAGAAACTAATATATAATTGACCCCTAATGCGACAAATTTTTGAAGTCCTTGAAGCATACCGAAAAGAACAGGCAAGATCATTGATAGGAATATTACCAGGGCCATTACTATAACTGGAGTAATAGTCGGCAGCTTGAGATAATCCGAAATTGAGCCGCTAAAAATCAATATTACTAGAAATAACAAGCCGCCAAAGATAGTCATTCTTTTAAGTAATTTTGCAGCAATGGCTTTTATGCTTCCAAATTGTCCGCTAGCGTTATACCGGGATACAAAATTTGTTACAGACATTTGAATGGTTAATGCCGGTATGCCTAGTATCATAATTATGGCGAAGATTGAGTTCAATATGCCGTAGCTTGTTGCATCTAGATTTCTCACCATAAATAGCTGATAGAGAAGGTTAAAGATGTTAACCAAAGCCGTGGCTATGATCATAAATATAGAATGTTTTAAGATACTATCTATCGCTTTCAAGTTTAATCGCTTCCGATTGGCTTAGATGTTAATTATTTTCTGCGCCGTTAAGCATTATGCCGCGGTGCTTATTGAGCTTTCGAGTGATATATCCTTTCTTTTCCAGCGCGAGAAGCTTGTCAACAGCCCCTTTGTAGGAGTTTATTTGACACGCCTCCTGTATCTCCCGTATGAAAGGAGATCTTTTATTCATTTCGAGATAATTCTTTACGTAGTCATAAACAACTTTCTGCTTTGTTGTGAGACTATGTTCTTTCATAAATACCTCCTCCTTTTCTGTAAATTATTAGGCTGTCACGAAACTCGTTCCAGCCTATGATTACAGCGATTTCAAATAGATTACAGTGATTGTTACGTCGGTAAATAATTTCTGTAATCTGCATTTTTAATCACTGTAATCAAGGGCGGCACTTTTGTGACGCCCTATGTAAATTATTGAAAAACTACCGACAATACCCATCAGAAACCATAGTAATATTACTAATTGAAGTGAATACAAATTCGTATCTACAAAACTGTGCAGCAGCATGGCAACTATGCCTACCATGACGCCGAGAAGCAGGCTTCCTTCCACAGTGTCTTTAATGCGTATGTAATTAGCAATCCCCATTTTGAATAATATGACTATCATCCATGAAAAGATCAAGAATCCAAGTATTCCGCACTCTGCCATCAATTGAAGATAGCAATTGTGCGCATACGCCGGCGTTGAACTCGGATCTAAATTGTATTTTGGAAAAACGCTGATAAAATTATTAGCTCCAACGCCGATTATAGGATGGGTCTGTATCATATTTAACGCTGTTCCCCACCACGAAAGTCTATCTTTATACTGTATGTACGCAGCAATGCTGAATAAGAAAAAGACGTTTGCGATTAAAGTGGCTATGATAGGTAATATCATAACTGTAAACATCAATTTAATATTCTTTCCTTTAAGTATGACGAAAAAAAACAAAGCCCCTGCAAGCGCTAAATGAGCGCCCCTTACCTTACTCATAAAAAACGCCGCTAAAAGTAAAATTGTTAAACAGCCTACAAAAAGTTTCAATATTTTGTTTTTTATATCACATAGAAACAAACTTAACCATATAGGCAACAATGTGATACACCATGCTGCGAAGGTGTTTGGTATGCCGAATGGTCCGGCGACTTTGCCTTCAATAAAGCTAAGCCTCCAGCGGATAAAGTCATATTTAGTTATAGGCTGCAAAGCTGCCGCTAAACCCGCAACGATACTTGCAGCGGCCAAAGATATAAAAACTTTGTTTAGTTTTTGTTTATTATCGATGGTATCTACTACTATGAAGAAAAGAAACACATACTCCCCTGTTTTAAAAAATAAATCTTTCAAACTTTCCCCGACAAATTCGGTATTGATCAATGAAAGGGATACGGCCATAAAAAATACGATTATGGGAAGATTGAGAGGCGTATGGTTTATCTTATATTCTTTTTTTAACAGTTTTTGTATGATCCAACTTATCATCGCTATCGATATAGCTGTTTCCAAAAGCGCTTTTGAAATGGACAAGCAGAATGGGATGAGATAAACGCTATACGTTGTAATCTCGCTAAAGATTTTAATTAGTTTTTCTTTTGCATAAGGATTTATGAAGTTCATTTTGCCATTCTTTATGTTATTTCTATAAACATTTACAGTGCCGAGTCTTATTCCAAAGATGAGAATGCCTAAAAATACAGACGCTAAGACAATAATACCGGCCTTATAGTCAACTTTTGACATCAATACTCCGCTTAATCCCAAAAAGAAAGTCACTATGAAAATAAACAGGACCGCTTTACGACGCTTTAATCCTATAATTGCAAGGCGATGCGAAGAATGATCTTTGCCGCCTATATAAATAGGCCTCTTGTTCAGGAGCCTGCTTATAACAACCAGCGTTGTATCAAAAATTGGGTATGCCAATATCAAGATAGGAATGCACAGGGAAAACGGAACCGTGACAGCCTTCCAATTGCCCAATACCGCAATACTCGATAATATAAATCCGAGGAACATACTTCCTGCGTCACCCATAAATATACTTGCTTTCGGAAAGTTATAGCGAAGAAAACCTATACATGAGCCAGTAAGCGCTATGGCCAGAATGGGCAGGTCCGTTTGGCCGCTATGAAGTCCCAAGATGCATAGAAACATAGCGGAGATAGCCGCTAAGCCGGCCGAAAGGCCGTTGAGATTGTCCAGCAAGTTAAAAGCATTTGTTATGCCAACGATCCAGAAACAAGTAACAAAAAAGTTTAGATAATAATCCGGTAAAAATATTGTCTTTATGCCTAACCGTGTCACGATAAGCGCTGCTACTAATTGCGCTAAAAGTTTTGTTCGCGGCGACATCCCCTGCCTATCATCGATTATACCTGTAATTAACAGAATAGTGCTTCCGATAAATAAACCAAGAATTTGCTTAGTTAAGGCAGTGGTAAACAATAAAGCCGAAAAGAAGGCAATGTAAATAGCTACCCCGCCTAATAAAGGTACCGGTTTGATGTGGACCTTCCTTTTATTCGGGCGATCTAGAACATTGAATTTAAAAGCCATGTTTCGCGCCAAAGGGGTAAGCAAATACGATACAGCTATTGAAATTAAAAATGCGACCAGAATGACGAATTGTATCTTCATTTTTTTAATACCATCCCTTATTTTTCAAAATAATCGATTGTTTTCGTCAATATATCATCTATATCTGTTTCGGGTGAAAACCCGATAAAATGTTTTAATTTATCTATGTTCGGCATTCTGTGCCTCATGTCTTCAAAGCCTTTTTCATAAGCCTTTTCATATGGAATGTAAGCTATTTCTGATTGGCTATTTGTCATTTTTTTTATCTTTTTTGCCAATTCCTCTATAGTAATTCCCTTAGGGTTGCCTATGTTGAATATTTCGCCTTCTGCTTTCCTGCTTTCAGCCAGTGCGATTATTGCCTTGACTACGTCTGATACATATGTGAAGCTTCTTGTCTGCTTTCCGTCCCCATAAACTGTCAATGGGTGGTTCATTAGCGCCTGTTTTATAAAACGCGGGACTACCATGCCGTAGTGCCCTGTCTGACGAGGGCCGACCGTGTTAAATAGCCGCACTATTACGACAGGTAATTTTTTTTCTCTGTAGTAAGCAAGGGCCAAAAATTCATCGAGGGACTTGGTGGATGCGTAACTCCATCGTGAAATCGTAGTTGACCCCAAGACCCTGTCGTCATTTTCCTTGAAAGCCCGCACCCCATCCACATTCTTACCGTAGACTTCCGAGGTAGAGGCTATGATCACTTTCTTCTTGCCGTATTCATTAGCCAGTTCCAGCACTATTTCGGTTCCTTTAACGTTTACCTGTATTGATTCTAATGGGTTGTCAATTATATACTTCACCCCGACAGCGGCTGCAAGGTGATAGACCATATCGCATTTCTTTATGAACGTGCGCATTGCCTTTTCATTCATTATGCTCTCGATCTTAAAAGACAAATTCTTATGATCTTTTATATTTTTTATGTTATCGATGTTCCCAGTTGATAGATTGTCGACTAAGGAAACCGCATGTCCTTTTTTCAATAATTCATCGGCTAAGTGCGATCCTATAAACCCCATTCCCCCGGTAATTAGTACTCTCATTTTTCCTCCCGCTCCCTTATTAAGTTTTCATATAAATTTTCTATATCTCTGACCAGCCGCTTTGCAGAATAGATCTCCCGAACCTTGTTTCTTGCCGTATCCCCAATTTTTTTCCTTAATATTTCGTCTTGAGCTAAGCGGATGATAGCGCTAGACAGCTCTTTCGAGTTATTTCGCCTAAAAAGTATTCCTGTTACGCCATCTTCTATTAAATCCTTTACGCCGCCCACATCTGAAGCTATAACAGGACGAGCGCACGCCATAGCCTCTATTACTGAAATTGGAGTGCCTTCGTTTAATGAAGTAAGTGCAACTATGTCCAGATCCGGATAAATCTCATAGAGATCTTTGCGCCATCCCGCGAAGATTACTCGGTTTTCCATGCTTAAATCTTTCGCATAATCCACTAATGTAGCTTTTAATTCTCCATCCCCTATTATTATAAATTTTATCCTTCCGGCCAAATCTCCGTTAATTTGGCTGGCAGCTTCCAATAATAACCTGTGATTTTTTATAGGCACAAGTCTTCCCACGATGCCTACAAGTATTTCATTATCAGATACTTTTAAGTCTTTTCTAAAGTTACCCTCTTTCCGGAGTGAATTAAGATACGGCTCTAAATCAAAGCCTAAAGGGATAACTTCAATGTTATCTTTTGAGCTGACTTTGAATACATTTTTTATCTCGTAATATTGCTGCTTTGATATGGTTATTATTGTATCTGTAAAACGAGCAAGGAATCTTTCTGTCCAAAGAAATAGTTTTGTGCTTAAGTTATCAAAATAGCTATGGAATATGTGGCCGTGGAATGTATGTATTAATATGCATTTATTCCACGAAAAGAATCTGTAAAAGATTCCCGCAAGACGTCCCAGGGCGCCGGCCTTGGCTGTGTGCGTATGGATAATATCCGGTTTTTCTTTATTAAGGAGCTTGTATATTTTAAAAAATGCGATAATATCATTACGAATATTCAGGTTTCGACCCAACTCTTGAATAATTACAGGATTTACATTCTTCTCTTTTGCTAGGTAAAACATATCTCCTTCACCTTTGCTAGTTACGCCGCTAACCAATACGGTCTCGAACCGGTTTTTATCAATTCCCCCGGTAAGCAATATTGCATGAATTGCAGGGCCTCCGATGTTAAGCCTGGCAATTATGCGTAAGACTTTGATTTTCTTTTGTTTTTTGGTATCCATTTGAATTAGTGCTTATCGATGAATATTTGGTGCCACAGTTCGAGCATCAATAATGCCCACACTCCGTACCCGTGATCTTTTTTTCCGTCAATATGTTCATTTATGTAGTATTTAAGCTTTTCTTGGTCGAAATAGCCGCGATTAAGTGAATTTTTCGATAATAAAACTTCCTGTGTATACCCCTTCAACTCCCCACGTAACCACCTTCCCACCGGTACGCCAAATCCCATCTTTGGCCGGTTCATGTTCTCCCGAGGGACTAGATCCTTAAGGCCTTTTTTTAAGATATATTTTTTTACTGATCCTTTTAGCTTGAAATTGGCAGGCAATCTTGCCGCAAATTGCATTACCTCCTGATCTAGGAAAGGCGAGCGTGTCTCGATGGAATTGGCCATGCTGGCAATATCCATTTTAACGACCAGATCATTGGCAAGGTTTGTCTTGATGTCAATTGCCATTAAGCGATCTACGAGCTCCATATTATGAGGCAAATTAGTAAAATCGCGGATCCAGTTTGCACAGTCACCCGTTTCAATCCACATCTTAAAATTTTCGCTGTACAAACTATTCTTGGAAATATCGTCTATTAGTGATACCCAGTGGCAATATCGAGAATAAAAAGGCGCTGATATATTCTCAAGAAAACGCCTTAACCTTCTGCGCTTATCTTTAAAATTAACAGAATCAGGTAGTACGCGCATAGCCATTTGCGTTATTATATTTCGCATAATTGCCGGGAGGCGATTATATTTTTCGGCTATTTTCATAACCTGATATCGTTCGTAACCGGCAAAAGATTCATCGCCTCCGTCACCATTTAAGGCTACTTTAACATATTTACTCGTCTCCTTTGAAACATAGTAAGTAGGAATTGCTGAAGAATCCGCATACGGCTCACCATAGCGCTCAACCAAAAGCGGCAATATTTCCAAGGCCTTAGGTTTCACAATAAATTCTTTATGGTCAGTCGCATATTTTTTAGCAACATTTCTGGCATATTTTAATTCATTAAAATCCTCGTCTTCGAATCCTATGGAGAATGTTTTTACTTTGTTGGTCAACTGGCTCATTAAAGCCACAACAGCGCTCGAGTCTACGCCGCCGCTTAAAAATGCACCTAGCGGGACGTCGCTAATTAACCGCAAGCGTGTCGCCTCCTTTAAAATTTTAATAAGCTCAATAGCAGCCTCTT
This sequence comes from Candidatus Aquitaenariimonas noxiae, assembly GCA_002780005.1. GTDB lineage: Bacteria > Omnitrophota > Gorgyraeia > Aquitaenariimonadales > Aquitaenariimonadaceae > Aquitaenariimonas > Aquitaenariimonas noxiae. The sequence continues at coordinate 54,913 of PEWV01000071.1, read as the reverse complement.
CTTCCGAAATGACGATTTTATTAGCATAATCCAGATCCCAATACTTTGTAAAATCAAGCTTGCCATTTTGATAACTACAATAATGAGCCGGCAATAGTTTAAATACTTTCTTATAAATTGTATTCGGAGCCGGCACATAACCAAAAGTTAGATAGTGATGAATAGCTTCGTAGTTTATCTCCTTTTTAACAAAGCCGGACTCGAGCAATGCCGAAAACTCTGACGCAAAACAAAAGGTCTGGCCGTCATAATAATAGATGATCGGTTTTTTGCCGATCCTATCCCGCGCTAAGAAAAGTTTATCTTGTTTTTCATCCCATATGGCAAAGGCAAACGCTCCTCTCAAATGAAGCAGGCATTTTTCTCCGAAATCTTCATAAAGATGAATAACTACTTCCGAATCGCTGCTGGAGCGAAATCGGTGCCCTTTAAGCTCTAATTGTTCTCTTAATTTTTGGTAGTTATATATTTCTCCGTTTATAATTAACCATGCTGTCCCGTCTTCATTTGAGATCGGCTGGTGCGCATTCATCGAAAGATCAATAATACTAAGCCGCCTGTGTCCCAGTCCGACCGACACATTTGTTCCATGGCTGATATAAATGCCCTCATCATCAGGTCCGCGATGAGTTAATTTTTTACACATCGACCTAAGTGTTACATCATCGACATTTTTATTAACTATTCCACAAATTCCGCACATATTATTTTATTTTCATTTCTTTGACTTAACCTCAAGCAGTTTAATAAACCCTGCTACGCCCAATGCTACAATAGTCATAAGCAAGCCATAGCGAAAGCGGCACAGGGTTCCAATATTATTTATTATTAATCCAAGAAGTAATAATAAAATTGTGCAGAATAAAATAACCAACCAAAACTCAATCTGTTTTCTCCAATAAAATGCAGCAAAGGGCAAGAATATGAGAGAAAAGTAAACACCCAGCATTTCAACGCCTGTAATTCTTCGCATTAAAGTATTAGATTCAAAAGTCCCTTGCTTAAACCAATCTGTAGGAAATGGAGAAAGAAAAACAATTTGAAGCGCGCGTGGGATGTAAGAAATGACATCTGATAAGGTATTAAAATTTATATTGTTATCGATAGCGCTTTTTGCGTCCACTGCATGATTCGCCATTATAAAACCAGTCCTGGCTAGATTAATTTTAATAACATTATTTGCTATAAAACCAGCTCTGGCCTTATCAGTCACATTAGTAGTAGTAGTCGGTATAGCGCCTTTAGTTTCGTGGCTAGGGCTTATAGGGCCAGCTATGTTCTTATTGCTCTTAGTCAAATCTTGCGTAATTGTTTTGGTACCTTCAAACTTTTTAAAAGTCCAGCTAAAAATATTTTCTGGCGAAAGCAGCAATATCAAAAGTATAAATAAAAAAAGATTTAGAGAAAGAGTTTTTATCCTAATATTTTTTTTAAAAAACATAAAGATCAAAAAACCGAAAACTATTGAGATAAAAAGACACGTCAGCATATTGGTATAGGTCATTAAATAAGGCCTAACCAACCATATGAGAAACGTTCCAAATAAAATTATTAAAAACCCTTTTGTTAATTTTAAATATTCCTTCCTGATAAAAATATGCTTGCTCAAAATAATCAAACCATAAATTATCATCAGTAGTCCTAAAATGGAATATCCATCTTTATGAATTTGGGCATACCAGAGGGCCGCCGTGGGATAAAAAACGAATGGCAATACGCACCAAATCGCTTTTTTCCAATCAGGTAAAAATAGCAGGATCATTTTAAGCAATATAATAGCTGCAGTAGCATGAAGAAATGCACTCAAGGGAATAAGTACCCAGGGTTTTGCTGTAGTTAACGCATAAATAGCGGCAACGACACCTACGGGGCTTTGACCCTTAGGGCGTAGCTCCCAAACAGACCAGCCATAAACGTGGATTTTTTGTGCCAAATCTACCGCACTTTTATGAAAACTTAGCGAATCCAGCGAGCTAGTCAATAAACCATTACCCGCATGCCATGAAGAAAAAAAATACGGAAGTAATATTAACTGAATAAAAAGCGATACAAATGCAGTATAGAAGAAAAAAATAATCCAAAGCCTATACTCCAAGGATTTGTTCATAGAGGGTCCTTACATAAAAAATGCCAATATGGCCAATATTCGGAAATTTTAATATCTGCAAAAGTGTCGCTCAGGCCCATAATATCTTTCCGGCTAAAACGCTGTTCTATGCGAGTAAAAAACCGGTCATAAACATCCTGCCGTATCCTTAGTAGACTCTTGTTCCGGTACCCGTCATAAATAGGAATAAAATGAGAAATTTTAAAAAAACTGAAGATCTCTCCGAGTTTAATTAAGGGGAAATAAATAAAACTTGCCACAAAATACGTAAAAGCAGACCGGAAAAACTCATTTCTATTGCGTGACACGGATAGCCGAATAAAAGTGATCAAAGAAAGTAGTATTCGAAAATGAAAAGGGCGGTTATCTAAAGAATAATACAAATAAACTAATATTGTTGAAGAATATTTTTTTAATCTCCTTACTTCATGTAAGGCGTTAACGGGAAGGTGGTGCAGAACCCCTAGACAAAACAAAAAATCAGCAAATTTCTCTTTTAATGGCAAACCGTTTATGTCTGCCATAAGAAAAATCGCATTATCAGCTTCACGTAGATTCTCCCTGGCAAGAAAAATAGACTCTGAAAAATCAACTAAAACAAGTTCTTTACATTTATCTTTCAAGAAATGACTCCACCTGCCGATTCCGCACCCTAGGTCACATACTCTGGAGTTTTTCAAGCTTTCTAAATCAACTAAGTCAAAGTAGGCCTTAAATTCACTCTGATGCTCTGGTAAGATGGCAGAGTATTTTTTCCATTCCGCGCTGAATGTAAACTGAATATCTTCTGCAAATTCTGATACGGGTGTGTTATTTTCCGCACCGTAGGATAATCGTTTCTTAACCGCATCTGGTAATTTAGAGGGTTCCAGAACTATTATCACATCGTTAATAATAGGGAATTCTTTATTATTCACAGTGAGATAATCTTTTCCCAAGGAAACACTATTGTTTCCGAAGATATTTTTAAGAGAATCTATTTTGTTTAAATAATACATATGCGTAATTAGCTATTAAGGTTATTTATCAAATCGCTATACAACGTTTCATATTGACGTGCAATTTTACTTATTGAAAAATCGGTCTCAATCCTTTTTCTGGCAAGAATCCCTAACTTTTGCCTGCCCTCCTCACCGATTGATATCATTTCATGCCATGCAGCAGCTAAAGCTGCGGGATCTTTTATAGGCACAATAATTCCTGTCGTATCGATCAAAAATGCGGAATCGCCTGCATCTGTAGCGACACAGGGCACGCCGCAAGCCATTGATTCTCCGATAGTGTTGGGGAACCCTTCGCTAGAAGAAGAAGAACAATAAATATCAAAACTTGACATTATGTCGGGGATATCGTTCCTTTCGCCCAAAGTCATAACTTTACTTTCTGTACCCATTGTTTTAATTAATCCCTGCAAAAACGGATTATCATTAGTCCCTGAACCAACAAGGGCGAATTTAACGTTATCTGCAGCAGCATATTTATCGACAAAGACTTTTATTGCCCTTAATAAATTTTTATGATCCTTTAACTCATCAAAACGGGCAACCGAACCAATTAATGTAAAATTGGCATCACCAAAAAATTTCTTTTTGAGTTCGTTTTTCTTAAGAAACTTGGGATTAAAAAAATCTATGTCAAATCCATTATTAATTATTTCCCAACGGCGTGCCCTATAACCAATTTTCTTGTGGACATCCATCCCTGCCTTTGCATTTGCTATTACAACCGTAGGTAAATTTGATAGCTTTATCAAAAGTTTTAGTATTAGCCTCTTTCCTAGAGAATATTTTCTGGTGTCAACGCAGGAACAGCGGATATTCCATGCAATTATCTTTATTCTCGCAATTTTTGCGGCAAGCAGGCCAAATAGATCCGCATGATAAAGCCAAGTTTGAAGGACTTGCGGCTTCTCCTTACGTAATATTCGTAATAATTTTGAGAAAGCGAATAAGTCGGGGATGCCTTTGCGAGTATTCAGCGCATGCACCTTAATCCCTAGTGATTCTACTCGTGACCCGATAATTCCTTTATCAGTCATAGAAATTACAACATTTTCATAAGCCGGGCTAGACTTAGATAAAAGCCTATAAAGCATTGTTTCAGCCCCCCCTGTGTCTAAATCAGTAATAAGATGAAGAATTTTAATACGATTTGTCATTTTATTGTATTCAAAGGACAAAAAGCCTGCATTTTCCGATACTCTCTATTTTAAAGTATTTAATATCATGCAAAAATTTTTCGGTCAGGTATCCCTCTAAGGTAAGAATATATTTAACTCCATACCTGTTTACCAGAGTGTTGATAGGCTCAAGTATTCTTGGAAATGTAGGCTCTAATAATTTAAAGCCATAACCATGCCCTCCGAATAGAACAGGATAGCTTGTCTTATATGCAACAGCATCATACCATTGCGGAGGTAAGCAAATAATCGGACCATAAGGCAATGTCCTGATAAAAGCTATCATTTTGTCAAGATTGACGTCTTTCCTTCCCTCCCCTTCAATCTTAGTATAAAAGAGAAATAAAGAAATTAGATTGAATCCTAAACAAATAAAGCAAGCAAGCCAAGCTAAAGGATTTTTCTGATTCTGCATTATTATAGAACCCCATAAAAATGCCAACAAAAGAGCAGTGTTGTAAAGGTAGTAGTAGCCGGCTCCAAGACATTTTAGAAAGGGTACAAAAACAGTGCATACGGCAAATACAACTGTCAAACTTAAGATAGCATACGCAAAAGAAATAAGACTATCGGTTTCAAGCATTTTAAGCAAAACTACGGGAATGACAGCAACTATGGTTATCCATAATGCCGGTGAATACCCGAAAAAATAACTTAGATGCCGCAAAAAGCCTTTAGCTCCCCTCTTATAGAATTTAGTTTGGGTATCGTAATTAAAATCACCATAAATAGGAGATTCTTTTACGGGGTTAGCTTGAAGCCATTTCCAGTTTCTATTCCAGAACGAAACAATATCAAAATGAGCCTGTAGCACTTTCCAATAAAAACCTCGGCTCAAAAGTAGTGCACTCAAAACTGACCCGGGAATTATCATAAACAACTTCCAATCATGAAAATAAAAACCCAGGAAAATACAAATAATCCAGAATAACTGTGTCGTCATCTTGTGTGTGAGCAAAATCAGACCTGAAAATATTAAAATAATAAACCAAATCCAAGTGCTGCATTCAAAAATATATAACCCGGCCACAAGAATAATAACACAGTCCAAAAACAATGCCCCAAGGCCTCTGGGATTAAGCTGCATATTATATGAAACTAGAATGGGGGTGGTTGCATAGATAATGCCTGAAGTAAGAATTGCTGACTTATTACCTTTAGAGAGCAGAGAAAGTATGCTTAAAAGTAAGAAGACCCTAACTAAGTCTATAAAAATAGGAATATAATAGCCATATTTATTGAGAATCAGTTTCGGTAGCCGTATCATGATAAGCGGAAATATTGGAGGATACCATTGCTTCAGGTCAAGCATATACTGAGGCAAATCCGGAGGGAATTTCTTCTCTTGAGCATATTTTTCAATATAGGCCTTCCAAAACCAATGGTCTGCACCCGAGCTGCCTTTAGAAAGCATAATTGGAACAACCCTAAGGAGTAATGTAATTACCAGTATTAGCGAAAATATAATTAAAATAGGCATAAATGATTAAATTCTATGATTTATCCAAAAATTTGTATGTTTTAATTAAAGCATTACGGACAAATAAAGGCATATCGATATGACCTAGAAATTCAAGGTCAGAAACCCGGAATATCTTAAGTCGGGTCAAAAATAGATAATATAGAAAAGCCGCGATCAAAGAAGAAGCTACAATGTTGAATTTAAAAATGCTGGCAAGCAAAATGAGCGCCGCAGGAATTAAAAAAATAAGGGCTTTATACTCTTTCAAGCCAAGTATTCTGTTCCCTACGAGCATATATCCGCAAGCGCCCAACGAATAAATCACAGCAGAAGATATGGCGGCACCATTAATACCAATTATGGGGACAAGCAGAAAGTCTCCCGCCAGATTGATTAGGGCCATCGCTATGTTGACAATCACAATTTCTTTTATTAATTTATATGAGCTGAGGATCCCTGAATAAAAACAGGCTATTCCGTTATAAACAAGACCCAAGAGCAGTATTAAAGACGGGGTCACGCTACCCTTGAACCCCCATCCAAAAATAAGCGGTATTATATATGGCATAGCTAGTATGGATAACGTCAAAAACATAGACCAAAAAAATATACCCTGAGGCACTATTCTGGTAATATACAATTTTACGATTTCCTTTTTATTCTCGGTAAGAAGACTTATCAATATAGGACCGGTGACGGAAATTACTATCATAATGACCTGCTGAAAATAATTCATTATATTATACGACAAAGAATAAATGCCGACATCTGAAAACAGAAGGTATTTTTTTATAACGATAATATCGATATAATTAACAATATACGCCGATATTGAACTTAATATCAGAGGATAAGAAAATGTAAAAATTTCCTTTAACGATTTTTTATCAAAAACTATCGGGAATAACCAATCAAAATTAATGTATCTTATAAAAATTATAAAAGTCAAGAGCTGCGAAACTACAAGGGCGCACAGTATATACGGGACTTTACTTTTACCCAACACCAAAAATACCAGTAAAAATACTAGAAAAAGAAATTTATTGAGCACTTCGATAAAAGAATATAGCCTTAGCTTTCTTACGGCTTGAAATATATAACTGATATAATCCAAAGAACAAAAAATCAGTATATAGAGAAGTACGTATATATAAGCAAATTTAATTTGGAGATAGGCACATATATTTGCCCTTAATATGAAAATCGTAGTGAATGAAATCAAAAGGACCCAAAATATTATAATATTCCTGGCCCAGAAAACTTTATTTAACTTCCCCTCTCTTATAAACTCTTCTTTCCCGAAGCGTAATACAGAGTTTGAACTCCAGCTAATAAACGTTATAAAAATAATATTTGCTACCATCATAAAAAGGCTGAACTGCCCAAACCCGCCTTGCCCGAGTGTTCTTGTAAGCAATACAGAGGAAGCCACTGCTAATACTATAAAAAAATATTTATTAGCCAGCATTATCGTATAATCCGAGAAAATTTTGTTAATATCTTTCTTCGATTCCATTTTTATTTCTGTGCTAAAATTACAAAAACTCCTCTCTTTTCCGGATTTATTAATGACGCCAATCTTGAATTGTAATCAAACATTTCAAATTCTTTTCTTAAAACCAGTCTAAACCAATTGATCAGTAAAGGAAAAAATGGAGCATAAAAAGTATCGTAACGGAAAATATTGATTTTAAACTTTAGTTTTCGAAGATGGCTCAGGATTAATTCCGGAGAAAATACCGTGGAAGTATATTTATAAAAAATATGCGCGCCGTAAGATTTAGGATTCGCTGAAACCAACAGGAAATAACCTTTTTCTTTTAATTTACTCTGAATTGCTGCGAGGTAATTTTCCAATTCCAATTCTGGAATATTATTAATAACTAAATAGTCGATAGCCAAGTTAATACTTTCATTTTTTATATAAAAAGATACCTGGGGGTTTTGAAGATAAAAAAGGCTGTTCTTGATCTGATATCTAAAAGCGTCCTCAAAAATATCACAGCCTATCACCCTGAAACCTAATAGGCTCATCATTGCTGATATTCTTCCTTTACCGCAACCATAATCTAATACAATATCGTTTTTTTGCAAATCAGCTTTCTCGAGATAATAGTTAAAAAATTTCGAAGCCCTAGTTTCTGAACCCAAAATATCTTTATAATATTTGGTTATTCTATATTTTGTGATCAATGTTAACGGAGAAAAAGGAGAACTTACAGGATTTAAGAGAAATCTGCCGTATTTATTTATTTCCTTTGCATTAAAACGATGTCCTATTTTATTTGAGTTTGAAATATTTTTATTTCGAAAATCAACAACATTCTTCGATAATAAGAAAGATTCGCCGCAACGGCAGCAAGAAATCGCAGCATCATTAATGGTTAAGTTTCCCTTGCAAGAGGGACACTCAAGAACCTCAATCAAGGATGTATTTAACATTTGATTTTTCCCATTCGTTCATTCTTCTATACAGCTGTACCAATGTCAAAAACTCAAAATCCAAGCTCCTAGCCTTTTTAATAAGGTATTCAAACCAAGGAAAGCAGCCATTTTTACTGAATGTCCCGCTTCTGGCATGCGCCGGATGGAACCCAAATGAATATACTGGCTTATTAACGCAGGAGTCCTTATTTTCCAATAAAAGGTCAATTAACGCAGGATCAGTTTCCATTAAATGTGTAGATTCCCAAAATTTGGATCGCTCTATGGAATTCCCTGATTTCAAAAAGGCTTTTATAGGATACCAATAAGGCATGAATGTCTCCGGGAATATTCCACCAAGACCATTAGCATAAACCTGGCCCCCCCCTTTTTTTTCTAATATTATTCCCCGAAACAGGCTCCCACCGCCCAAAACAGCAGGTTCTCTCCTGCAAAGGTATTCCATGGCATCATAAAAATCAGGCAAGACAATAAACGGGCCATGCCTATTCAGAGTCTCAGCATAAATTCCGCTGCTTTTTGCTTTCAGATATTGCCTGTATAATCCTGAACCGGTAATGCCTTTTATAAAAGGCTTGTATTGCGATTCGTTTTTAAATGAACGGTTTGCTATTTTAGTAAAAATAGAACCCTCATCAACTGTATTGTAATGAAAGGATATCTCAATATCCGGCTTATTCCTTAATTTAGACAGCCAAAATTTTGTATTTTTATCCACTAATAGCGCATAAGTAGCAGGGATTTTATTTTCTAATTCATATTCCAGATATGAGATGTCTCTTGATGAATCTACGTCATGCCTCAATACTATTGTCCCCCTATGGTCATTATCAGAAATAGCATTGGTGTCAACATTAATTTTTGTACCGAGCGCATCTTCTATGATTTCTTTAAGATTAAGGATAAATTCATCTAGGCAGAATAAAGGGTTCTGCCAGTTTTTAAAATTTTCAATACTCATTTGCCCTAGAAAAATATCCCCCAATATTTTAAATACCGGCACAGTGAGTGCTATATAATTTTTAAATTGATAAATAAGGAATTCGGCTCCGTTTTTATCGAATATTGAGAACTCAGGTCTTAAAAAGTCACCTTTAGTAATAAAAAGACGATGTTTCTTGATGTACTTCAAGTCTTGGTTATTTTCAAATTTTAGACACGAATACTTCGGAAAAGAAACTAGCGCTTTTTTTCCTTTAAAATCGATTGAAAGAGGCCAATAGGGACTTTCTGGTTTTTCTAATGAAACAGGGGAATCAAAAACATCGCTGATAATATTAGAATACTCGCTTATAATAATTTTTCTATTCGAATCCTTTTCAGCCCAATGTTTTAAGTTTTTAATTTCTGAATCCTTAAATATAAAATTACCAGCGATAAAAAGTATGTCAAAACCATCGAGATTGAGGTTTGCCAATTTATTAGAACAAGCGAACCCCGCCCCCATCCTTCGTAAAAAGTTTGTTAGCCCTGTAAAACTGCCGATATTATTTGCCAAAACTGCGATTTTATTTATCATAGTGTTTTATGCTGCGTTTTTGTAAAACAAAAAATAATTCAGTAGATTGCGAAGGGAACAAAAAATGCAAAATATTTATGATAAAATTACCGCCATAAACCAAATTAAAAAAACGGCTTATTCTTAAATGGGGAAAGAAAAAACCTTCTTTAAATAAAAATAAAACTTCGAAATTCGACTTTTTAACTTTTTCCTTTAATATCAATTCATTGTAGAAATTGACATGGTCAGTTGTAGTAAGTATGCTTCTTTGCAAAAACTTATTTCTAATGTTTGCCATCATACACCCTTCATTAGGAACGCATAGCAGCAAAAGCCCGGCAGTTTTTATAATTCTAGAAAGTTCATTAAGAGCTTCCTCATCGTCGGGTATGTGCTCCAAAACATGATTTAGCAGGACTATATCGAAATATTTATCCGGAAACGGAGAATCCTTGATAAGAGAATTTACGAAACGCACACCTGCGAATTTATCTTTGGCCCTTTTTAAACGCAGCAAATTGTAATCGGTGCCGAACAAAACCGCATCCAGGCTCGATCTTTTAATGAAGCTATCAAAAAAAATTAAATTCACACCATCCCCGCATCCGGCATCTAAAATATTAATCCGCTGGTTGTTATGGTTGGTTTTATCGTCTATTAGCCATAAGTTTAACGCATTTTCAAAGTTTCTCCATCGTTTAAGAATAACCCCAGCGGAAGCCCTATCTTCCAATTGGCAAAAGTGGCCGTCTATATACCATTTATTATTCAATTTTATCTCAGAGGCAGGATCTTTCGCCCGTGTGATCTTTTTTGTATTGTTTCCCATTTCTTTAGACATCTTTCGATGGTTAAATAAAAAACACACGCCTCGGTCGCTTTCTCAATATTGCTTTCTTTTGCTAAAATCTTGTTTTTCTCAAAAGTATTTCAAATTCAACGCATAGCCGGTTTTTGTGCAAATATGGCGCAACTGTGCTCGCGTAATGGCAATATCTGAACTATCTCGAATCCCGCTTCGATCATAGGAAATAAATAATTTTCAATGCGATATACTTCAAATTGCTGCGCATAGTCATGAATAAATTCGGAATGCGTAATAGGCACAAAAACGCCGTTAAACATCCGCTTTGGCCTTCTGCGCAAAGAACCAAAGGCAGAATTAAAATACCCCTTCATCACACGTGCCATGGCAACTAAAAAAGGCTGCAAATTTTCTTTTGAGAATTGAATAAGCGCATCGTGAGTGTTGGGAACAATATGCAACATCTTCCCTCCAGGCACAAGGCCCAAGTACATATATCTACAGAGTTCTGTTATATTGGGGATATGCTCAAGCAAGTAATCAGAATAGATCAATTCATATGTATTTACATGCTCATTAAGAAACTTCGCATAATCAGTAGAAAAAATATCGATATTCTTAATCCCGATATTCTCAAAAGCTGCCCTTGCGATATCGGATGATTTTTTTGAACTTTTAAACCCGTGGTAGGCTGTATCAATATCGACTGCATCAATATGTGCTACATATTGGCTCATCAATAATGCTTTAAAACCAATTCCGCATCCCAATTCAAGTACATTAGTAAACCTGTTTGAAGCGAAAGACCTTGCTAGCATTCTTAGCAATTCAAATTCTAGCTTTCTTGTCCTAAAATACTCGGACCCGACAATATCAGATGTCGATCGGCAAAATGCTTCAACCTTACTTTCAAACAAACTGTCCATAGCTTACCTCCTTATGGAGCAACTCCGAATAAATTTTTTTCTTCACCAAAGATGTTTGCGCTATACTGTGCTTCTCGTAAACAAGTTGGTACGCCGCCTTGCCCACATCCCGTGCTATTTCAGGATTATTGAATAAAAATATTATTTTTTCTGCAACTTTTTCTATGTTCCCCTCAGATATCAAAAATCCGGTAACCCCGTCTTTGATTAATTCATAATGCCATTCTACATCATAAGAAATTACTGGTGAAGCTGCAGCGCATGCTTCTATCAAGCTAAAACCGCCCATCAGACATAATGAAACCGCAGAAGCCTTTCTCAAACGATAACAAATATCCCTCGGCTGAAAATCTAAAATTTTAATATTATTGCATAAGATCCTGTCATTTTTAATGATATTCTTTAAATTTTCCTTCTCTGCCCCATCCCCTGCCATGAGCAAAACAAAATTATTGCGCTTTCTGGAAACCTTCTTAACCACTTCTATTATATCGTATACATAATTTTCTTTAGATAGCCTTCCGACAAAGCTAATAATTTTTTTGTTTTTGGGAATTTTAAAAGCGTCAAATATATCAATATCATTACCCTTTTCCAGGGCTAAGAAGTCTATGCCGTGAGGTATGGTAAAAACTTTTTTTTCGTCCGCTCCACTATTAACAGCCCAACTGACCAAAGATTCTCTTATAGGCATAACTAAGCTCGCTTTTGATAGAACTAATTTAGTAATAAAATAAATTAACTTTGGAGGCAAGCTTATTCCATGAATATTTTTTATACCAGCCAATTCATACCGCTTACTATAATCGGCGTGTATTGAAATACAATACGGGATGCGCGAAACTCTACTCGTAATAAGCGCTAACACTCCGCAGAAAAAAGGGTCTGTTGACCGAATTATGTTAATTTGTTCGGTCTTTATTATGCGACGAATAATAAATAGGAGCTTTAAGGTGTGGGCAGGCAGAAGGAGCCTCGTCAAAATTTTTGTTAGAAAGTTGGAACCTGGCAAATCGTAGCCGATCTCATATATAGTATGAATATTGTTTAAACGGATTACTTTTGATTTCTTTACGAATGGGTGAACCGTTATCACCTTCTCAAAAAAGCCATTTTCGTCGCGTTCCAAAATCATATCAGCAACGCCTTTTTTCTTGAGCGAATCGTAATCGGCCGGCACTATAAACAATATTCTTCGAGCCATAGCTTTACCTTAGTCTTGCTATTCCAAATGAAGAGCAAAGATTGCATATATCAACTTCTGACCTATTGAAAATAACTTTTTTCCTGAATTCTTGAAAATGCTTTCCGTTCCAAATCTCCTTCATATCCTGAGAAAGTATGTTGCCCATTACCAAATAACCATTGGCATCCCGGCAGCAAGGGACAACATCGCCGTTGGCCAATATCGCGACTGAATAGTATATCCAAGGGCAGCCATTCTTCAGAGTTATTTTAGGCTTAAGCTCTCCTCGCTCAAAAGCTGCAGGATCGTAAAGCCAGTGGTTCGTATCAGAGGGCAGGAAATTTCTCCCTTGGTCCAAGCTTCTAACGCAAGGATCGATTACTATTGCTTCATCAACCCCAATCTGCTGCATATATTTCTTAAAGTCATCGACCTCGTGCTCATTTTGCTTCATTAGAATAAAGCCGCAAACTATGCGCATTTTTGACTTGGATGCATTACGCGCACAAATTGTTTTCTTAAGATTATTCATTACTAAGTTTAAATCGCTGCCCGTACGGTATATTTTATGAATATCTTTGGTTAAACCGCATATCTGAAAGCTCACTTCATCTATTCCCGACTCAACAAGTTTCTCCGGGTCAACAAAGCTCCCGTTGGTACAAGTTGTCACAAATGGTATCTCTTTATTTTTGGCATATTTAATCATTTCATATATATCGTTATTTAAAAACGGCTCGCCCATAAAGTAAAACATCAATGTATTTGCAAAGGGTGAGATCTTATCAGCGATAACCTTAAATTCCTCAAGTGTCATGCTCCTTTTTCCTCTATTTAATACCCCTGCCCCGGTTTCGCAAACCGGGCACCGAAGATTGCAGATATTGGTCGGTTCAATGGTAATATTGGTTGGCATACCAGAAATAGAACACGACTTTACAAAAAAAGAGGCCGTTGAAAATAAATGTTCTTTTGCGCCCTTCTGATTCCTTAAGATACCTAAAGAACCTAAGATAACACCTTTAATGCTTACCAAAAAACGATAAAAAAACGCATTTTGTTTTATATGGCCTTTTATTCTTTCTGAATTTGGGAAATGTGGCAACGGTGTGAATTTCATTTATGAGATTTGCTTGAAAAATATTCCAATTTGATTTTTTTTCCTTCCACACTTACTTTACCCACAATCTTAGCTGGTATTCCAAAGGCAATTGAATGGCTAGGCAAATGTTTATTAACTAAGCTGTTTGCACCAATTACACAGCGTTTTCCAATAGAAACACCTTTTGCTATTACAGCATTAGGCCCTATATAGCAGCTATCCCCGATGCTTACCGAGGAGTGTTCGTATTTTGCTTTTCCTGCGGATAGCGCCCATTTTACAGAATCATGCGTATAAATCTGCACACCGGTAGATATTGAGCAATATGAACCTATGGTTAAACCCCCGGTTCCATCTAGGATAGTAAAAGGCCCTATCCAGGTATTTTTGCCAACCTTAACATCGCCAAACACAAGAGAATTATCATAAATGCTGGCACCCCGGCCGAATTTTAAGTACTTTGCCTTTTCCCATCTATCCGCGATCTCCTCATTAAAAGGCAAAACCCTATTCCATTTCTTTTTAATTTCTGTTCTTAAAAAAACGTGTAAATTTCTTATATTATTCTGCGCCTGTTTAATCTTAGCTTTATTCATGCTTTCCTCCCTGATACAAAGTACCCGCTGTGCTCCCAACCTTTGGGTTGTATAAATTTTATATTTTTCATACCAGACTTCTTAAACCAGGCCGCTACCTCTTCTTTTGTATGATGGCTGGCATAATAAGGATGATACCAATCTTGATTAACAAGATCGGCATAATCCATATCCTGTTTAGGATTGTACCAGCATTTGATAAAATGATCGTAAACAAACTTCTGGAGATTATAGCTGCCTTTTTTTATCCCCAGCAGTTTTATGTCTTCATCAATAATTACGCTCTCTCTGATTTGTTTCAGGGACTTACCGAGCCTAGTCATTTGTCGGGAAAACTCCAAACACTTTTCGTAGCTCATTAAAGCAGTGTATTTACGAATTTCCATATCTGCAATTTCGCGTAAAAAGAGCTTTTTATTATAAACATATACTCCGAGTAATCCTCCAGGCGTAAGCTTATTTACAAGCGCCTTAAAAGCCTTTTGAGGATATGGCGTATGATGAATTACTCCCAACGAATAGATTATGTCAAAGGTATTATCGCGATATGGTAAATTAAAGATAGAGGCTTGCGAAACGATAACATTGCTAAGCCGAATAGTTTTTCTATATGCGACCTCAACAGATAAACTGATATCGATACAGTGGCGTTCAGTTTCAGGATTATAATTAAATAAGTATTCTGACCACCCTACGCCGCATCCTGCGTTTAGCGTTCTCTTAGCTTTCTTAAATAAGTTTTTAAGCCGCGGTTCGCTGGAACAACCTAACACTGCCATAAATTGTTCTTTCCAATCTTTTATATCCTGAAGCGTATCCCCGATATGCTGATTTCTTTGCTCGCGCCATTTCGTTCCAAACGACTTGGCAGTTTGTCTTTCAGTTCCCAGAATAAGAGAACCATCATACAAAGACTTTTCCACAAATCGTGGTATACCATTCACAATCGGATATGTCTTTGTGCCGGAGCGCAACGTTCCAGAAATTATCTCGTCGTCGGCAGTTTTGCGGACGTTCAAAGCTAGTGTTTTTTTTGTCTTTGGATCAACAAATATGTTTAAATTATTTTTCACAAAATAATCCTTCCGCCTTCTGACCAAGCAAAAATATGCGTATCCATGTTTCAAAACATAATAGAGACCAAATAAACAAACGCCTGTTATGTTTACCAGAAAGGTGATCCTCCAATAACACTCTGCTTGTATCATAATCAAAATAGTTATATACACTCGCCTTTTTATTCAAAAGGAGTCTCTTTACATAGTCTATACTTTCACCTTTAAACCAACTGGCATCCGGACCGGAAAATCCCTGTTTATGCTGATCCCTGATTTTCTCGCCTACATATTTGCCCAGAACTTTACGCAGGATCATTTTACCGTCTTGCGTTTTTTCAAAGTACATTTCCCGCTTAGCCAGATTATCCTCATCGATACGTAAAGTATTGTCGATGTCGCGCAACTTAAGCCTCAAGGGTATTTTCATAGCAAAATCAACTAAATCGTTATCTAGAAATGGAACTCTGATTTCCAAACCATTAGCCATGCTCAATTTATCGTCCACAATAAATAAACCGTGCATAAAGGTTTTTGCCTCAAAATATAACGAGTGGTTAATATAATCTTCGGGGTTAGCAGGCACAAGTTTATGGCCGTTGAACACATTTTTAAAAATGTCTTCAGTCCGAACTTTCTGGATATCTTTACATACCGGCGCAAATAAATTTGTTAGAATAGCATTTGGCACTAGCCTTTGCCAATATTTGTAGTAACCGTCAATATATTCATCAAAGTTTTTGCTCTTTAAAGCCTTGTAATATCTCCAGGGATACCCCCCAAACAGCTCATCGCCTCCGGCACCGGAAAGACAAACTTTTACAAATCTTGATGCCAGTTTGGAAGCGTAAAAATTTGGATAACTCTGGCCTAACCGTAAATCTTCCAATGACCATACCAACCGTGGTAGGCAGCGCTGCATATCTCCGGATTTAAGCACCATCTCGTAATGTTCGGTTTGATAAAGATAAGAAATATGCTCTGCTTTCTTTCGTTCGTCAAAAGAAAGCTCTAAACCCGAAACCGAAGATAAATCAAAACCGATGCAGAAGGTCTTTAGATCTTTGAAATATTGCGAGGCGATTGCCGTGACTGAGCCGGAATCAATTCCTCCGCTTAAATAAGCGCCTATTTCGACGTCAGCTACCAGTTGTCTTTTCACTGCCTGCTTAAATAATCCATCCAGCTCTTCCAGGTATTCAGCCTCTGCCCGAATGTTTTTTTCTTCTGTAAAATGGAAATCCCAGTATCGTACGGTTTCTATGTTTGGTGCGCCGGAGAGTTTTATTCTGATAAAATGCCCTGCAGGCACTAACACTACTCCCTTAAACAGCGTTTTACCGGTAAATGTGTTTTGAAACGTAAAATATTCAAGCAAAGTTTCTGTATCCAACTCGGCGCGGAACGCCGGATGTTCTAAAAAAGCCTTTATCTCGGAAGCAAAAATAAATATATTCGCTTTTTGCCAGTAATAGAACGGTTTTATGCCGTAACGATCACGAGCTAAGGTAACTGTTTTCTTATCTTTATCCCAGATAGCAAAAGCAAACATGCCGTTGAAATGGTTCAGGGCATCGTAACCGTAGTGTTTAAATGCCTTTAAAACAACTTCGGTGTCCGAATTTGACCGGAAACTAAAACCTTCCTTTTCTAATTTGTTCCGTATCTCCTTGAAGTTATATACTTCGCCCATATAAGAAATTACCAAGCTTCCGTCTTCTATCAGCATTGGCTGATGAGCTTTTTCCGATAAATCAAGAACGGCGAGACGCCGATGGCCCAATCCCACAAAATCGTCAACGAAGACCCCTCTTCCATCCGGGCCGCGATGTGCCATAGCATCGGTCATCCGACCAAGAACTTTTGCGTCAACCGGTTTTTTGTTCAGATTAACTATTCCAGCTATACCGCACATTACTTCAAAATCTCCTTTATATTTTCAATGACGTAATTAAATTCTTTGTCATTCATATCGGCATAAAGAGGCAAAGTCACGCTTAAGCGGTCTGCAGCATAGGAGGACAGATAATCTTTATCCTTTAATGTATACTTATTTTTATAATAACCCAGCGTGTGCACGGCGTGTGTGCCCTGACGCACGCTTATACCACGCCTTTCCAGCTTCATCATGAAATTATTCCTGGCTTTGTTTATTCTATCGATTTTATGCATTGTCAGCCTTGATAAATCTTCACCTGCAGTAAATAGGCAAACATATGACTGGTAGCCGTGTGTGTACCCTAACGGCAGATAAGGGAGAATTAAAAATGGTATTCCACTTAGTGCTGCGCTGTATCGCCGAGCGATGAGACGCCTTCCTTCAATAATAGTTGCGGCTTTTTTTATCTGGCACACACCAATGGCTCCCTGAATATCGGTCATACGATAATTATAGCCTCGCAAATTAAATTCCGGCAAAAGCGACCCGTCTTTTTCTTTATGGCGCTGTAAATCCGATTTACTTGCACCGTGGTCCCGTAAGGATGCGACCAAATTTGTCAAATTATTGTCATCTGTAATCACCATCCCGCCTTCTCCGGTAGTAATGGCCTTACGGGGATGAAAAGAGAAACAACCCATGTCGCCAAATGTGCCAGAATGTTTTTTGCCGATAAAAGCTCCTAAGCCACAAGCAGAGTCTTCCACAATTTTTATGCCATATTTTTTGGCTAGCTGCATAATCGCAGGCAGATCCGCACAAAGACCAAACAGGTTAACCGGCATGATAGCCTTTATCTTTCTTTTTTTGTCTAGCTGTATAATACTTTCTAACTTTTCTACATCAATATTAAACGTCCTTAAATCAATATCACAGAACACTACCTCGGCGTTCGCGTATTCTATCGCATTAGCTGAGGCGATATATGTAAAAGAAGGAACTACTACTTTATCGCTCTTTTTTATTCCTAATGCCTCCAAAGCCAAATGTAATGCCGTTGTGCAACTGGTGGTTGCTTTGGCAAATTGAGCGCCGACATATCGGGCAAAGAGTTTTTCAAACTCAGCCACAAACGGCCCCTGGACAAGCCATCCTGTTTCTAAGGGCTTGAGTACGGCTTTTTTTTCACAATCATCAAAAACTGGTTTTGTTATTGGTATTTTCATGTTAACTAGATTTTCTGCGCTTTTTTTCTACTTCCTCCATGTGCGATTTGCGCCATTCAATCAATTCCCGTAGCCCCTTTTCCAAGGTGACTGAGGCACGAAAATTTATTTCTGCCGCAGCTTTTTTCGGACACCCTACTCTGTTTTTAACAAAAGTTTTACCTGCTGGTTCGTATTGAATGCTGCTTTTTGACTTGGTAAGTTTGAGAATAAGTTCAGTCAGCTCTTTAATGGTAGTTTTTACTCCCATACCCACGTTATAGAACGTGTCCAGAGTTTCTGCTTTCATCGCGCAAACATTAGCTTTAGCACAGTCACCAACATAAATAAAGTCGTACGCCTGCGAACCGTCACCGTAAACTATCGGAGGCAATCCTTGATCCAGCCTGTCTAATATTTTCATGATTACAGCGATATATGCACCTCTATAATCCTGCCGCGGACCGTAGACATTCATGTAGCGCAAGCCCACATAGGGTAATTTGTAACGGTGAAAAAAGGCCCGGCACATATGTTCGCCGGCAATTTTGGTAGCACCGTAAAAGTTAGTATTATTGTAAGGGTGCTCTTCAGTCATCGGCTCTTGGATTGCATCACCGTAAACCGATGCCGAAGAAGAATAAATAAGGCGTTTAATATTATTTTTCACGCAGGCTTCTATGACATTAAACGTACCTCTAATGTTTACTTCAAATGCTGATCGAGGATATTCGTGGCACTGTAGTAGCCATAGCGCGGCAAAATGGAAGACACCATCAATATCTTTCATCGCTGCATCGAGAATATCAGTCTGCAGGATATCACCGCCGACAGAGAAAATTTTACAGCGTTGGTCTTTTAGAGCTTCTCGCAGGTTGTCTTCCGTCCCGCGGCAGAAATTGTCGTAAATAGCAAGCTCTTTTATGTCAGTTTTTAGCAATTCATCTACTGTATGCGAACCAATGAGACCTGCCCCCCCGATAACTAAAAACCGTTTACCACGTATATCCATCACCCCTCCTTAACATTATATTTCTTCGATTCGATCGGATAAGATCCTATAGAGCTTACCACAATAGTCGCATTTTACTTTTTTATGCACTGTCTTTAGGGTTGTCCCGCAGGAACATACCCACCCTATCTGTTTGGCTGGAACACCAACAACCAAGGCATAATCTGAAACATCTTTCTTTACTACCGCCCCAGCACCCACTAATGCATATTTACCGATATTCGCACCGCAAACAATTGTAGCATTAGCGCCGATTGTCGCTCCTTTTTTTACTAACGTCGGCAAAAACTCGTTTTTACGCTCAATAAAAGCCCTGGGCGTGTATACATTGGTAAACACACAAGAAGGGCCGCAAAAAACCTCATCCTCAAGAGTTACGCCTTTATATACAGAAACGTTATTCTGAATTTTACATTTGTTTCCGATTATCGCGTTTGGCCCTATAGACACATTTTGACCGATAACACAGTCCTTTCCAATTTTGGAATTGCTCAGTATGTGTGAAAAATGCCAGATTTTTGTCCCCTCACCTATTGTAACGTCGTTATCTACATAAGCTGTTTCGTGCGCAAAAAATTTATGGTTCTGGATATTCTGACTGGAAACATTATTTTTGTAGCTTAATAGAGCTTCTTCTGCAGCTTCCAAAACTTTCAGCACACGCAATCCTTCATTACCGTCAGTTTTGGGAGTGCACCGCGAATTTATACAATCAATGAAATGGCATAATTCTAATTTTAAAGGTTCTCCGTGATCAAAATTAATTATTTTAAAATCAGCCTTCTGGGCAATCGGAATTTTACCATCTTTCCACTCAATTGTATGGGGATAAAGAAATAGTTTTTCTTTACTTACATCATCAAATACGACCATGCCTTTCGACCCAACTACTACCAGTTTTTGTTCTTTATAAGGATGTAACCAGCTGACAAATACGTGTCCTTTTACACCATTTTTAAATTCTAAATTCGTTAAAGTAACATCATTAACTCCGATATTAAGATAGTCCCCTCCGAAAGCCGAAACAAAAATCGGCTCCTCGCCTAACAGCATAAGTATAACGGATATATCATGCGGCGCAAAACTCCAAAGGATATTCTCTTCAGTTCTTAATTTGCCGATATTTAACCTGTTCGAATAAATATAACGAATCTTGCCAATTTCACCTGATGAAATCATTTGTTTCAATTTAACAACTGCCGGATGGTACTGCAATATGTGGCCTATCATCAGTATGCAGTTTTTTTTGCTTGCCAGACCTATCAACTCTTCACCTTCCTTGGCTGTCAAGGCGAGAGGCTTCTCCACAAAAACATCTTTCCCGGCATTCAAGACTTCTTTTACCAAATCGTAGTGTTTTACAGCCGGAGTAGATATCACAATAGCTTTAATTTCCGGATCGTTTAACATGTCCCGGTAAGATGCAGTGTACTTAACTTCATGAAACTCTTTCTTCCTTTCCGAGAGTACTTCCTGGCTTTGATCGCAAGCGGTATGCAGTACTTTCAATTCATAGAGATTGCGCAAAAGATTCTTGCCCCAATAGCCAAGACCGATAATACCGATATTTTTATCAGCAGTCATATTTCTCCTTTAAACAGTTTGAGTTCATGGTAAAATTTTTGGACATTCTCCATCAATTTAATAAACCGGATACAATATTCTTGACCATCCTTGCTATCGCAGGCGATGCTGTCAGGCCAGGAGACTCAATGCCTATTAAATTGATAAACCCCGGAAGGCCTTTGTCAGCTTCGTCACGAATAACAAAATCCCGAAATTCCCCTTCTTTAGGCTGTAACTTAGGCCTTATCCCTGATAAATCTGGGGTTAAGTCAGTTTCTTCTAAAAATGGAATAAATTTTACGACAGACCGGAAAAAATCATTTTTCTTATTTTCATCAACAGAGTAGTCTTTATTCCTATCATTAAGATAGTTATCATCGGGTCCAAGCCGAAGACTGCCTGCTAAATCAGGCGTCGCATGTATACCCAAACCGCCGCTCTTGGGACGCGGCACAGGATATACAAGATGGTTTATAAGTTTGGACTTCTTTGAGGCAACGCGGAAATATTGCCCTTTACAATAGTGCAAACTATACTTTTCTTTAAGAATATCAATCCCGACCATGCTAGCAATGGTATCAGAATCCAAACCAGCACAGTTAATCACAATCAAGGCTTTTATTTCAACGCTCTCACCGGCATTTTTTATAGTTGCTTTGTAACCATCGTTATTCTTCTCAATAGCAACAACTTCGGCATCATAGACTATTGATACGCCATTTTCTTCTGCAGTAGTCAAGAGGTAATCCATTAACCGGTGCGAATCGATGATACCTGTCTCGTGGGAATAAAGAGCAGCTGATCCCGATACCTTTGGTTCGAGCTTCTTCATTTCCGCTTCCGTCATAAATCGACCCCCCTCAACCCCATTTATTTTCCCTTGCTTCAATATTGCCTCTAACGCAAGGAGTTCATCTTTATCGGTAGCAATAATAAGCTTGCCTGTCTTTTTATGCGGAATTTTCTTCTCCGCGCAAAGCTGGTATAAAAGACGCCGGCCATTGATACAAAGTTCTGCTTTCAGGGTGCCAACCGGATAGTACATCCCACCATGTATTACTTCGCTATTTCGAGAGCTAGTCTCTTGCCCAAAAGAAATATTTTTTTCTGCAATAATAATATTCTTCCCTTTAAAAGACAACTCCTCGGCTATCGCTAAACCAATTATCCCTGCACCTATAATCAAAATATCAGTTTTTTCCACTAACTACCGCCGTGCGCGAAAGAAATAACCCTGTTTTTAATTTTCCTTTTTTGCATAAAACTCTTTTATTAGGCTCACTATTAACTCTATCTCTCCTGAAGTAAGTTCGGGATATATGGGCAGCGAAACAACCTGTTTAGCCGCCAATTCAGAATTTGGAAAATCTCCCGATCTATATCCTAGTTTTTTGTAAACCTCCTGAAGATGCAAGGGTAATGGATAATTCACAGCCGTAGAAACACCTTTAGATTTTAAAAACTCCACAAGTTCGTCTCTCTGCTTGACCCTTATAACGTAAATATGGTAAACGTGTTTGGTATTCTCGTTTGCTCTTGGTAGAGTTATTTCATTCTGTAGTCCGGCCTTTACAAAATAATCATTGTAAAGTGCGGCCTTTTCTGCCCGTTTCGTATTCCACTCGTTCAAGTATTTTAACTTTATCCGCAAGATACCTGCCTGGATTTCGTCCAGCCGGCTATTGCGGCCTTCAAGTATATGAAAATACTTATTCTTACTACCATGTACGCGAAGGATTTTTATCTTTTCTGCAATATTTTCATCATTCGTAACAACCATTCCACCGTCTCCATAGCCGCCCAAGTTTTTGGTTGGGAAAAAACTAAAGCATCCAATATTTCCAAAAGAACCCACTCTTCTGCCTGCATACTCTGCCCCTATTGCCTGGGCGCAATCTTCAATAATGGAAAACTTGTATTCTTTGGCGTATTTCAAAATTTCGTCCATCTGGCACGGTTGACCATACAGATGGACGGGTATGATAGCCTTAGTTTTCCTGGTAAGCTTATTTTTTATATCCGCCGGATGGATGTTGTAAGTAATTGGATCTATGTCAGCAAAAACTATTTTTGCGCCAATTTGTAAAATTGCTTCCGTGGTTGCGATAAAGGTGAAAGGCGTGGTAATAACTTCATCCCCGCCCTTGATCCCAAGGGCTTGAAGGGCTAGCTCCAGCGCATCTGTACCCGAGGCTACGCCGACTGCAAATTTTGTGGTGCAAAAATCAGCTATTTCTTTTTCCAAACTTTTAACATTAGGGCCCAGTATAAAAATACCGGATTCAAGAATTTCCTGCAGGCGCGCGTCTATTTCTTTTTTGATCGAATGATATTGTTTTTTTAAATCTAAAATAGGTATCATTATGATTTGGATGGTTTATTGAACCAGCTAATGGTTTTATTCAAACCCTCTTCTATTTCTACCTTGGGCAACCATTTTAGATATTTCTTTGCCTTGCTAATATCCGGCTGACGGACTTTAGGGTCATCTATTGGCAGTGGTTTAAAAATAATTTTACTTTTGCTTTTTGTAAACTTTTTTATCATATTTGCCAATTCCAGCACAGAAAACTCAGCCGGATTTCCTATGTTCACAGGTTCATTCAGGTCAGAATTCATTAATCTGTATATGCCGTCAACTAAATCCGAGATATAGCAAAAACTGCGCGTTTGCGACCCGTCGCCAAAAACTGTAATAGGTTTTCCCGATAAGGCTTGATCGATAAATTCCGGGATTGCCCGACCATCTTTTCTGCGCATATGGGGGCCATAAGTATTGAAGATGCGGACTATTTTCGTATCAATCTTGTGTGTCCTGTGATAAGCAAGGGTTAGCGCCTCTGCGAAACGCTTTGCCTCATCATAGACTCCTCGCGGCCCTATGGGATTAACATTCCCCCAGTAGCTTTCCGGCTGCGGATGGATAAGCGGGTCACCGTAAACTTCAGAAGTCGAAGCAAGCAAGAACTTGGCACCCTTTGCCTTGGCTACGCCTAGGGCATTATGAGTTCCCAGAGAACCCACCTTTAAAGTTTGTATGGGAAGTTTTTTGTAATCGATCGGGCTTGCCGGTGAAGCAAAATGTAAGACAAAATCTATATCTTCATCGAGGTGGATATTCTTTGTCACATCGTGCTTTATGAAATCAAAGTTTGGATTGGCTCTTAATGATGCTACGTTGTTTAAATCACCAGTAAGAAGGTTGTCAACGCAAATAACCCGAAATCTCTTGTCTAGCAAGTACCTGCAAAGGTGTGAACCTATAAAACCTGCGCCCCCGGTCAACAAGACGGTCTTCATAATCCACCCTTCTGTTATATTATAACTTATTTCATCATAATATCGGGAATAGGAAAACAGGTTTTATATTACCATATTTGAATTTGGGAGTCAAGATAAAAAATTATAATATTTAACAGTTTTTGGATTTTTGCTATTGTTGTAACTTGTAGGTCTGTAAGAGGTTATTTAGATTTTACGACTTTATAAATAGCTTTAATTACATCGGCAATATCAGAATCTGTCAATTTTGCAGATATTGGTAAACTTACAGTTTGCCGCCCTATTCGCATAGCATTTGGATAATCTTCTGGCTTCCACCCGAAAGTCTTCTGATAAAAAGGGTGTTCTGGTATGCTTAAATAATGCACGCCCACACCAATACCTTCGGCTGTTACCGCATCGATAAAGCTATCTCTGCTTATTCCGGCTTTATCTTTATCGACAGAAATAGTGTAAAGATGGTAGGCATGGCGAATGTTTGAAGCCGTGTCAGCAGGTAACCCTATAGGTAAATTAGAAAATGCTTCATTATACCTCTGCCATATCGCTTGCCTTCTCTTCCAATACACTTCGATTCTTTTGAGCTGATGTATGCCTATAGCTGCTTGTATATCCATCATGTTATACTTAAAACCGGCCGTCACAACCAAATAATGCTTATACCCTTCATCACTGAAACGCTTCCAGGCATCTTTTGTCATACCATGAAGGCCGAGTATCTTAATACGATTGATGGCCTCTTCGCTCTTGGCTAGAACCATCCCACCCTCTCCTGTAACTATATTTTTTGTGACATAGAAACTAAAACACCCGAATTCCCCAAAAGTTCCTGCATGCTTCCCGTTGTATGTAGTCTCGATCGCATGGGCGCAATCCTCAATTATTTTAAGGTTGTGCCTCTCGGCTATATTTAATAGAGCGTCCATGTCGCAGGGCCTACCGGCAAAATGCACCGGCAAAATCGCTTTTGTTTTTGGTGTGATCTTAGCCTCGACGCATTTAGGATCGATATTCATTGTCCGTTGGTCAACGTCAGCCAACACGGGGGTTGCGCCGCAATGAATAATCGCATTTACAGTAGCGCAAAATGTCATCGGCGTCGTGATTATTTCATCACCTTTTCCGATATCGCTGGCCAGCATACTTAAATGCAATGAAGCTGTGCATGAATTGAGAGCTGCGGCATAATTTGCGCCTTTATATGCTTTGAAATCTGTTTCGAATTGCGCAACTTTAGGACCAGTGCCCAGCCATCCGGATTTCATGCTCTTTACCACTTCATCGATCTCGGGCTGTTCTATGATAGGGGAACCGAAAATAAGAAAATTTTCTTTTGTTCGTACCGGCTTACTGTTCATATTCTTATATAAGTTTTATGGCTTCTGGGTGCGACTTGAACCATTCTACGGTTTTCCTTATGCCTTCTTCAAAACCCACCTGGGCGCTAAGCCCCAAAACCTTCTTCATTTTTGTTATATCCGCGATGGTGCACCTAACATCGCCTTTTCTTTTTGGCCAGAAGGTGGGTTTAATATTTTTCCCTAAAATTTTATTTAACACGCTAACTATATCTAAAACACTATGAGTTTCGCCGCATGCAATATTTATAACATCCCATTTAAGGTTAGGGATCGCCGCAGCAGATAAATTTGCGTTTACGACATTACTCACATAAGTAAAATCTCTTGATTGCTTACCGTCACTGTCAACCTTGGGCGGCTCATCCTTAAGCATCCAGGCTATAAAAGCCGGGATAACCGTCGAATATTTCGACTCAGGATTTTGCCTAGGGCCAAACACATTAAAATATCGTAAACAAACAGTTTCTATGCCGTAGGTTTCACTAAAGACTTTGCAATAATGCTCGCCTGATAATTTGGATGCTGCATAAGGAGAGATCGGGCTTGGTGGATCGCTTTCTTTCTGGGGAAATTTTTCTGTTTCACCATATACAGAACTGCTGGATGCACAAACCACTCTTTTTACGCCCTCCTTCCAACTCGCCATTAAAATATTTAAAGTGCCTAATATGTTCACATCGACCGTAAGCGCCGGTTCTTCTACAGATTTTGCGACGCTACGAAACGCGGCTTGGTGCAATACTATATCCATCCCCTTTACAGCCCTTTTTACCACGGCTTCATCCCTTATATCTCCTTCGATTAATTCGAAGTCACCAGAGCACCAGGTCACCAGGTCACCAGATGGCTTTTGCTGGTGACGTTGTGACTTGGTGACGTTGTCACCCAACGCAAAGTTAAGGTTCTCCTTTCTTCCCGTCGAGAAATTATCTATTACCCTGACCTTTTCACCTCTTTTTATTAGCTCTTCTACGATATTGGAGCCGATAAATCCGGCGCCGCCTGTTACCAGATACTTAGCCACGGATCCTCCTAAAAACTAAAGTGCGGTGATATTTTTTGAACGAACATTATAAGAATCAAAGACATTTCTTGTATCAAAAATTCTTTTTGCATGCTTCGCGATAAAATGATAATCGAAGCCGCTGTGATCGGTGACGAGAATAATGCAATCCTGCTTTGCCAGTATTGCTTTTGATAGTTTAGACGAGGTAAGATCAATGTTTTTTATCCGTAAATAAGGTATGTGCGGATCGCTGTACGATACATTCGCTTGACGCCATTTAAGGAGCTCAATTATTTCTAAAGCCGGGGACTCTCTAAGATCTTTTACGTCGCGCTTATACGTTACCCCCAAGACGAGTATGTTTGCACCCCTTATTTTTCCGCCTAGGATATCTTTCACGCGCTCAACTGCATAGGCCGGCATAAATGAATTAACCTTCGAGGCCAGATCTATCATTTTTGTTTTAAAACCGGCTTTTCTAGCTTTCCACGAAAGGTACAACGGGTCCTTTGGTATACAATGGCCCCCTATGCCCGGCCCGGGATAAAATGCCATAAACCCGAATGGTTTTGTCTTTGCAGCCCTTATAACCTCCCAAACGTCTATCTTGAACTTGTGGCACAACATGGCGAATTCGTTTATAAGCCCTATATTAACTATCCGAAAGGTATTTTCCAGCAACTTTACCACTTCCGCAACTTCTGAGCTCGAAACACAAACGACCTTTTTTATAATTTGTGAATACAGTACATACGCGAGATCTGTCGAGTTTTTACTTGTCCCACCAACGAGCTTCGGCACATTCATAAGGCTATATTTCGTATTGCCCGGATCTATTCTTTCGGGCGAGAATGCCAAAAAGAAATCCTTTCCTTCTCTAAAGCCCCTTCTCTTAAGAATTGGCATAACAACATCCCTTGTTGTACCCGGGTATGTCGTACTTTCCAGCACAATTAGAGACGGGCTCTTTAAGTTCACAGCTATTGCCCGGATCGCTTTAATTATATATGAAATATTAGGGATTTTTGTCTTTCGAAGCGGCGTAGGTACACACACTATAACGACATCGGCATGCCTAAGAATGCCGGAACCGCTTCCGACATGAAATTTTTCTCCGTTAACCAATTTTCTTAAAACTTCAGTTTCGACGTCCAGTATGTAAGACTCACCTTTTTGCAGCTTGTTTATGCGGTCAATGTCATTCTCTAGACCAAATACATTAAAACCGGCCTTAACAAACTCTATCGCTATAGGCAGGCCTACGTACCCTAAACCAATTACCGCAATGTTCGCCTTTTTCTTTATAATGCTATTTCTTAACTTTTTGTAAGCTTCCAACTTTTTCTCTCCAATAATTTAATAAATCTTCCAATGTTTTCTCGAAAGGTATCTCAGGCTTCCAGCCTGTTAATTTCCTGAATTTTGTACTGTCGCCTACCAGAATAGGGAGATCGCTGGGTCTCATCCTTTGACTATCTTGTTTTATTTGTATTTTTTTATTTGTAAACGATAGGAGTATTTTGAGAAGTTCTTCCATCGAATATCCTTTACCCGACGAAATATTGTACACCTCCCCCGGCTGTCCTTTTTCCAGGGCTAGCCAGTATGCCCTTACCACATCCCTTACATCTGTGAAATCTCTTATCGTTGATAAGTTGCCTACATATATGACAGGTTCGAACAACCCATTTTCGATCAGTACGATCTGTTTTGCAAAATTCGAACATACAAACGGCTCTCCCCGGCGTGGACCGCTATGGTTAAAAGCCCTGGTGCGAACAATATTCAGTTTATAGCTCATGTGATATTGATAGCCCAAAAGGTCCTGCCCTACTTTTGATACGCCGTATGGGCTCAATGGATTTAACGGCGCGTCCTCTTTAACCGGTAAAATTTTTCTATCTATCAAACCATATTCCTCGCTTGATCCGGCGATCTGAATAAAGGGATTTATGCCGATACTCCTGATCGCTTCGAAAAGATTAAGTTCACCTATAATGTTTGTTGTAATCGTTTCAGTAGGGGCATGCCAAGAGGTAGGCACAAAGCTTTGGGCAGCAAGATGAAATATTCTGTCGGGTTTTATCGATTCGATAAGCTTATTAACGCTAGATGCGTCGCGCACATCGCATTCATGTAGACTTATTTTATCTTTTATGTGGTCAATATTCTCTGTCTTGCTCCTCCATCTTTCAACACCATGGACTTCAATATTACCTTTACTTAAAAGATAATCTGCCAAATGGCTCCCCACAAAACCCGTAATACCGGTTATCAGTACTTTCATATCATCTCCTATTTTATTAAATATTCTTGTAACGCCTCATTATAATCCCTCATTTTATCATGAGTGGTTTTTTGATATCTACTGTTATTTAGTGCTGACATCTTGGGCCTCTTTGCAGGCCGATCCAACTCCTCCGATGTAATTGGAGTTACTTTCACGTCGGCAATATGCGCGTATTCTAATATGCGCCGCGTGTATTCATACCAGGAAACCTTTCCGTTATTTGAGATGTGATAAATATCCTTTACGGGCTTTGCCATCGTGATTTCCGCAAGCTTAAAAATAGCCTTTGCCAAATCCGCCGTATATGTCGGTGAACCAATTTGATCGTCCACGACTTTTATTTCTTTTCTTGTTTTCGCTAATCCTATTATGGTATCAACAAAATTTTTCCCGCATTTTCCAAAGAGCCAAGAGGTGCGTACTATCACATGACTCCCAGCGTTTTGCACAACTAATCTCTCTCCTGCCAACTTTGACTCGCCATAAATATTTATAGGATTTGTATCATCATCTTCGGTATATGGTTCGGTTTTTTTACCGTCAAACACAAAATCTGTGCTGATATAGAAAAGAGTAGCATTTATTTTCTTGCACCCTAAGGCGACATTGCCGGCTCCGTCGGCATTTACGTTAAATGCCGCACTTTTGTCTTTTTCGCAGCCGTCTACATCGGTATACGCAGCGGCATGCACAACAATAGCCGGTTTTATATCGTTTATTAGCTTAATCGTACCAAGCCTGTCAGTTATATCAAGTTTGTAAAATTTAACCTGAGCAGGGCATCTCTCTTTTATTTTTGGTCCGGCTAGATCGGCGCCGCATACATCGTATTTTTTTAAAAAATTAAGGCACAAATCTGTTCCCAGCATCCCTGACGCACCGGTTATCAATATACGGTCTTTCATGATCTATTTCAACTTTATCCACCACTCTTTATTGGCACCATACCATTCAACGGTGGACAATAAGGCTGTTTTAAAATCGCATTTCGGCAACCAACCTAGTTTTTTTATTTTTCTGCAATCCAGCGAGTAACGCCTGTCGTGACCTAATCTATCTTTTACAAATTCGATCAGCGAATGCGGCTTTCCCAGAATATCCAATAAAAGTTTGGTCAGCTCTAAGTTGCTTATTTCGGTCTCGTCTCCGATATTATATGCTTCTCCGAATTTGCCTTTATGCAATACGAGATCAATACCTTCGCAATTATCGATCACAAACAACCAATCCCTTACATTACCTCCGTCGCCATAGAGTGGTAAACGTTTATTCTCAAAGGCTTTGGTTATAAAAAGCGGCATAACTTTTTCCGGATACTGATATGGGCCGAAGTTGTTCGAACTTCTTGTAATCAGCACCGGAAAGCCATATGTCTTATAATACGAACGCGCTAAAAGGTCCGCAGCGGCCTTGCTGGCCGAATAAGGGCTATTGGGCGCCAGAGGGCTTTCTTCCGTAAACGAGCCTTTAACAATACTGCCATACACCTCATCGGTGCTTATTTGCATAAACTTTTCTACGCCCTTCTTCTTCGCTTCTTCTAAAAGAATATAAGCGCCGTAAAAATTTGTTTGCACGAAATTTTCGGGACGCTCTATAGACCTATCCACATGGGACTCCGCCGCGAAGTTTATTACTATATTGCAGCCTACCATAGCTTCTTCGACGGCAGCCTGATCGCATATGTCGCCTTTTACAAAGGCATAACGGACATCATGTTCTATATCCTTCAGGTTCTCGGGGTTGCCGGCATATGTGAGATTGTCGAAATTTACTATTTTATAATTTTTATACTTTTTAAGAATATGTCGAATAAAATTTGAGCCTATAAAACCGCATCCGCCCGTAACAAGTATTTTCATTTAATAACTCCGTATTTACAAGATTATTTGTCCTTTTTTTTCTCTATCAACTATTAATTTATTAGCCTTAAAAAGCGACTCAAACGTCCCGGAGTCAGTCCACCAGCCGTCTAGCACATCAAAGGTAAGCTTGCCTTTTCGCAAATAATCATTATTAACATCGGTTATTTCCAGTTCGCCCCTTCCGGACGGCTTTAATGTTTTAATAATATCAAATACGCTATTGTCGTACATGTATATGCCTGTAACGGCATAATTGGATTTAGGTTTCTTTGGTTTTTCAACTATGGATATGATTTTATTACCTTTAACTTCAGCAACGCCGAAGCGGGCAGGATCTTCGACTTCTTTTAAAAGTATTTTTGCTCCACTCAGTTGTTTTTTAAATTTTTCAACATACCCTCTTATGTTTTTTTCTATCATATTATCTCCGAGTATAACAACGACCTTGCCGCCTCCTGCAAAATGCTTGGCCAAGGCCAGGGCATGCGCTATTCCGCCCTCCCCCTCCTGATATGTGTAGTTTATATGCTTTAGACCAAACTCGCTTCCGTTTCCTAGCAACCTCAAAAATTCTCCGGCGTGATTTCCGCCCGTGACGATCAAGATATCTGTTATTCCGGCGTCTACAAGGGTCTGGATCGGATAATATATCATGGGCTTGTTATACACCGGAAGAAGATGTTTATTCGTTATCTTGGTTAACGGATACAACCTTTTACCTAAACCACCCGCCAAAATAACTCCCTTCAAATTTTTCATATTTCTCCTTTTCGAAAAAATTGTCCCAAGTCGCTTGCGATTAACTTGCGGCGACGAGCAGTTCACTTCCTCCAATCATATGGTATATCGTTATTATAAGGGTCTATCCTGTATTCGTCAGGATTTTTTCTATTATACGGCTCTGTAGGTGTATTTATAACCACAGCCTCCTCTTCGCTTACGCATTTAAAACCGTGATATACTAACGGCGGAATTTGTACCAGTTTAGGATCGTCTAAGCTTATAATGAACTCGTTTATTTCTTTAAATGTAGACGAATCTTTGCGCGCGTCGTATAATGCTAGCCGCATTTTTCCTCGGATACACGTAAAATTATCTGTTTGTATGCTATGGTAATGCCATGCCTTTGCGATCCCGGGATATGCGGTTGTCATGTAAACCTGGCCGAATCTTCGAAAAATTTCGTCATCGCTGCGGAATATCTCCATCAACCGGCCCCTCTCATCCGGTATAATTTTTAATATCTTTACTTTTACGCCATTTATCATCTACTAACCTCCGGATCCTAATCTTATGACAATCGCTAGATCTTGCGTCCCATTGCGATATATTTAAACCCGATATTGATGATTTTCTTCGGATCTTCAAAAATATTACGCCCATCTACGATCAGCGGTTGTTTAACCAGTTTTTTTACTCGTTTCCAGTCTAAATTCTTAAATATCTTCCATTCTGTCATGATCACGACGCAATCGGCATTTTTCACGGCGCTGTACGGGTCACTGCAAAAATCCACATTTGTTAACTTGCCCTTCGCTTTTTCCATGGCCTTCGGATCGAACGCCTTAATTTTAACGCCTTCAGCCAGCAAGGCTTTAATAATATCTATCGAAGGGGCAAATCTTATGTCGTCAGTTTCTGGTTTAAAAGAAAGCCCTAAAATAGAAACTGTCTTTCCCTTGAGTATCCATAGGTTGTTTTCTATTTTTTTAAGCAGGATCTTCTTTTGATCTTCATTTATCGACCTGACTATTTTTAGAATCTCTAAACTGTATCCTAACTTCTCCGATATCCTTATAAACGCATCCAGGTCTTTTGGGAGGCAAAAACCTCCAAAGCCGGCTCCCGCGTATAGGAAATCCTTTCCGATCCTTTTATCGAGGCCCACGCCTTTAGCGACTTCTAAAATATCCGCTCCTGCCCTTTCGCATATATTGCTTATCGCATTTATAAACGAAATTTTTGTGGCTAGAAACGAATTTGATGCGTGTTTAATAAGTTCCGCGCTTTTTATATCCGTAACTATAGTCGTTGCCTTTAGGGGTTTGTAGAGTTTGAGCAATATATCCTTTGCGCGCTTGCTTTCGGCGCCTATAACAATCCTATCCGGATGCATGAAATCATCTATTGCCGAACCCTCCTTCAAAAATTCAGGGTTTGATGCTACGTCGAATTTCACCTTTCGCTTGTTATTCATTTTTATAGTGTGTTCGATCCAGTTGCCTGTCTCGACGGGAACCGTGCTTTTCTCAATTATAAGCTTGTATGATGTAAGGCTCTGTGCTATCTGCCTGGAAACATCTTCGATATAAGTAAGGTCCGCCTCGCCATCTTCTTTTGGCGGCGTGCCCACGGCGATAAACACTACTTGCGATTTTTTAACGGCATCTTTCAGATCTGTGGTGAAAAACAATCTCTTTGCTTTTCGGCTGCGCGCCACAAGCTCCTCAAGACCGGGCTCATAGATCGGGCATATACCGCTATTTAAGGAGTCTATTTTGGTTTTATCGATATCCACGCATATTACTTTATTACCCAAATTCGCAAAACATGCCCCTGTAACAAGGCCCACGTATCCGGTTCCGATCATGCAAATATTCATCCCGTTAGTCCTCCTTATTTTTATGTTTTTGTATTGTTTTCATAATCAATTTATTTCGTTTATAATTTGTTTTAATCGCTCCTATATATACTACTAAATGGACTAACGGGATTCACTTTATCCTCCTATGGTAATGGTGTAAAGGTTTGAGAAGTAGTTTTCGGCTGATGATATGATGTGTTAACCTCGAGAGGAACGGCCGGCAAAGCCTTCAACCTGAAGACAAGCCATATTGTTTCGCCTTCAGGCCTGTATATATTGTAAATAAGCTCGACGGTCCAGCAATGTAAATCTCTTATAATAGAGTACTCCTGCTCCTTTAAGTCGTTTTCCTTGAATTGATACCTTTCGTAAGCACGCACTTGCCATTTTGGTGTGAGCTTATAGCGGACATCCGCTGTCAATTGGCTGCTATGTTCGGCCTCATACCTGTGGCCAATGCCAAGTTGCCATTTCTCGGCAGGCGTTGGGTCTTGCGCTATTAAATCCCAGTTTCGTCTCTTGAATTTTGCTGCATGCGGGTCGTACTTAGCATCCGTTTCAAAATATAGCCATCGGTACGGTTTTATTTCCAATTGTGAATCAATATCCGTAAGTTCGTTATTCTCCTCTGCCCTGAGTAAATAATCGGTTGTCACCACAAAGCGGGCTAAATCTATTGAGGTCATTTGCCCTGAAACTTTCCTTTTTGTCTGCAATTTATTCTCAATTTCAAATCTCACGCCTTCCCTATGGTCAATACTATCGAGGCTGTCGAACTGGCGGAGATCTTGAGGTAAAATAGTAGGCATAGTATTGTAATAATATTTAACAACAGGGTTTATAACATGCCGCAGCTTATTTATATCCAGACCCATAAAGTTGGTATCATAATCAAAGACTTTATAGAAACGCATACTTGAGTCTGCGCCTGTGTAAAATATGCCTCGCACTACATGCTCTTCTTCTTTTTTATCTTCGCTGAAATAAGTCTGCCTCGTCCCTATAAATGGAGCGATGTTAAAAAAACCAAAAAGCCTGGCGAGATACGAAATTTCGTCATATGTATCATACCTTACGACATCTAAGTTATCAAACGCGTTATTCGCGAACGTTTGGTTTAGATTTGAAAATTTGTTATCGCTTTTATAGTAGAAATTGGTCTCCATGAGCCTGTTCTTTCCGACGTCTAAATCAGCTTCCGGCAATCGTTCTAAAACGGTTTCATACTCATTCACCCGGCTATCCATTCTAAACTCTGCATTATAAAGGGAGTCTTTATGCAGCGCTGAAACGTATGTCGGCATCACTTCATCTCTTTCGTATTGCCGATAAAAAAAATCCTTATTAAAAGTGGAATCGCTCGATTTGTAGTATTCTACCTTAACATCAGTTTGGCGGTCTATCTGCCACCGATGGCGCAATTGGATTTTATATCTTTCGTTTTCGGTGATGTCGCGATCCCTATTCCATATGCTATCTACAGGAATAGTTTTTTTGTTCATATAATAAGTTTGAAGCAACCCTTCGCCTATATATTTGGTATCATACTTGGAATCAAAGCCCCAGGCGAAGTCATCCTTCTCGCGATAATCAAGATGAATATTACCTTTTATCTGTTCATTGATGTAATATCGCCACGCGGTAAGCGCAAAAAAGCCCCACCGCTTATCATGCCCCGGGGTTATTGTTACCCTTGGCTTGTCCTCGCTTAGAGGATGAACATAATATGGTATATAAAGCACTGGAACTTTGCCTAAATACATAAAACAGTTCTTGGCGACAATTCTATCGTTCAAAAACATTACAACTTCTTTCGCTTGCAATCTATAATGCGGCGGTACGTGGTCGCAGGACGTAACATAACCCTTTTCGACACGGTGCTCGATAGCCCCATTTTTTTGCACTAATTCTCCCCTTCCATACCACTGTTTTGCATCCACGTCGGCATTTATGACCTGACCTTTTTTTGTTTCAAAATTATAATTGGCCTTGTCGCCTGAAAGCACGTCATCCCCTTGATATATTTTAACGTTTCCTTCTGCGAGCGAATCCTTTGAGTCTAAGTACACCGTTATCTTGTCGCATGTAAGCTTCACATCCCCATAAGTTATATCTATATTCCCTATTCCAACCACCTTCTGCTCGTCCTGCAGGTATTCAACCCTATCACCGTTTACCACCACAGGTACTCTAGGCTTTGCTCCGACCAAAAGCTCAGGCTTCGCCTCCTCGGCGTAAATGTTAGACACAAAAGAAAAACATAGGGTCAGAAGTATAAAAATTTTTGGTTTTATATTTATCAATCAATCTCCTTTAAAACAAGGGCCGCGGCTCCAATAAGGCCGGCGTCCTCTCCCAGCTTAGCCTTCAGGATCTCGACAGCTGCCGCAGGAACCTTCATAGCGCGCCCCCTTACAGAAGCCTTGATGGCGTCGAAGAGGATTTTTCCGGCCTCGGCAACGCCTCCGCCTATAACAATCTTCTCGGGATTTAATACATTTATGATATTTGCTAAACCGACGCCGATATGGCTCCCGGCGGAACGCAAGACATCTTTGGCTGTTTTGTCACCCTTATATGCCGCTTTAGATATTATTTTTGGTGTAATATGCGATAGTTTTCCGTTAACTAATTTAACGATCAAGCTATTTTTATTTTGTCTGATCCGTCTAATCGCATCTTTTACGATATAACTGTTGCCGACATACGCTTCCAAGCAGCCTTTATTACCGCAATTACAAAGCGGCCCGTCTTCATTTATCGTTGTGTGGCCTATTTCTCCGGCTGAAAGTGTAAAGCCCCGGTATAAATTACCCTCCAGGGCTATTCCGCCACCCACGCCTGTCCCCAGGGCAACACACACCAAACTCTTCGCTCCTATTCCGCTGCCGTAACACAATTCCCCGAGGCACATCATATTGACGTCATTATCAAGAAATGTGGGCAGCTTAAGCTTGGATTCGATGATCTTTTTGAGAGGGACTTCTTTGAAGCCTTTTATATTAACAAGGTAATGAATTACGCCATTCGTGCTATCGACAAGTCCGGGTGTTCCGATCCCTACCCCGAGTATATTTTTTTCTGCCAGGCCGCATTCATTTATGATCTTTTTTGAGTGCGATGCCAGCGCGTCGATCAGCTTCTTTTTATAATTGAATTTCTTTGTGGGGAGAGTTAATTTTTTATAGATTTTACCGTCTAAACCGATAATGGCTATTTTTAAATTGGTGCCGCCGACATCGATTCCGACAACGTATCTTTTTTTACCGCTTCGTTTCCGCATAAATATATATTATAATTATGTTTTATTATATGGTAGAAGCAAAGCTTTTGTCAACAAAACTATATTCGTTAAAATTGCGCGACTTATTCAGGCAATACAAACCTTATTCCTACCCGTATGCTTAGCCTTATACAACGCCATGTCTGCGGCTTCTATAAGCTGTTCCATCTTGCTCCCGTCAGCCGGGTAGCTAGATACGCCTACGCTGATGGTAATCTGCGGTTTTTCATCAAATGCGGAAAAGGTGAACCCTTCGACCGTTTCTCTGATTCTTTCGGCGACTATTGAAGCTGATGTCTTATTGGTGTCTGGCAGGACGATAGCGAATTCTTCTCCTCCGTATCTGCATATAATATCTATTTCTCTGACGTTTTGTTTGAGGATTTTTGCTAATTCACCCAAAACCACGTCCCCGACCAAATGGCCGTAACGGTCATTGCAAATTTTAAAATGGTCTATATCTATCATCAGAAAAGCAATTGCAAGTTTATGGAATTCCGACCTTCTTATTTCTTCGCCGACTCTTTCAAGGAAATGCCTACGCATATATACGCCTGTCAAGCCGTCTACGATAGCCAATCGTTGAATAGTTTCATATAATTTAACCTTTTTCATCTCAAGGGCAAATTGGCTGGCCAGTATCAAAAATTTTTCAAAGTCCTTTTCTGCCAGATCCTCTAACACCAATATGCCAACCAGTTCATCCTCGACAAAAAGGGGGTTTGACACAAAGGTCTTTATATCGCACTTGGGATAAAATCTGTTTAAATTCGCACTATCCCTATCGCTTGAAAGAAATATCGGCCGCTGGTCTTGGTAGAAAATATCCAACGCAATTTCGTCTTTTAGCTCCGGAGGCGTCACCTGGACTTCGTTATCGCTTGATATAGTAGGATGTTTCATGCGATAAGCCTTTTCGATATAAAAATTATCATTTTCTTTCTCTATAAGAAGTAGTTTACATTCGCGGAATTTCATGCCTCGATTTAGAAACTCATTAAATGTTTTAAAAATATCATCAAATTCAAGTGCTTCCGACATTTTTCGCGCTACTTCATACAGGTTTTCTACTTCCGTAGCAACCCTATTTAAATTCCTGTTCTCATCATTAAGAGTCGAATACTCGTTTAAAAGGCGGGTGTAAGCTTCACGCGACAATTTAAGGTCGCTTTCCAATCTGCGATGCTCTTCAGATATTACTTTTTTAAGAAAAGTTGTGGCTACGGGGATAGAATTAGATATTATTACGGCAAGCGCCACTAATAAAATCGAAGGGTGGCATAAAATTATAAAAGCAACGCTGAAAACCGCTGATACAACCAAACCAAGCTTTAAATCAAGGAAATATGCTATTAAGACAATTAGCGAAATGCCGGATATAAAAACAACAAAAAATGTCTCTATTAACATACCTTATTTTTTCCTTCGTTTTTGGCCTTATAGAGATTGGCGTCAGCCATACGTATTAAATCGTTTTCCTTTGAGGCATCATCCGGGTAAGTGGCAACGCCGATAGAAACAGTAACATAGGTTTTCTGGTTTCTTAAAAAAACTGAATCCTTAGCTATATGTCTGTGAATATTGCCGGCGACTTTTTTTGCCTTTTCCTTATCCTCTTCCGTTAATATCACCGCGAATTCTTCGCCGCCATACCTTGCTATTAAGTCGCCCGTATCGGCGAATTTATGAAGAGATCCGGCTATATGCTGAAGAACAAGATCTCCGGCCGCGTGACCGTATTTGTCGTTATAATGCTTGAAATTGTCTATATCGATCATAAGCAAAGAAAGTTTATATTCTTTACGAGTTGCCCTTTTAACTTCTTCCCTAAGGCGGTCCTTAAAATATCTCTGAACATAGAGGCCCGTAAGCCCGTCTTTTATGGCCAATTCTTCGGTCCTGGCGTATAATAAGGCGTTGTTCAAGGCAACGCAAGAAATATCAGCTATAACGCATAAAATTCGCAAGTCATCGACCGCATAGATATTACGTTCCAAGGCCTCTAGCCTCAAAACACCTATCAATCGGTCTTCAAGCATCATTGGCGCTATAATTACAGATTCGGCCGGTCTTATCGATTTGCTTCTATAGGAAGGGAATCTGTAGTCCTTTGATGTGTCTGAAATAATCAAAGGCCGCTGATGCTCCAGAACCCATCTATCAAATATATCTCCGACTTTTGATTTTATTTTTAGGTTGTCGTCCATTTTTTTCGATGCCGTCAGATCTAATGTCTGTTTTTTATCATCAACTAAAAATAAAAGCGCGCGTTCAGATTTTCCTATAATCTGAAATGCTTCATCCGTAATAAAGTGCGTCAAGTCTTTCAAATTAAGGCTTGAGCTTAATGTTTCCGTCAATTCTTTAAGTTCTGAATAACGTTCCAGTTTCTTCTCGAGGCTAAGTTTTAATTCCTTATTGCGCTCAAACTCCTCGCGCAACTGATTAGTTTCTCGTTTCAATTCGGAGAGTTTCTGCGCAGAGCTATGCCTAAAGGCATTCGACTTTTTCAGATACAGCTGGCTGGCTAAGCTTGCCGAGATAAAGGCAAATGAAAAAAATACGTATTGAAAATTATTACTGGCATCTGCAAGAAAAACTGTCGAAGCCACGCTTAAGATAACAAGGAAGATCGACCATTTACCAAAAATTAAATATCCGGAGAGTATAGCAAAGATATAAGCGGAGAATATAAAAATTGCCGGCAGGAAATAATGCGTTTTATTAAGCGGCAGGGTTACGTTGTACAAATAAGCTAATGATAGTACAAAAAATAATGTTAAAAGAAGGCCGGTAATAATTTTTATCTTTTGAGAGACTAACACAGATAATCCAGTATCTTAATTAGGGTTTCTCTCATATTTTTACGGTGCACTACCATATCTATCAGGCCGTGCTCCAATAAAAATTCTGATTTCTGAAAACCCTGGGGAAGCGTCTGCCTTATGGTCTGCTCGATAACGCGTGGACCCGTAAAGCCTATAAGCGCCTTCGGCTCGGCAATTATAACGTCACCAAGCGATGCAAAGCTAGCCATTACCCCCGCCATTGTGGGATTAGTCAAAACAGAGATGAACGGTAATTTATGCTCATGTAACTTTTTTAAGGCCGCGCTAGTCTTTGCCATTTGCATTAGGCTAAACATCCCCTCATACATTCTTGCCCCGCCTCCCGATCCAGATACTATGATAACCGGATATTTTTTATCAATAGCTGTTTCAATAGCCCGCGTTATTTTTTCTCCCACAACAGAGCCCATGGAGCCCATTATAAATCTCGAATCCGTGACGCATATAACAACCGGTTTTTTATCCAGCTTTCCTTCGCCTGTTATGGCGGCTTCCTTCATGTTCGTTGCGGCCTGATCCTCTTTAAGCTTATCCGTATATTTCTTAGGGCCTTCAAAATGCAAGGGATCGACAGACTCCATATCTTTATCATACTCGACGAAGTTGTCCTTATCTAGGAGTAATTCTATTCTTTCAAAGGCGCTCAACGTGAAGTGAAAATTGCATTTAGGGCACACTTTTAAATTTTCTTCTAGCTTTTTATTATAAATCAGCTCGCCACAATCATAGCACTTGACCCATAAGCCGTCCGGTATATCTCTTTTTTTAGCTACTTTAACAATTGTATAATTCGGTTTTCGTTTAAATAAGGGCATAAAAACCTCGCTTTATTTATAGTTATTTTATGTTCAGAATTTCTTTAATTTTATTCGCGGCGGAGGCGGCGTCCCTAGTGTACCCATCCGCCCCTATTTCATCTGCAAACTTTTGAGTAATAGGCGCCCCGCCTATAATCGTCTTTACCTTGCTTTTAAGTCCTTCTTTATACAGCGCCTCTATAGTGCGCTTCATAGAAGGCATTGATGTTGTTACAAGCGCTGACATGGCTATAACATCTACACCATCTTTTGCGGCGAGCACAAATTTTTCGACTGGGGTATCGATGCCGAAATCTATAACATCGAACCCGGCGCCTTTTAACATCATTGAAACTATATTCTTTCCGATATCATGAAGGTCGCCTTTTACCGTCCCGATAGCAACTTTTGCAACGGGCTTTACACCTGCCGAGACCAGAATAGGTTTTATTATATCAAGCCCGGCCTGCATAGCTTTTGCCGCAATCAATACTTCCGGTATATATATCTGGTTATTCTTAAACTTTTCTCCGACATCATTCATCCCGGCTATGAGGCCGTTGTTCAATATCTCCTTAGCGGATATGTTTTTTTGCAAAGCATCCTGAACTAATTTCTTCACGCCTGTTATGTTTCCGGCAAATACTGATTTTTTCAATTCACTAAAATCGCTCATTTTTTACACTCCGTTAAATTTGTTTATCACAACGCCGGTTAGAAGCTTGGGATAGAAATATGTTGATTTATGAGGCATTTTCTCTCCCTTTAGCGCAATATCCTTAACCTCTTCTAGCCGTGTCGGATTTAAGAAAAGTGCAAGTTTGTAACCGTCGTTTTTAACTTTCTCGATGGCGTCCGATGCACTTCTATAGTAGGCTATATTGCCTTCTTTATCTTTTACTTTAAGAACGCGTTCCAACAGCAACTTGTGCAGCACGGTAACGTCTAAGGCTTTCCACTCGTTTGACATTTCTCCTTTTATAAGATCAGATAGATTTGCCGTATCTTTTAATTTTAGCAAATAAAATCCGTTTCCGCAATACATACCAAATGTAAACTTACCGCCCTGGTTCTTTTGCACCAAATACATATTGTTGAAATCTTTGAATTTTTTTATGTCAAAGTACTCTTCTAGCAAACTTAGAATGACCTCATTCTTTAAATTCCCGATGTTTTTTACAACTCTGTGGGTAGGCAAAATAGTGAGCCTTGAATCATCGAGCCCGACAAAATACATCATGATATAGTCATATGGGGCAACAGCTGGTATTTTCTTATGCCTTTTTCTCATCTCATCTCTGTAGTT
The DNA here is from genome assembly GCA_002780005.1 of Candidatus Aquitaenariimonas noxiae. GTDB lineage: Bacteria > Omnitrophota > Gorgyraeia > Aquitaenariimonadales > Aquitaenariimonadaceae > Aquitaenariimonas > Aquitaenariimonas noxiae. The sequence goes on along the minus strand of PEWV01000071.1, from coordinate 13,264 downwards.
CAAAGCCACTTCATACCTGTGATGCCCATCTGCAATAAAAACCTGCTTGTTTTTAAGTTCTGCGGCTATATGCGAGATTATTTTTGAATCGGATACCCTCCACAATCTTTCCCTAACCCCTTCGAAATTGACATCGAAAACTGGTTTTTTCTTAGACTCTCTATCTAATATATCTGTTACAACGTTTTTACGGTCTTCAAAAATAGAAAAAATAGGGCTATCATTGGCATTTATATTATGAATCAACTTAGATCTATCCTTTCTTGGCTTGGCGAATGTGCGTTCATGGGGAAGTATGCTGCTATTCTTGCGGTCCTCCAGCTTCATTAATGAAATGAAGCCTAGCCTTTGCCGCTTCTCGCCTGCACCCGTATATTCCTGGCCGTATAAATATAGCGAGGGTTTTTTATCTTTTGTTAAGATATCTTTCGCGATAATTTCATCCAAAAACGCCTTTGCGCGTTTATATCTATTGTTAGTTTTATTATCGCCTGTCTTATCCTTTCCAAGAATAAGCCTGATTATATTAAACTCACTTCGTTTATATAGTGAGTCCTGTATTTCGGACGATATGACATCATACGGCGGGGCAAGCACTTTGGATATGTCTTTGATTTTTTTTGTATTGTAAATATAACCCAAAAAAGGGTTGATTTCCGGCATTTTTATCCTTATTTAAAGAATTGTTTTATTTTTTGCATAAACGATTTCGCCATTGGATTAGTATCTTCACCGCATGATTCGGAAAATTTTTTCAATAACTCCTTTTGTTCCTTATTCAGATTTGCCGGCACTTCCACAAAAACCTCAACTAGCTCGTCTCCTTTTCCGTAATCGCCTAAACGTGCTATCCCTTTATTGCGCAACCGGAACACTTTTCCGCTCTGTGTTCCCGGAGGAATTTTCATGGATACTTTAGAATCAATGATCGGAATTTCAATCTCAGCTCCAAACACAGCCTGCGAAAAAGTTATCGGAACTTTGCAAATTATATCATTTCCATTTCTTTCAAATATCGGGTGGGGTTTGACTGTCAATGTAACATACAGATCTCCGCGTTTGCCTCCCCTCAAGCCGGCTTCACCTTCGCCCGAAATCCTCAAGCGCATCCCGTCTGCGACGCCGGGAGGAACGCGCAACTTTATATTACGGTTGGCCCTTTCCATTCCTGAGCCGTTGCATTTGCTGCACGGGCTTGTTATTAAAGAACCTTCACCGCCGCATTTATCACAGGTTGTCACTATGCTAAAAAAACCTCCCCCTCTTGTTATCCGGCCTGAGCCACCGCACACGTCGCATTTTTTTTTCTTTGATCCGGGCTTTGCGCCTGTGCCTTCGCATGCGCTGCACGCCTCATGTCGCTCGATTGCGATATTCTTCTCTGCCCCTAAAACCGCGTCTTCAAACGAAATTTCAAGGTCGCTTTGTAAGTCAAATCCTCGTTGGCTCCTTCGCTGGCTTGATCCGCTTCCGAAAAAATCGGTATTCATGCCAAAACCGCTCAGGAGGTCATCAAGACCGAAACCGCTGAATATGTCTCGGAGGTCGTCAAAGTGGGTAAAGTCTGACCAATTGAAACCGCCTCCTCTAAACGCGCCTTCTAAGCCTGCATGACCGAACTGGTCATATGTAGACCTTTTTTGTGGGTCGCTTAAAACCTCATACGCCTCCGAGATTTCTTTGAAACGCTCCTCGGCTTCATTTTTTTTATCCGGCGACACCCTGTCAGGATGATGCTTCAAGGCAAGGTTCCTGTAAGCCTTTTTTATTTCGTCAGGGCTCGCATTTTTTCCTACTTTTAGAACTTCATAGTAATCGTGTCTCGCCATTTTATCTTATTTATCGTCTTCTACTTTGTAATCGGCATCAATCACATCTTCATCTTTTTTGCCGGAACCCTGCCCACGGCTTTCACCTCTAGATTTTTCTTCAGATCCTTTTTTTTGAGGCCCTTGTTGAGACTGCTGCTTTGTCCGGGCTGTCTTATAGATTTCCTCGGCTATCTTATGCGAAGCCTTTGTCAGCTCCTCCATGGATTTCTTTATCTTTTCCGTATCCTTGCCTTTTAACGCTTCTTTTAACTCGCCAAGCTTGCTCTCGATATTCTTTCGCTCCGCATCGTCTATTTTATCTCCGTATTCCTTGAACGATTTTTCCGTAGTATATAAAAGCGTGTCGGCTTGATTCCTTATATCAACCTCTTCCTTTCTCCTGGTGTCCTCATTTGTAAATTTCTCAGCCTCTCTTATCATCTTGTCGATTTCTTCTTTCGACAATTTTTTTGGCGCGGTTATCTTTATTGATTGCTCCTTGCCCGTGCCCAGATCTTTCGCGTGAACGTGCACTATTCCGTTGGTATCTATGTCGAATGTAACCTCTATTTGCGGAATACCGCGCGGCGCAGGTGGTATGCCAAGCAAATCGAACCTTCCGAGCTCAACATTATCGTCAGCCATTTGCCGCTCGCCCTGCAAAACCCTGATCGTGACGGCCGTCTGATTGTCGGCGGCAGTAGAAAATACCTGACTTTTCTTGGTCGGTATCGTGGTATTCCTTTCTATCAATTTCGTGCACACGCTGCCGAGGGTCTCTATACCGAGCGAAAGCGGCGTGACATCCAGCAAAAGAACATCCTTAGCGTCACCTTTGATAATTCCGGCCTGAATAGCAGCGCCCATTGCCACGCATTCCATAGGATCAACGCCGCGCTCTATCTTTTTCCCGACGTAGTCTTCTACGAATTTTTGCACTATCGGCATCCTTGTCGGGCCTCCGACCAGAATTACCTTATCGATATTCTTGCTTGTAAGCCCGGCGTCGGAAAGTGCGTTTTCTAAAGGGGCTTGGCATTTCTCAATAATGGAGCCGATCAACTCTTCAAGTTTGGCCCTATTGATCGAAAGTGTTAAATGCTTCGGCCCTGTCGCGTCGGCTGTGATAAAAGGCAGGTTTAAATCAGTATTTAGCGTGCTGGAAAGTTCAACCTTTGCCTTTTCCACCGCTTCGCGGATTCGCTGCATGGCCATTTTGTCTTTTCTTAAGTCTATGCCGGATTCCTTCTTGAATTCATTGCATACATAATCGATGAGAACGCTATCCATATCCGTACCGCCGAGCTGTGTATCGCCGTTTGTTGACTTAACCTCAAACGTTGCCGCTTTATGCTCGTCGTCCCAACCCATCTCCAGTATCGTGACATCCAAGGTCCCTCCGCCCAGATCAAAAACCATTATCTTTTGCTCTTTTCCGGCCTTATCCAACCCATAAGCAAGACAAGCTGCTGTGGGTTCGTTTATGATTCTTAAAACTTTTAACCCGGCAATTTCTCCGGCATCTTTAGTGGCCTGCCGCTGGTTATCGTTAAAGTACGCCGGGCATGTAATAACTACCTCTTCAACCTTATCACCTAGATAACTTTCGGCATCCTGCTTGATCTTTTGCAATATAAAAGCTGATATTTGCTGCGGGGTATATTCTTTATTGCCTATTTTATACGCAAAATCTGTTCCCATTTTACGTTTTGCCGCCTGAACTGTGCCTTCAGGGTTTACTGAAGCCTGCCGCTTGGCCGGCTCACCAACCAAACGTTGACCGTCTTTCGTAAATGCGACTACTGAAGGGAATGCCTTCCCGCTCGCCACGCCTGCGCCTTCAGCGCTCGGTATGATAACCGGCCTGCCGGCCTCCAGCGTTGCCGCTGCTGAATTTGAAGTACCCAAATCGATTCCTATTATCCTAGCCATAAAACACCTCCTTACAAAACTGGTTTATTAGTATAACACAAACGCCCGCATAGTCATAGGATATTTAGCTGCGCAGGCTCTGCTAACTAATTAATATTGTTATTTTCTGCTTTTGACTTTTTCTTTACAACTTTAACAGCTGCCGGCCTAATTACTTTACCGTTTAGCTTATAGCCGGCTTTTAACTCTTCAACAATAATCCCCTCCTCCATGTCATCCGATTCCACAATATCTACAACGTCATGGATATTAGGATCTAATTTTTCTCCCACGCTTTTTATGCGCTCAACGCCGAGCTCTTTTAGGAACTTCTGGATCTGGCCGTGGATCATATCGACACCTACCCTGACAGCCTCAAAATCTTTCGCCTCTTTTATATGCCTTTCCGACATCTCCAAACTGTCGACAATAGGCAAAAAATCAGAAATAAAGCCTTCGTTGGCATATTTTAAAATCGACTCCTTCTCCCTGTCGAATCGCTTTAGGGCGTTTTCAAATTCGGCCTGAGAGCGCACATATTTATCGTAGAATTTGTCCCTTTCTTCAGCGCGAACTTTTAAGAGCTCATACTCTTCGTTGGTCATCACTACTTCTTCGCCCGCTGCCTTATGCTTTTCGCGCAGCTTCTCAGGGCTCCCTCCATTTTTAACGGGTTCCCCTGGCGATCCTGATGGGCCTTCAGCCAGAATGTTATGTATTTCTTTTGCGCGTTTTTTCATACTTTTTACTCGTTAAATGACAAGATTTTAGTCAACGCATTTGAAAGCAAGTCAACTATCGGGACGACCCTGTCGTAATCCATCCTTGTCGGGCCTATCACCCCTAGTTTGCCGGCATTCTTGTCGCTAAACTTAAAACCTGCGGTTATCAAGCTTAGTTCGTCAAAGCCGTGTATTCCGCTTTCGCTGCCTATATAAATCTTTAAATTATCATCCTCCAAATCACCGGATAAAATGTTGGAAATTGTTTCCCTGTCTTCAAAAAATTTCAAGACGCTTTCCAGCTTCCGCTGATCCTTAAATTCCGGGTACGCAAGAATGTGGCTAGTGCCGTCGAAATAAAGCTTTTTGTGCAATCCTTCCATTAAAATGGCCACCATTATCTCGTACGCCGTTTCTACAAGCCTATAAGACACCTCCCTCTCTTCTTCTAGATTTTTGACCAGATAATCCTTAATCTCCTTGAGGGTCATATTATAAAGTTCTTTATTCAGAAAATTCGATATTTCATCCAATAAAATTTGCGCCGCCGGATAATCTATTTCGATTATATAGTCTTTTATGAATCCTGTCTTTAATTCCAAAGATACGAGTACGTTCTTTTTCGATAAAAGCACCAAATTAATATGCTTAAGAAACCCCTGCTCTTCGTTTTGGAATAATATTAAACCGGCGCAATTCGTAACATTTGATAATATATGCGCGGTTTTCTCAAACATGTCTTCCAGTGATTTTAACTTGGAACGATATTCGGCCCTTATCGCATCTATTTCCTTATCCGCAATCTTTTTAAGCCGCATCAAAGAGTCGACATAAAGCCTATACCCCTTATCCGTAGGCACCCTGCCGGCAGATGTGTGAGGATGGTTTATAAACCCGGTATCTTCCAAATCGGCCATTATGTTTCGAATGGTAGCGCTGGATAGGTCTAATTTCCTAGACACGTATCTAGAGCTAACCGGGGTTCCCGTAAGGATATAGGACTGAATCACTATCTCCAATACCCTTTCTTCCCTGATTCTTTTATCTTTCTCATTCACCACTTTACATTGTCCTTAATTTAATTTTAAAGAGAATATGGCTGAGTACAAAATTAGCACTCTAATGACCCGAGTGCTAATTATTCATTCTAACACATAATTTATTTTTGTCAAGCCTTTTTGCCTTGATTTATAAAATTATGCGCCATCAATTGGTCCCGTAGTTTTATCGGTATTTTCGCCTCTACGTAAACCCCTGAATCCGTAAATTTTTTAGTGATCACTTGGCCATGCTCGTGTATAAGGCTTAAAATTTTCATCTGGTCGTGCGGGATGGTAAGCTTTACCTCTGCTATTAGGAAAGAGAGTTCCCTGGTTATTGAGTCGACCAACTCTTTAAAACCCTCCTTATTTAAGGCTGATATAGGTATGCTTTTTTCAAAAGTTTTCTGAAAACGTTTCAGCATAAAAACGTCATGTATTTTATCCGTTTTGTTTAATGCGATTATGGTCGGCTTCTGTTCTGCGCCCAGTTTTATAAGAACTTCACGCACGGCAGCGTTTTGAGCGATAACCATCGGGTGGCTTACGTCAACTATGTGCAAGAGCATATCAGCCTCCACGACCTCCTCTAAGGTTGCTTTAAACGCCTCTATCAGATGGTGCGGCAGGCCGTTTAAAAACCCGACTGTATCTACGAATAAAACTTTCTGATTATTCGGCAAAACAAATGCCCTTATCGTCGGGTCCAGGGTGCTAAAAAGCTTATCCCCGGTTATAACATTTGAATTTGTCAATGAATTCAGCAGTGTGGACTTGCCGGCATTTGTATAGCCTATTATAGCGATAGTGGAGAGGGAAAAGCCTTCCCGCTTTTTTTTACGCATGGCCCTTTGACTTGTCAGCTTTAGAAGGTCGCTTTTTAATTTTGCTATCCTTTCTTTTATTTTTCGTCTATCCATTTCGAGTTTTTGTTCGCCGGGGCCGCTAGTTCCTATTCCTCCCCCCAACCTGGATAGCGCTATACCTTTACCGGTAAGGCGGGGCAGCAAATATTCGAGTTGGGCAAGCTCGACCTGGATCTTCCCTTCGCTCGATTTGGCTCTTTCGGCGAAGACATCTAAAATAAGCTGGGTCCTATCAATTGTTTTCAACCCTATTACATCTTCTAGATTTTTTTGCTGACTTCCCGTAAGGTCATTATTAAAAATGACTAGATCAGCTCCTTTTTCTTCGGCAAGTAACGCTATGTCCGTAACCTTCCCTTTTCCGATATAAGTTGCCGGTGAAATTTCTTTTATATTACATATGATTTCGCCTGCTACTTTTGCGCCGCACGAAATAGCTAAATTTCGTAATTCCTCCGAAAGGTCTTGGGGGTTCCAACCGGAGGGCTTTGCCTGACAAGCCGTAACGATAATTGATTTTTCTATCATAAAATTTAGTGTTTAATTGCGGTCAAATGCTTCATAATTTTGTTTACGATTTTATCTGCAGTATCATCTTTAGCAACTTCTATCCACGTTATGCTCGGGTCTTTCTTAAACCATGTGATTTGCCGTTTTGCAAAGCGGCGGGTATTGCGCTTCAACAACTCTACGGCTTCTTCCTGGTCATAGCTGCCGTCCAAGTATCCGCCGATTTCTTTATAACCAAGCGCGGCTTTCGCCGTCAGGCTGATCTTCTTCCTTTTAAGCCTTTCCACTTCATCCAGCAAGCCGCTTTTAAGCATGTTATCCACCCTTTTATTTATTCTATCATACAAGTTCTCGCGATCGCGTTTTAATCCAAATATCTTTATATCATATTTTGACGCTAAGCCATAAGTTTTAGTCTTCATTACCGATATAGGCGTGCCGGAAGTTTTGTAGACTTCCAAGGCCCTTATCACCCGCCTCGTATTATTAGGATGAATATTTTTAGCTGCATTAGGATCGACTTTTTTGAGCCTATTGTAAAGATACTTATTCCCGTATTTTTTGGATAAAGCAAAAAGCTTATCGCGCAATTTTGTATCCTTAGGCTTCGATATAAGCAGCCCGTCCACTAAGGCCTTTACATAAAGACCGCTTCCTCCAACTATAAGAGGCAATTTGCCTCTCATATGGATTTTTCTTATTATGCCTTCGACTTTGCTTTTATAATCCGCGACGCTAAATTCTTTATTCGGGCTTATCACGCTTATCATATAATGCGAAACTGATGCCATTTGGTGGGATAATGGCTTTTGGCTTAATATATCCATGCCTTTATATACTTGCATGGAATCGCAAGAAATTATCTCAGCATTTATCTTTTTGGCAAGCTTAATAGCTGCGCCGGATTTACCCGAGGCTGTTGGGCCGATAATAAATAAAATCTTATTCATGAACAAGGCTTCAAGGACAAACCTTTGTATCAAAACCTTTCTTTTTGAGTTCGCTAGCTAAACTTTCTGCTTCAGTTTTTGATTTAAGCTTGCCCACTCTCAATCTGTAAGATGTTTCACCTTCACTCTTAACTTCCACTATATAAGGAAAGTACCCCTTATCTTCCAGATCCTTTTTTAACTTTTTTGCATTATCCAAATTATTAAACACGCCTAACTGGACCGAGAAAAAGAAATTCTCGCCGTTCGATGAGGAAGTAGATGGCGCAAGACTGGCTTCAAAACTCAAAGGGAAATCTTTTTTTATCCTATCAAAATAAAACTTCGACTCTTCCCATCTGCCCATCTTTTGGTAAACTTGTCCCAGCTTGAGATAGGCTTCGGGCAAAGAATTATTGGTAGGGTAAGTTTTTGTATATTCTAGTAAGCATTTGGCCGCCTCGTCGTAATTTTCTTCAAGGAAATAAGCCTCGGCAAAAGCTAGGCAAGCATCCGGCGCTAAATCGCTTCTTTTGCCCTCTCTTATTATGTTATTAAGATATAGTTTGGCTTTTGCCGGGTTATCAAGCTTAAGGTACGCAATACCGGCAAAATAATAAAATTTATCCTGGGTGTTTTTCCTGCTTCGATAACGCTTGGAAAGATATAGAATATCATCGCATTTTTTTACTGCGCCCAAGTAATCGCCCTTTAAGAATGCATCTTCTATTTCGTTAAGCGCCCTGTCTTGCCTGTAGCTAAACTCTCTCTTTTCCTCCTCTTCCCATGAAACTCCAGAAAATGTACCGATTGCTAAAAGCTTTTCCGGCTGTATTACCGATGTTAACAAAAAAACGCAAATTATTGCATAAACTTTTTTCATGATAGTTTTTCTCCAACCAAGGTGTATGGTGTAACGCTTTTCACCCTGATGTTAATAAGTTTTTTCAATAAATTTAGCTCACCGCCAAAAACGGCGACTTTGTTAGTCCTCGTCCTCCCCCAAAGGGTTTCTATCTTACCCGGGCTATTTTCCGCTTCGACAAGCACCTCTAAGTTCTTTCCGACCAAGCTTTCATTTATTCTGCGCGAGACATTCTCCTGCAGCTTTAAAAGGGCTTGATTCCTCCCCGCTTTGGTATCAGGCGGCACATCATCCGGATATCCAGACGCCTTTGCCGGAGGCCTTGGAGAATATTTAAAAATAAAAGCACTGTCAAATTTCACTTTTTCAATTATTTTGTAAGTCCTATCGAAATCTTTCTCTGTCTCACCGGGAAAACCTACAATTATATCTGTCGTTATGCTTGAGCCAGGTAATATTTTTCTAAAACTTTCTACCAGCTTCAAATATTTTGCGGTTCCATACCCTCTTCTCATTCGTTTTAATATTCTATCAGACCCTGACTGTAATGGCAAATGTAAATGTTCGCAGACCTTCTCCATGTCCCGCATGGCCTTAAACAATCTGGGTGATGCATCCTTCGGATGCGAAGTCATGAACCGGATCCTCTCGATGCCTTTTATTTTATTAATATCTTCCAGCAGCTTAACAAAACCGTTCACTCGGCCGCTTTTGTACGAATTAACATTCTGGCCCAGCAGCACAACTTCCTTATAGCCCAGATCCGCCAAATTCTTTATTTCGTCCAGAATTAACTTTTCGGAACGGCTCTGCTCCCTGCCTCTCACGTACGGAACAATACAGTATGCGCAAAAGTTGTCGCATCCTTCGCTTATGGAAACACTGGCCGAAACATCGCTTTCGCGACATGCAGGCTGCCCTACGTTTGGCCTCTGCCTTCTATCCAAAGCCAGCAAGTGCCCGCGTCGGGATAGCGCCTTCTTTATTAATTCCGGTATCTCATATATATTTGCCGGCCCGCATACAAAATCCACGTGCGGAAGTTTATCAAAGATCTTCTCCTTGTGGTTTTGAGCCATGCAGCCGATAACGCCTAAGACCGCGTTCGGATTTTTTCTTTTCCATTTCCTCAAGAGTAAAGCTTGCCCATACACCCTGTCTTCGGCATGCTTTCTGACCGAGCAGGTATTGAACAATATGATATCCGCATTTTCGGCCGAGTCGGCCTTCCCATACCCATTCTCCAGCAAGAGCCCATAAACAAGCTCCGTATCTCGAGAATTCATCTTGCATCCGAAAGTCCGGATAAATATTTTATTATTCATCTTCATTCTTCCGCGGCCAGATTAAGTCATAATGTACGCTGCGGCCTTTACCGGGTAATTGGTGCAGGATCTTCTTATCAAGCATATCCGCAATTTCGCGAAATGCCGTAGCGCGGCTTGTCTTTGCTACGCTTACATATTTACGAGTCGTAAGGCCGCCTGTAAAATTACCATATCCAGCTTCCAAAATGCGATTGATTACTTTCTTTTGGCGTTCATTTAATAGTGTTTGAGCATGTTGATTCCAAAAGTCAACCCGCGTAAGCACATTGGCAATAATATCCTGGGAATGTTCAATAGACGCAGTAACGCATTTAATAAACCATAAATACCATTCTGTCGTATCAACGCGGCCTCTTTGTACACTCTCTAAGATCCTGTAATATTCATTTCTCATCTTCATAATCTCGGAAGATACACTATAAAATCTAACTTTCAATTTTTCATCTTGCGCTAAAGCCATATCGGTCAACGCCCGTGCCAAACGCCCATTACCATCCTCGTAAGGGTGAAGTGTCACAAAGCGCAAATGAACTGCTGCTGCACGCAAGATGCCGTCCGCATGACCATATGAGGAATGCCACCATTTCAGAAAAAGTCGCATCTCTCTATCAAGTTGTTCCTTTGGCGGCGCCTGAAAATGCACCTTTTCTTTGCCAATTGGTCCAGACACTACCTGCATTGGCTCATCGCCACGCAGTTTCCCCGCCTTGATCTTTCTTAATCCCGAATAGCCCAAAGGAAATAATGCCGCATGCCAACCGTTAATCCTTTCTAATGTTAATGGTTTATTATGAAAACGCACAGCGTCTAACAAAATATCTACAAGGCCATCAACATTTCTGTCCTGCGCACCAACACCCTTGGGCAAACCAAGCCTCATTGCCACTGACGATCGAACCGCATCCCGGTTAAGTTTCTGCCCTTCTATTCCCGCGGTACGAATAGCTTCTTCAACCAAAACATCAGCCTGCGCCTCGGTTTCAAGTTTAATGTCAAGGGACGCAACACGGCCCAATAACTTCCCCTGTAAAATCCGTAACTCGCTTAATGGCTTAAGTAAAGCCGCGTCATCGTATTTGAAATCAAACCAGTTTTCGCGTTCCCAAATGTACTTCATTTATCTCACCCCTTATGAAGCGATTAAGCCTAATAATCGCTTCAATATATGATACAATTATACCGTATAATCACAGCTAAATCAAGGTTTATTTTATATGCCTGTTTACGTTCGGCTCCTCTTTAATAATACCCCTAACACATTATATCATAACCAGTTAAGCCTGATTATACACTTCACCCAAGAATTGTAAAATCGGTTTGTAACAACGTGTCCATCTTGCAGCCGAACGTGCGGAGAAAAACCTTATTTTTCTTAATCTCTTTATCGCTCATATAGTTATAGAAATTACAGCGTCTCTACTTTTCATAACTCTCGGTTAAAAATAGGTCAAAACATCACGTACATTCATCGGTTATTATGTTTTTAAAATTAAGTTTTTCAATTTCTTGACTAATTTTCCCTCCCCATAAATCTTTTCTCATTTCAATAGCCAATTTCTTATAGTTTTCATGAGAAGGCTTATTTAAGAAAGTATGTGATTTTAGTAAAACCTCATCCGAAGCGTAAAGAATCATATTGTTCCATTCTGTTTTTAATTCTAAAAATAATTTTTCTTTTGAATTTAAATCTGGCCTATGAATTATCAGGAAATCTGACTCGTCTTTATATTCCAAAAAACCATACATTAAAAGAATAATGGCTTTATATCGAGTTTCTTTATACTCTTGTTTTTGTAAAGAAATGGTTTTATTACGTTCCCAAATACTATTAAAAAAGGCACCCACAATGCCTCCCAATCCCAGCAAGCTCAATATCGGAATAATTTCTGTACTCATAACTGATAATCCTCCTTAACTTTTAGCTTAAGTATCCCTAAAATCACTTTTCTTCAAATAAGTTGAGGTAATCTTTATAAACAAACAACCGACCATATTTCTTGCCTTTATCTTTAAGAGCTAAAATCCCTAATTTTACAAATCGATCAACCAATTGATTTGCTGCCTCCCGTGACAAATCGGCAACTTCTTCGATTTTCCTGACATTTATTATCGGAATCTTATATAAGTTCTTCAACAAAACGATAGCATTCTTACTTGCTCTGCCCAATTCTGATATTTTATGCAGATCTTTTTCGCGTAATTCTATAACCTTATTTGAAGTTTGTGTCGCCTCTTCAGCAACTCTAACAATTCCTTTTAAGAAAAAATCCAGCCATGAAATAATATTTCCTTTTCTATATTCATCAAGCATAGAAAAATATAGGTCTCTATGTTTTTTGAAGTGTTCCGAAAGATACAATACTGGTCTTTCCAATATTTTTTGTTGGCAAAGATAAAACGTTATAAGCAACCGTCCCGTTCTACCGTTACCATCTAAAAAGGGATGTATTGTTTCAAATTGGCTATGTATTAAGCCAGCTTTTATTAAAATAGGCAGGTCTTCATGAGAGTAAAAGAATTTTTCCAGATCGCCCATTGCTTTCATCACGTATTCTGGAGGTGGTGGAACAAAACGAGCATCTGCAGGATTCGTTCCCATAATCCAATTTTGTGATTTTCTGAATTCTCCGGGATGCGGATTTGTAGAGCTTCTGGCTTTAGTGAGCAAGGTAGCGTGAACTTCTTTAATCAGTCTTAATGATAATGGCAGTTTATCCAGTCGATTCAGCCCTTCATTCATTGCCTTTATATAATGCAAAATATCATCGACGTCTTTAGGTAAGCCGGGTGTTCGCTCTACCCCTGCCTGTAACGCATCGGTAAGGTTTGCCCTTGTGCCTTCTACCTGGCTTGAGTAAGCCGCTTCTTTATTAATATACATGAAGATAAAAAAATCGATATCCGGTAAAAGCTTGGTCAGGCCATCTAATTTGCCGAGCTGCAAATTAGCATTGGCGAGAAGTTTTACTATTTTGGGCTCATTAAGTGATAGTTCTAGCGGAGGAAACTTCTCGGGTATAAAAGCTTTATAACCAGCCTTTTGTTGGATGTATTTTCCTATGGTTACCATCTAAAACCTCCAATTTGACATTTTCATAGTTGTCAACATTATAAGCTCAAAGTTGACATCTGTCAAGAAGATGTCAACTATAATTTCAATCATTGAAATTACAACATATTTTACACAACCCTATTACTTACAATCAGTTAACTTCTCTAGAATCATCAAAATCATCACGCGGTACTTACACCAACGGTCAGCCGAAAGTCCGGATGTAGACT
>PEWV01000069.1 GCA_002780005.1 Candidatus Aquitaenariimonas noxiae | reverse complement strand
CTCTGTGCCCTCTGTGGTTCTCTTCATATCCTTTCATTTTCTATTTGACACTACCGATTACGCCGTATTGTCAAAAGTTTTTAGTTAATTTCTTTGTATCTGTAGTAATTACAGAGCGTTTTAGTAAAAATACTTGCCTCCCCCTTTTTTAAGAGTAAAATCAGTTAGAAAACAATTTTAAAAAACTTCTAACAGGAGACAGCCTTATGGATCGAATTTCTCGTTTTGTCATTTGGATTTGTTCTAAATTTAACCGTGAACAAATCGAACGCATTATCAAAGACCTTCAGGAAATTTTAGTTAACCGTAATCCCGAAGTAAAACCAAAAGATGACTTCAAAGAGAAACACCCGAATTACCGTGAATTCTCTGTTGATCCTAATCCGCCTTTGAAGCAACCTGTAAAAAAAAATTAAAGTTAAACTTTAAAGAGCTTCTTAAAAAATATCTAAAAAGAACACGTGAAGCCTCTTAAACCCATCAATCCGAAAAAATCTGAAACTAAAGTCTCAAAAGACACCCATTGCCCTAATTGCGATGCTCCTTAAAAATTCCTCTACTTTAACGACGGTAAAAAACGAACTCAAATCAGATGTAAGGTTTGTTCCGAATTATTTAATCTCCATCCTCGACTTACTCATAAAGCTAAGTTTTGGTGCCCACATTGCAACCATGCTTTATTCCTCTGGAAGCATCGTAATGATTGCTCAATTTATAAATGCGATAATGATAATTACTCAACGTTCATCAACAATCTCAATAAACTTAATCCTTTAGAAAAAGTTCTGCGTAAATCAAAATCTTCTCAGTTTAAACTCCACTACCAATACCGCCAATATCACTTCACCAATGAGCAACTTCAACATTCCACCCCTGATAAATCCGGCCTTATCTTCAACATCCGCAATTCTATGAATACTCTCTGCCTTGCCCTGACTTTTCACATCTCTTTAGGCATCTCTGCCAGGAAAACCGCTTTTATCCTTAGAAACGTCTTTGAATTACCAACTTCTTATCAAACTGTCCTCAACTACACCCTCTATGCCGCTCCTTTTTGCCATCAATTTAATTTAAAATTTAAAGGCCCTGTCGATTCAACTCAAGCAGATGATGAAACGTATATTAAAATCGCGGAGAAACACGCTTATTCTTTTTTCTTCATCACGCCGACCAGACGTAAAATATCTTCTTATCATATCGATGATACCCGCGATACCCTGCCTGCCACGATCGCTATGAACGAAGCCCTTCGCACAGCTGCTGACGACCAATGCCCAACCCTTATTACCGATGGCAACCCTTCATATCCTTCCGGTATCCACTTCCTCAATGAATCTCGTGATACTAATAAAATCTCTCACAAAAAAGTCATCGGCCTGCAAAATCTTGATTCCGAATCAACTGAATTCCGCCCCTTTAAACAACTCATTGAACGCCTCAACAGAACTTATAAATTCCATATACAAGCTGCCAACGGATTTAATTCCAAAAGTGGAGCAATCGCATTGACCACTCTCTTTGTCACTTACTACAACTTCTTCCGCCCGCATTCCAGCCTTAATTATGAATCACCTATCCCTCTTGATGATCTGCTGCCTATCCCCACTCTTCAGGGGAAATGGGCTAAAGTCTTGAACACGGCATTCTCGCTAAACTAAGACTTCTTATCAAATATTATCGCAACTCCTACGGGATAATTGTGCCTTCTTGAATGCCATGCTCACTCAATCTTACTTTTTTTCTTCTGTCAAAGAACTTTTTTCATACCAACTGCTTCAATTATCTTAAAGTTTTTTTCATTATTCCTTCATACTACTTTTGACACTATCGTTTGGTTAATTATTAATGGTTCTTCCGGTTTTCGAGTGGGTAAATTGAGTCGTTTTTAAGCATCTTTGATAAAGGACGTCAGGACTTTCAGTCGAAGGTATTCGTCGTTTCTGATACCATAAGCCCTGCGTTGAATAACGCGTATTTTATTGTTTAAGCCCTCCATGAATCCGAGGGATACCTTGTTGTCGGGATGGCAATAGCTGACAAGGCCATCCCAGTGTTTCTCAATCATGGCGGCGAATTCTTCAAAAGGCTTCAGCTTTTGCCAACGCAACTGGGCCTTCCAGTTATCGAAGAACTTACGGGCTGAAGCGGGATAAAGATAGTCCCACAGTTGGCCGAAAGCCTCTTTAAGCAGATACGCCTTGTTCAGACGATTATTGGCCTTAAGTAATAGCTTCAAAGAACGCCGGCCTTCGGTATCAAGATTGGCTTTGTGTGATAACAGGGTGTAACGCTGGCCCTTGATATATTTACGCTCTTTCTCATTGACACGTTTGTATTCCTGGCGCCGGATTTCATCCAACGCATCGGAGAGATGCTGCAGGACATGGAATTTATCAAAGACAACCCTTGCCTGAGGAGCATGTTCGCTGGTGGAATTCCGAAAGGCCTTCCACATGTCCATGACCACAAGCTCGATATTCCGTGACCGTTCGACGCCGATCTCGGCGAAGAACATGTCCATGTCTTCTTTCGTGCGGCCAGTGCCGCCGATCCATATCGGGCGTCGTTCATCCAGATCGGCAACAACCACGCGGTAGGTATGGCCTTTACGGACAGATATTTCGTCTACGCCGATGACCCGGATTTTGAATGCGGGCGGATGCTTCTTAATGAGCTCCCGCATGTATTCCAGTTCCATGCGCCAGGCCTGATCCCAGCCGATCCGGTGATGACGCGCCACTTCGGTCAGGGGCATCTCGCGGGCCATCTTTCCCACGGCTTCCTCGAACCGTTTGGTCGCTCGGCCGGAAAGAGCAAGCCAAGAGAGTTGTTCGGTCTTCACGGCCTGGCACCGTGAGCAATAGACTCGGCGGATCCCGAACGAAAGATATACAGCCGTGCCGAAAGCGTCGAGATCGCGAACCGTCTTATCGCGCGTGTCGTACCAGCTACGGTGAACCATGCCGCAGCCACAAACCGTTTTTTTTGACGCCGCTGCAGCGTAACCACAACCGCCCCGGCATGGTCCGGATGCGGATGTGTCCGCGCCAGCGCCCGGAACCCCGGGAAGCTGCATAGGTCTTTAAGGGTGGTTTTCTTTTCCATAAACCACACTTTAACGTATTTCGGCAAACGTGTCAAGTTTTTAAAGAGCAATTAGCGTCGGGTAGAGGCTTACTTTTACCCACTTAAAACACGGAAGACCTACTTTTTTTGACCACAGA
>PEWV01000044.1 GCA_002780005.1 Candidatus Aquitaenariimonas noxiae | reverse complement strand
AAAGTAAAAGATGTCGCGAATGCAACAGGCGGCAATGTTTCGAGCATGCTGCAGGATGTGCTAAAAAAGCGGAAGACAGAAATAGATTATATGAATGGGGCCATAGTAAGGGAAGCAGGCCTATTAAAAATAGATGTTCCGGTCAATAGGATGCTTACGAATTTAGTTAAGACGATAGAGGCCAGTTACAGCTTGCGAGTCGGATAATCAGCGAATTATTAAGTTACTAAAGGTTAATAGACTGAAGTTTAGATGGGGTTAGTTAATATAGGTTAATAAAAGTTACGGTAACTTTTATTAACTAAAGATAGCGTTAATTGCAGTATTAGTAACCTATATTAACGCTTAGCAACTTATTATTAGCGGCTCAATTTGCAGGAAGGATGCTGGAGGAAAAGGTTATGATCATAATAGGCGAGAGGATAGATTCTTCCAGAAAGCCGATGGCATCCGCCATAGAGCGGGGCGACGCGGACTTTATAAAAAAAGAGGCTCTTTCGCAAAAAGACGCCGGCGCAGACTTTATCGATATAAATTGCGGGACTCTCTTGGATAAAGAGGCTTTAACGATGAAATGGCTCATAGGGATTGTTCATAGCGCCGACGCATTATCTTTGAGTATAGACAGCCCGAATCCCGATACGATTAAATCGGTGTTGCCGTTGTGCAAAAACGGGCCCCTTATAATAAATTCAATAACGGCTGAAAAAAAGAAGGCCGATGAGATATTACCGTTTGTAAAAGAATATGACGGTTCGGTTGTCGCCCTAACTATGGATGAAGCCGGAATGCCCAAGACAGCAGCCGACAGGGTAGTGATGGTAGAGAAGATTCTGGGATTCGCTAAAAGGCACGGCGTAGAGGAAGAAAAAATTTATTTTGATCCTCTGGTCCAGCCGGTCAGTAGCGGCCAGGATCAGGCAAAAATAATCCTTGATTCCATTTCCATGATAAAAAAACTTGGTAACGCAAAAACGATTTGCGGCCTTAGCAATATATCCTACGGCTTGCCGAACAGGTCTATTATAAATGCCACGTTTTTGGCTATGTGTGTTGCGGCTGGGCTGGATGCCGTTATGATAGACCCTCTTGACGAGCAGCTTATGTCGGTATTGTCTGCCGCCCTTGTTTTGAGCGGGGAGGACCAGTATTGCATGGGATATATTCAGAGGCATAGAAGGGTTAAACAAAAAATTTAACATTGGAGCTGAGCAAGATGGAAAAACTTTTTTTAGAGCCGTTAGAAATATCAAAGACGCTGCGAAACGTAGGCGAGCAAAAAGCCCATACCACGCTCTTTGAACTGTTTGTTTTCGGCATTTTAGCGGGCATATATATCGCATTCGGTGCCAATGTCGCAACCGTCGTATTAAGCGGCGGGACGCTGGACGCGGGATTTGCCAAGTTTCTGGCAGGAAGCGTTTTTAGCGTAGGCCTTATGCTGGTGCTTATACCGGGCTCCGAACTTTTCACAGGCAACATCCTTATGGTTATAGGTTTTATATATCGGAGGTATTCATTAATAAAAGTTTTACGTAATTGGTTTGTGGTGTATTTGGGCAATTTGTTAGGGTCTATATTTATCGCCTGGCTTGTGTTTCGTTCGGGCTTGCTTACCCAAGGTGGCGACTTAACAGCCCTCGGCGGGGTAGCCGCTAAAATTACCGAGGCGAAGTTGCAGTTAAGTTTTGCAGAGGCCCTATACAGAGGGATTCTTTGCAATATGCTGGTATGTTTAGCCGTAATTATGTGTATCGCTTCCAAGTCAATCATCGGCAAAATATTCGGTATATACTTTCCTATTATGACTTTCGTCGCTTCAGGCTATGAACACTCTGTTGCCAATATGTATTTTCTGCCCGCTGGTCTTATGGCTAAAAATGAATTCACATCTAATTTTTTTAGTATTTTTAATAACCTCATCCCGGTGACTATAGGCAATATCATAGGAGGGCTTCTCGTAGTGCTGCTCCACCCGAAAGTCGAAGAAAGAATAATTCGTATTTTTTTGAAGAACCACAAATGATAAAGTAAAAACCGCTATGCCCAAACGCATATTTATAGCTGCTACGCAACAGAACGACGGCAAGACTACCGTATCGCTGGGGTTAATCTTCGCCCTTAAAAAATATTTTAAAAAAATAAGTTTTATAAAACCGATAGGACAGCGGTATCTCATAGAGCAGGGCTATAAGGTGGACGAAGACTCCGTATTGATAGATGACATTGCCAATATTAGATGCAACATAAAGGATATGAGCCCGGTTGCCGTTGAAAAGGGGTTTACCGAGAATTTTATAAGGAAACCCAATATTAAACCCTTGATAGACAAGATACAGCTTTCCTTCAATAAGGTGTCGCGCGGAGCAGACTTGGTTATAATAGAAGGAACAGGCCATGCGGGCGTAGGCTCTTGTTTCGACCTTTCAAACGCGCATGTAGCAAAACTTCTTGACGCGAAAGTAGTGCTAATCTCTTCGGGAGGCATAGGCAAGCCCATAGACGAATTAGTATTGAATCAAGCTCTTTTTGAACGCCAGGGGGTTGAAATTGCCGGCGTGATTGTAAATAAGGTGTTGCCCGAAAAATACCGCAAAATAAGTCAACTGGTGAAGAAAGGATTAACCAGAAAAGGAATGGAGGTGCTTGGCGTTTTGCCCTACATAAAAGATTTGTCGATGCCAAATATACACCAGATAAAAGAAGAGATTAAAGGAGAGGTTATATACGGAACAAATGAATTGCTTGATAGGCGGGTGGAGAATATTATTGTAGCGGCAATGAAACCGCATGACGCCATAAACTATTTTAAAGGCAGGGTCCTCATTATAACCCCTGGCGACAGGGACGACATCATACTTACGGCAGTCAGTTCGCACCTTAGGAAAGAAAAAAAAGAATTTGAGGTTGTAGCGCTTGTGTTGAGCGGAGGTATAATTCCGCATAAATCAATAACGGCTTTGGTGAAAAAGGCAAAAATACCGCTTCTCTTAAGTAAAGACGATACCTATAGGGTAGCCAGCCGAATACATGACAGGGTAGTTAAAATAAGGCCCGAGGATACAGAAAAAATTCGGATGGCGAAAAGATTGATAAACAATTATGCGGATATTAGAAAACTTCTCAAGGCTATATGAGAAAAATCCTCATCTTCGCTTTGCTTTGTTGCGTTCTTTCTCAAATTAGTTGCGATACGCGAAGCCCATATTATAAAAAAACAGCCCTTTTGATGGGGACAGTGGTTGAAATCAAGACAGCCCCATAAAAAGGGATAGGCAAGGCGTATAGAGATAGCGCAATAGAAGGCGCCTTTGGTGAAATTAGAAAGGTTGAGAGAATTTTCAGTTTATACGACCCAGATAGCGAACTTTTCCGTCTGAATAAATCTAGGGTTGGACAGTCCTACGCCGTTAGCAAAGAATTCATGTTTTTATTAAAGGAGGCAAAACGGCGTTGGTAACGTAGAGGCGATCAGTAAAATAGCAGGCGAAGAAAAAACG
>PEWV01000006.1 GCA_002780005.1 Candidatus Aquitaenariimonas noxiae | reverse complement strand
GCAGGAGAAGTGATCTTGAACACGGCGGTCGTCGGATATCAGGAAATGATGACGGACACAGCGAACGCCGGTAAAATATTGGTTCTCACTTACCCCTTGATAGGTAATTATGGAGTAGCGAAAAAATTTTATGACTCAAAGAAATGCTGGATAAGCGGATTAGTCATAAAAGAAAATAGCCCGATATACTCTAACTGGCAGGCAGAGGGCTCTTTCGAAGATTTCCTGGAAAAAGAATGCGTTAGTGCAGTTGCCGGTATAGACACGAGAACGCTTGCCGTTCATCTTCGGGAGAGCGGCGAGATGTTCGGCATGATCGCGAGCGGGGATGCGAAGAAAGAAACGCTTTTAAAGAAGTTAAAAGGGTATAAAAAAAATACGAAACGCGATTTTATAAGAAAGATATCCGTGAAAAACACGACAAAAATAGCCGGGAAGCAGTCCGGGCCGAACATAGCCGTCCTGGACCTCGGGATATTAAATAGCTTCTTGAAACAGTTGAAAAACGCGGGATGCAGCATCACGCTCTTGCCTTATGACACCGAGCCCGGGAAGATCCTTAGCTTAAGGTTAGATGGGCTGGTCATTTCGAGCGGGCCTGAAGAGGATATATCAGTACCAAAGGTTGTGAATATTATAAAGCCCTTAATAGGCAAGATACCCATCCTGGGTATTTCCCTCGGGCACGAAATAATAACACTTGCGCTGGGCGGCAGGCTCGAAAAATTGAATTTAGGCCATCGCGGCGTCAATTATCCGGTAATGGCGCCGTCTTCTTACAAAGGCGAAATTACTGTCCAGAACCATTCATTCGTCGCCTCCGGGGATTCGATAAAAAATGTGCGCGGCGTAAAAGTCACCTTGAGAAATCTTAATGATAATACGATCGAGGAAATAGAAAGCAAAGCTTTAAAATTTATCTCTACCCAGTATTATCCGGTAAGCCCGGGTTTTGACGAAATAAACATAGTATTCAAACGATTTCTGGAAATGACAGATAGAAAGGAAAAGGTCCGAGCATGCCAAAACGCAAAGATATAAAAAGGATATTGATGATAGGGTCAGGCCCGATCGTGATCGGGCAGGCTTGCGAATTCGATTATTCCGGGTCGCAGGCGTGTAAGGCCTTGAGAGAAGAAGGGTATTTCACAATACTCGTGAATAGCAACCCGGCGACCATTATGACCGATCCGGGCATGGCCGACGTTACTTATATAGAACCGCTTACGGTCGAAGCCGTCACAGAAATAATAAAAAAAGAAAAACCCGACGCTATCCTGCCGACACTGGGCGGACAGACGGGCCTGAACCTCGCGTTCTTCCTGATGAAAGAGGGTATATTAAAAAAATACGGCGTGGAGTCGATCGGAGCAAGCGTGGACGCCATATCAAGGGCCGAAGACAGGGAATTATTCAAAAAGGCGATGCAGGAAATAGGCATAGACGTCCCGAAAAGCGGGGTCGCCACAAACATCGAGGAAGGGATGCGGATAGGCGCGGGAATAGGCTTCCCCCTGATCTTAAGGCCCGCGTATTGCCTTGGCGGAAGCGGCGGGTCCACAGCCTACAACAGCGAAGAATTAGAACAATCCTTAACGAGCGGTCTTGAGATAAGCCCTGTGCACCAGGTATTGGTAGAGCAGTCAGTGCTTGGGTGGAAAGAAATAGAATTTGAAGTAATGAGAGACTGCGTGGACAACGTGATAATGATCACCTCTATGGAAAATGTGGACCCGATGGGTGTCCATACCGGCGACAGTATCGTCGTAGCGCCGTCGCAGAGCCTGACAGCCGAGGAATACGTGCAATTCGTGAACTTATCTAAAAAGATCATAAGAAAAGTCGGGATAACAGGCGGCGGGGCGAATATCCAATTCGCGCAGAACCCGGATAACGGGCATATAGTTATCATAGAAGTGAACCCGAGGCTTTCCAGAAGCTCAGCCCTCGCTTCCAAAGCCACAGGATTCCCGATAGCAAGGGTTGCCACAAAATTAGCTGTCGGGTACACGCTGCCCGAGGTCCTCAATCAGATAACAGGGAAGACGACATCGTTCTTCGAGCCCACAGTGGATTATTGCGTATTTAAAATATGCAGGTTCACGTTCGAGAAATTCCCCCAGGCGAAAAGAGTCATAAATACATCTATGAAAGCTGTAGGCGAAGCCATGTCCATAGGAAGGAATTTCAGAGAGGCGTTCCAGAAAGGAATAAGGTCTACGGAGATAAGCAGGTTCGGGTTCGGCGCCGACGGAAAAAATAAGATCACAGACCAGATGCTTAAAGCGGTTACACCAGGCCTGATGGCCGAGATCAGCGAAAAAATAAGGGTCCCGAACGATGAAAGGTTGTTTTATATAAGATACGGCCTTAAGCTCGGGCTGACCGTTCAAGAAATATACGAAATGTCAAAAATTGATAAGTGGTTCATAAACAATATGAAACAGATTTTAGAACTCGAGGAAGAAATAAAGAAATTCAAGGGGAAAAACGTGAAAACCAAACTTAAAATACCGCAGGAGCTATTAAAAAGAGCGAAACAGGACGGCTTCTCTGATGTGCAGCTCGCCTATATCGTGAATACAAGCGAAAAAAATGTGCGCTCATACAGGAAGAAACATAACATAAAACCGACATACAAACTGGTCGACACGTGCGCCGGTGAGTTCAGCGCCAAGCAGCCTTATTATTACTCGACATATGAGACTAAGAATGAGACGAAGCCCTCAAAGAAGAAAAAAGTTCTTATACTCGGCGGAGGGCCCAACAGGATAGGCCAGGGCATAGAATTCGATTACTGCTGTTGTCACGCCTCCTACGCCATAAAGGAAGAGGGTATAGAAAGCATCATGATTAACTGCAACCCGGAAACAGTTTCGACGGATTATGACACCTCGGACAAGCTGTATTTCGAACCCTTGACAGTAGAGGATGTTTTAAACATCGTCGACATAGAAAAACCTATGGGAATAATAGTCCAGTTCGGCGGGCAAACGCCGCTAAATATAGCCGTACCGCTGGCAAATGCCGGCGTGCATGTTTTAGGCACGAGCCCTGACTCCATCGACAAGGCCGAGGACAGGAAGAGATTCCAGCACGTAGTCAACAAGCTGAAACTTATACAACCTGAAAACGGTACAGCCGTTTCGTTCGAGGAGGCAAGAAAGGTAGCGACGAGGATCGGGTATCCTGTGATCGTGAGGCCCTCTTATGTGCTCGGCGGCAGGGCAATGGAAATAGTTTATGATGAGGAAAGCCTCGAGCGATTTATGGGCAAGGCGATGGAGGTTTCATCGGAACGCCCGATCCTTATAGATAAATTCCTGGAAGACGCCATCGAGGTAGACGTGGACGCCATAGCGGACGGAAAAAAATGCGTTATAGGCGGAATCATGGAGCATATAGAAGAGGCCGGCATACACTCGGGCGACAGCGCGATGGTCCTCCCTCCTCACACGCTTGGAAAAGATATAATAGAGACTATAAGAAAGAACACATACGCGCTGGCAAAGGAGCTGGAAGTAAAGGGCTTGATGAACATCCAGTACGCCGTAAAAAATAACATCGTGTACATCCTCGAAGTTAACCCCAGGGCCAGCAGGACGATCCCGTTCGTAAGCAAGGCAATAGGAGTCCCCTTAGCAGGGCTCGCGACCAAAGTAATGCTCGGTAAAACCCTGGATGAGCTCGGATTCACAAAGGAAAAAGAGGGAAAACATATAGCGGTCAAAGAATCCGTGTTCCCCTTCATAAGATTCCCCGGCGTAGACGCGATACTTGGGCCGGAGATGAAATCTACAGGCGAGGTCATGGGGATAGACTCCTCTTTCGGCCTGGCCTATGCTAAAAGCCAGATCGCGGCAGGCCAGATATTACCCAAAAAAGGAAATGTCTTTATAAGCGTGAAAGACCAGGACAAGCGAAATATAGTTTTTATCGCCAAAAAACTTGGGGACCTGGGATTCCATCTTATGGCGACTTCGGGTACGGCAGATGTCCTAAAGAAGAATGACATAGAAGTGCAGGTCCTGCCAAAACTTCACGAGGGAAGGCCGAATATTATCGACTTAATAAAAGACGGAAAGGTCCATCTTATAATAAACACCCCGGCGGGCAAGGTGACAAGGGAAGACGAGGTCAAGATAAGGTCGAGCGCTATCCTTCACAGTGTGCCGCTCATAACTACGATCTCGGGCGCCCAGGCGTCTGTCAACGGCATCGAGAATCTTATTAAGAAGGAAAAGCTGGACGTAAAACCTATTCAAGCGTATCACAAGGAGATGAAAGAGCCTAAATGATACAGGCAAAGGTAAAAATTTTATCCAACATAAAAGCAGGACCGAATTATTACAGAATGACTTTAGCCTGTCCTGCAGCCGCGAAAAAAATCAAACCCGGGCAATTTTTCCAGGTGCGATGCGGCAATAAGAGCCTGGACCCTTTCTTGAGGAGGCCGTTCAGCGTACACAACGTTGACAAAAAAGGTAATATCGAAATTCTTTACCAAACAATAGGAAAGGCGACGGTTCTTTTAAGCGACAAGAAGTCAGGAGATGCCCTCGATATTATAGGGCCTTTGGGCAATGGGTTCGAACAGCGAACGGCGAACAGCGAACGGCGAACTTCCATAATAGTCGCGGGAGGTATGGGCGTGGCGCCTATGCTATTTCTTGCGGAGAGATTAGTCCACAGACGACAGACCACAGACCATAGAAAAGTTATAGTTCTCATAGGCGCGAAGAATAAAAAAAACTTACTTTGCGAAAAAGAGTTTAGAAGCTTAGGATGTGATGTTAAAATCTCGACAGATGATGGCTCAAAAGGCAAAAAAGGTTTCGTAACGGATGCGCTAAAAGGCTTACTAAACGCTAATCGCTATACGCTAAATGCTACGCTTTACGCCTGCGGCCCTTCTCCCATGCTCGAAGAAATAGCGAAAATCGCCGCAGCGAATAAAATAGAGTCCTACGGTTCATTTGAAGAGCATATGGCCTGCGGCATGGGCAATTGCTACGGCTGTGTTGTTAAAACCAAGAAAGGCTATAAAAGGATTTGCAAAGATGGCCCGGTATTTGACCTCGGAGAAATAGAATGGTGAAGAAACATAAAAGAAGATCGCCAGGCATGTCCGTTCAGATAGGAAAGATCGGGATGGAAAATCCTGTGATGGTCGCTTCAGGGACTTACGAATATAACGAAGTGACCAAAGAATTGATCGATATAAAACAATTTGGTGCGATCGTAACCAAAACGATCACGCTAAGGCCCCGGGAGGGCAACCCCCTGCCGAGAACGTGCGAGACTTACGCTGGTCTCTTGAACGCGATAGGTTTGCAGAATAAAGGATTAAATGCCTTTTTAATAGAATCCATCCCCTCCTTAAAAAAGTTAAGAATACCGATAATTGTGAGCATATCAGGTGATACGGCCGGCGAATTTAAAGAACTCGCCGGGAATTTAGCTGAAAGAGAAGAAGTAGCGGGGATAGAGTTGAACCTTTCCTGCCCTAATTTAACCAACAAAAGGCTCTTCGCCCAGAACGCCGACGCCACATATGATGTCGTATGCCAGGTAAGAGAAATGACCGACAAAACAATTATAGCGAAGCTGACCCCCAATGTCACAAATATAAGCGAGATAGCGAGATCAGCCGAACGCGCCGGTGCGGACGCCATTAGCCTGGTTAATACATTTTTCGGCATGGCGATCGATATAAAGAAAAGAGAACCAAAGCTGGGCAATGTTACAGGAGGCCTGAGCGGGCCGGCCATAAAACCGATCGCCTTAAGAATGGTCTGGGACGTGTCTAAAAAGGTGAAGATACCAATTATAGGCATGGGAGGTATAATGTCGGGTGAGGACGCGATAGAGTTCATAATAGCGGGAGCAAGCGCCGTAGCTGTAGGCACAGGTAGTTTTATAAATCCGAATTTAGGAATAGAAATAATACGCGATATTAAGAAATATTTATCAAAGAATAATATAAACGGGATGAAACAGCTTACAGGGTCCCTTGCGGAGCGCAGCTGATGCCACAAAAACCTTATATCGACCAACTAGTTATGTCTGCCGCGGCTAGGCAGCTTGATAAATTCCGCAGTATTCTTTGTAAATATGAAGAACGCGGGATCTTGAATAGTGAAATGCTCGCGATCTGTTCTTTGTGTGAGGAATTAGGTGTGAGCGCTATAGTTGAATCGGGAAGGGCGCGTGGGTACAGCACAGGTATACTCGCGAAATATTTTAAAGATAGACCTCTTAGGATAATAAGTATAGACTGGGAAAAGGCAAAATGGTTCATAGGGGCCGATGATAAGTTCGCGAAGGAGAGCCTGGCCCCTTATAAGAATGTAGAACTCCTTTACGGGAACAGCGTAAAGCTTATGCCGGCATTGGTCAAAAAACTGAAAAACGAGCGCGTAGCCATTCTCATGGACGGCCCCAAAGGAAAAGAGGCCGTTGATCTCGCAAAAAAAATATTGGATAAATATAAAAATGTCGTGGTAGCGTTCGTGCACGACATGGACAAGAGAACGCCCCACAGAGCGCAAATGGAAGAAACGTTCAATAATATTTTCTTTACGGATTCAGGAGAATATTTGAAGCTTCATTCGGAGCTTGACGCGGATTGTTTCAAGCACGATGAGGCCGAGGCCGCAAAGAGCTTAGCCGGCCAGATCGAAAGAGAGATCTATGAACCGACGCTCGCAATAGTTTTTCCGGACGATCATAAATTTGAAGCGCAAAAGAACCGCATTTTCCCATGATGCATATAATTTTCATATAGATTAATGAATACTCCGCAAAAGCATTCTTATAATAAAGAAAACATCCTGCTGTTAGTGTGTGTTTTGATATTTATATTATCCGACTTAGATTTTATAGTCGGGTATATCGGAAGCACTATAGCAACGAGGAAAGTAGAAACAGTTTTCTTTATTTTCTCGCTGCCTCTTTTGATGTATTTACTTTGCATGCTTGGGCAAAATAAAGATGCAAAGCGTAAAGCGTTAAAAGGAACAATCCTTACCGTATTATGCTTCTTTATAATCGAAGGTACCGGGTTCTTTCTGTTCTATATAAGCAAGGGTCTCGTAGTATTTAAAAAGTCAGATACCACAAAAGAGTTTATAAAAAACCTTATGCAACAAGAGAAAAATTGTTATCCGACCTTCCCTGCTTCATTCGAAGAAATTAAAATAAATACGGGAGACAAGATATTGCCCTTAACAGGTATCAGTAATGCGAAGATTATCGGGTACAATGAGTGCGGATACTATCCCGTATACAAAAGCGATGAATATGGTTTTCGCAACCCGGAGGGCATTTGGGACAATGAACGCATAGAAGTTGTTTTAGTGGGAGATTCTTTTTGCCTGGACGCTATCCATCGAGACAACGAAACATATACGGTGCCGATCAGGGAACGATTCTCTTCGACCATTAATTTAGGTAATGGCGGTAACGGGCCTTTAACCGAACTCGCGGTAATTAAAGAGTATCTTCAAGGAAAAAAGATCGGCTATCTATTTTGGTTATATTATGAAGGTAACGACCTTGCGGACCTAGGCAATGAGTTGTTTCCCAAGAGAGAGCTCACAAAGTATCTAGAGAAAGGGTATAAATAAAATCTCAAAGAAAAGCAAAGACTAATAGATCAAGTATTAAAAGAAAGATTCGAAACTATCCTTGCAGAAAAGAAGCAGCCTGTTATTACAAAGAGAAAAATATTAAACGGGCTGTTATATGCATGCACGCCGGATTTTGTTAAATATAAACAATCGATAAATAAGATGGTGGGCTTATTCGGTAAAGTTATCAATGAAGCCAGGGACGAGATTTCTGCGAAAGAAGGCAAAATGGTTTTTGTCTATATACCTTCCAGGGGGAGGTATCGCACTCCGAGCAGACAATTGATAGACTAGTATTATAGAAAAAAAGAAATTATTAGTGTAGTTAAAAACCTGGATGTTGATATAATAGATATGAATGAAAAATTTAAGGTCTTGAAAGATCCGTCAACAATGTACGCGTCATTAGGGCATTTATCAACAGCCGGGAATAAGAAGCTGTCGGATGAGATAATTAAATACGTTAGTGCTGATAAAATCGCCGAAGAGCGCCAAGATGTGCTAAGAAAAGAAAGGTAGTCGTGAGAGAAAAGTTAATAGTAGCGTTGGATGTCAAAAGTTTCGATGAGGCGAAGAGGATAGTTGATATTCTTTACCCTCACGTGAAGATATTCAAAGTAGGCAGCAAACTGTTCACCTCTTGCGGGCCCGAGATAATAAAGGCTATTCACAAAAAAGGCGGCGAGGTGTTCTTGGATTTGAAATTTCACGACATTCCGAATACGGTTTCAGGCTCAGTCGAATCAGCCGCGCAATTAGGCGTTTTTATGCTGACAGTTCACACCTTAGGAGGTTCACTCATGCTGAAAGAAGCCGCAGAGTCAGCCATGCGCTCAGCCCGAAAGTTCAATACGAGAAAGGTCAAAATAGTCGGGGTAACAGTTCTGACAAGCATGGATAATAAAGACTTGAGAGGTGTTGGAATAAGTAGAGATTTAAAAAAAGAAGTCATCTCTCTTGCAAAACTCGCCAAAAAGCAAGGCCTTGACGGGATTGTTGCCTCTGCCGCGGAGGCAAAACATATCCGGAAAGTAACAGGCAAAAATTTTATTATAATAACACCTGGAATACGACCGAGCGGTGCAGCAAAAGACGACCAGAAAAGGATCGTGACGCCAAAAGACGCTATCCGGAACGGGGCCAGTTACATAGTTGTAGGGAGGCCTATAATAGAGGCCAAAAATCCAAGAGCCGCGACGATAGGCATTTTAAAGGAGATAGAGGATGCCAAAAAAAAGTGACGTAGCGGGTATGTTCAAGAAAACAGGCGCAATGCTTGAAGGGCATTTCGAGCTCTCAAGTGGTTTACACAGCGATAAATATCTGCAATGCGCAAAGGTCCTGCAATATCCCAAGTATTCTGAAAAGCTATGCAGGGAGTTGGCAGGATATTTCAAAAAAGAAAAACCGACAGTTGTCATAGCCCCTGCCATAGGCGGGGTAGTGGTTTCGTATGAGACGGCAAGGTGGCTTGGTGCGAGGTCGCTTTTTACCGAGCGGAAAGATGAAAAAATGGTCCTTCGCCGGGGATTTGAGCTCAACCCAGGCGACAAGGTCTTGGCGGTCGAAGACGTTATCACAACTTCAGGTTCTGTGCGCGAGGTAATAGAGGTCGTGAAGGAGAACAAGGCCAAACTGGTAGGTGTCGGCTGCATAATCGATAGGAGCGGAAAAAGGATGGATTTCGGCGTGAAATTCAAGAGCCTTCTTAAATTAGATGTGCCCACTTTCGCGAAAGAAGCCTGCCCTTTATGCAAAAAAGGGCTTCGAATAACAAAACCCGGCTCCAAGAAGCTTGTTAAACAATAATCTTTTGCCTGGTTGACATAAACCGTGATTTAGCGTATAATTATTTTCCCTTGAGCTCTTTAATATAGGGTGCGGAGGGCGTTCTTTGCAAGCCATGACTCTAATAAGCCCCGAGCCGCAGATTTTTTCAGGGCGGGTAGTTCAGCTGGCTAGAACGTTTCCCTTACAAGGAAGAGGTCATAGGTTCGACTCCTATCCCGCCCACCATTCTGCTTCGCCATGGTGCTTTCGCCCATGGCTTCGCAGGAATGACAGGTGGAGCAGAATGTTTCTACGAAGCTCATACCATGGTTTACAGCGTTGAGAGCGAAGTAGAACAATACATAGAATTCACATACCATGGTAAATTGGACCTTATACATACTACAATGTAAAGGCGGCTCTTTATATACAGGCATTACAAAAGACCTTGAAAAGCGGTTAAAGAAACACGATCAAGGTTCGGCTTGCAGGTATACAAGCCCGAGAAGGCCTGTAAAACTCGTCTATAAAAAGCTCTTTAAAGATGAATCTTCAGCTCGAAGGCGCGAGATAGAGATTAAGCAGTTACCTCGCACTGATAAACTGAAATTAGTAGTTCAGTCGTGCGTCGTGAGTCGCTCTTTTAAACTTATTACCTAGTACTTAATAGAGGCTAATAACAAGTAACCATTTGCTATTTGCTATATGCCATAAGCCATTTCCCGGGGACGTCGTTTAGCCTGGTTTAAGACCCGTGACTGTCGATCACGCGATCGTGGGTTCGAATCCCATCGTCCCCGCCATTTTTTGGTCTCTGGCAGATGCCTAAATGAATAAAGGTCGCATCTGCCTACGACCCGCAAAGAGTTACACTAGGGCGGGGCTCGCGCCCAAAAAATGTTAAGGGGGGAAACCCAAGATTTCCCCCCTTAATATTCCCCCCTTTCTGAAAGGTGATCCAAAGGTAACCTCGCAAAATTCGTGCAAGGGATGAGAACCCGAAAAAGGATTTTAAAATACACACAGGGACAGGTAACACACAGGGACAGGTACGGCGGTAATCCCAGACCTGTCCCTTAACCAATCTCAAACCTGTCCCCAGGGACAAGACCTAATTTACTAATTTACAGACAGTTTCTAACGCAATCGGGAAAGTGACCTAAAATCATCCCATACTAATTTACAGACAGTTTCTAACGCAATCGGGAAAGTGACCTAAAATCAAATAGGAAACCGTCCCCAAGTTACTGAATATTGAACGGATAAAGAGATCAAAAAAATCATAGCAAGAGAAGGATTTATTGCAATTTGTTTTATGGTAATAAGTGTTGCCATGGTATGGATAGGTGTCCCCGCAGGGCATCACTTCGAATATTTTTCCGGAATAGGCTTAAAGAACCCGTTTCCTTATTTTGACAATGTTATTTCCGCTTTGCTTTACGGAGCGGGGGTTAGGATAGCTTTTATTGTTTACCCGTTATATTTACTTGTCAGGTTCATTACTTGGGTGGTAAGATATTTTTTACTAAATGCTAATCGCTATACGCTGTTCGCAATACAAAATAAAGGGGACATATCTGAGATTGGATTCAGAACCGTCCCCGAAAACTAATCGGACAGCCCTAAGCACTCCTTTGCGTACTCTTTAGGAATTCTTATCATCCGATAGATTTTTTTACGGTTTCCGTTTTCAGCAAAGGGATTGAAAAATTCCCACACAAGCTCATTCTCTTTCGTAATTTCAAAAACCCGTCCTTTTCCCGAATCGCAAATGAGGGTATTCCCATTAGGAAGGCGTTGGCAATACCCCCAGCAATCCGAAAAGAAGCTTTGCGGAGGATTTGTTTTATATTCCCAGACTATCTTACCGGTAAGAGGGTTTATTTCTAATACCCTTGAGTATTTTCTATGGGTCCCGTTATCAAAAACAAGGATCGTGCCTTCATAAGTCATGCTTGGCGCATGAGGCCAGTCCAGCTCTTTTGCACCCCAGCTCCAGACGATTTCTTTCGATTCCCGGTCCAAAATGGCTATCAGGCTCACATTTCGAAGACAAATTATATAATTTCCCTTTTTGAATCGGTCATCCTTTCTCCCCAATTGAGTGTCGGGAACAAGGTGTATAGAATTTAAATGATAATACTCGTAATATGTCGCGATGCCTAAAGATCTTCTTATGAGTTTTGTAATTCCTGTTCTGAACTCGACCTTTCTCATTTTGAGTTTAGAGATATCTTCTTCCCTGGCATACTCGAAAGGATCCAGTTTGCTATGGATAACCTCTCCCTTAATAAGGTTCTCGATCGAAAGGTAAAGAGCCCTTATATCATCCAAGGCCTTCTCGATGCGCCTGTCTATTCTAGCAATTCCTGTCGCTTTAACATATGCCCTCTCATCTAACAATGTTTTGGAATGTAGTTTTTTAAGCTTCCCTAAATTTTTAAAGGTTGACCACTTTTCGACGATCTCCCCATTTTCAGAAAACCATAATAAGCTATCGAAGTGGACCCTCCTTGAATTATATAGTATGCTGTTCTCCGAAAAGGGTACAATAAAGGTATTTTCTGCCGGCATTACTATATCATGATTGACATTTAGCGTGTACGCCCACAGCACTTCAGAGTCAATATTAAGTTTAATTATGCACTTTCCCACGCATATAGCTATTATCTGCCCATTTTTAAGAAGCACCAAATGCTCCCACCTACCCTCGAAAGGGAATAACCATTCATGCGCTATTTTACCGTGCATGTCTATTAAATAAGCGCGTCTGCTATAATCGGTATAGAGATTATATCCATTAAATGCTTTCTCAGAATTATAAGCCGTTACGCCAGAAATAGTATTTTCAATCTTTTCGTTTGTGGAACTTACATATGGCAGGGATCTTAAGGCTTCAAGTTGATCGGCAGGTTTTTTTAACGCGCTGCATTTTTGGTTTTGGTGGTGGCATAAATAGGCGAAGGAAATAATTAATAATACGGTTATAGCACCTATTTTTTTACGCTTAGATACCAACATATCGAGCTATATGCTTGTCAACAGAAAAAATACGTAGATGTTTTATCACCTCGTCGAATAATATATTGCCGCGCTGACTAACGCTCCCCAAATCACAAATGCCAGAATAACAAAGATCTTGACCTTGTTCGACTTTTTTCCTTCCGGCCCGGGGCACACCGGTCTCGGATCTTTTGACATAAGGACTTCAGATTTTTTATCGTTTTTTTCCTGCGCCATGAGTCATCCCTCCTTTCTGATGATAAAAGGCTCCTGTTTAGAACGATTCTATAGCATTGTTTAACAAAAAGCGAGGAAAATGTGATTATCGCGCCTTTTTGATTGACTTATCCCAACTTCAGACATATTATAATTTAAAGATGTTCCGGTGAATTTATTATGATCCAAAACCAAAACGGGTTGAATAAAATAGTTATTGTCATTATGATAGGCATATTTCTTTGCATGCTAACAGGCTGGGGATTATATACTTTATTCAGTCAGAAGCTTATTATTGCTATGTACAATGGAAATAGCATCGGGGTTTTGAATAAGGTAATTAATAAAAACCTTGAGATGCCTCCTCCTGTAGAATATTATCTGGAGAGGGCAAGTTTATCTTTTTTTCAATTTAATAGTATTTGCGTACTCTTGCTTATAAGTTGTATCAGGATCATTCTCAGACAGGGCGGAGGCAGGATCAAAAACTTATGCAGGAGATCGTCCACAGTACTCATATATTTAATAGTAGCCTTGATCATATTGAATTCATTTATGGGAAAGTGGGGAGTAGGTTCTTATGGCAAGATGCCGCCTTGTAATAATAGCATACCTACATATACATTGTTTGGAATGCTAGACCGAACGGCCGAAAAGCCATGGATTTATAGGATATTGATGCCAACCATTGTTAATCTAACAACATCGCTTATACCAGAAGAAGTTTTAATTTCAAAAAAAGAATTTTTCACTAAAAATTCTCCATTGATCAAATATATAAAAACCAAAGGAAACTGGGAGCTTAAACCTATTGTCAAATATCATGTAGTCTACATTTATTTATACTTATGCTGACCCCCTCCCCTAAAACTGTACCACTTCCAAAGAGAATTATGGTAGTATAGCTATCCCAAAACGGAGGTGGATTATGAGAGGCAA
>PEWV01000062.1 GCA_002780005.1 Candidatus Aquitaenariimonas noxiae | reverse complement strand
CAATAACCGTGAGGATATACCTTTTTTATTTACATTTCAAAGAACTTTTAAGATTAAAACCGTCCAAAATATTTTACACTATCCATATGGCAAATCAAGGCGTGCGCCTTATTTTGGCACCCGAAACCTTTTTTGCTGAGCTTTTTGTAATATCCTCCACTACTTTCTCTATGCGAGAGACGTTATCTTCTTTAATGTTTGCGAACTCGATGCCTATATCATAAAGAACCTTTTTAGTGGGAAGCTCTCTTTTTACTTCCCATACCACTTTCCCTTTACATTCGATAGCGGGTAAGTTATTGTCGAGCATGAGCTTGAGATCGACTTCTTCGGAAGAATTCAGCTTTCTATCTAAAACTACGCAGATACCGCCTATGCCGATATTTTCCGTATGTGTATTGATGTTTCTGGAAAGAAGCCTTCTTTTTATAAGAATCGCGCATTTATAATTAGCCCTTGGAAACCGCCGGCCATCCATACCGTTCCACATTTTTTCTCCCCTTCGTTAACAGGTTTTTTATAGTATATGATATATACATATAAATAGCAATAAAAAATTCTTTACACAAATCTTCGTTGGGTGTATCATAAGGCCGAGGGAAAAATGTACCTATCTTTTTACGGATTAAAAGAAAATCCATTTAATGTAACAAGCGATCCTAGCTTTTTCTTTATGAGCCGAAGGCATAAAGAAGCTTTTTCTCACCTGATATACGGCATAAAAGAAAAAAAAGGATTTTTGGAAATAACCGGCGAGATCGGGACGGGAAAAACTACACTTTGCAGGGTCCTCTTAAATCAGCTTGATAAAAAGATCAAAACAGCCTTTATATTAAACCCTAACCTTTCCGAACTGCAGCTTCTACAGGCCATCGCGGAAGATTTTGGATTGCACATCGATAATAAAAACAATAAACTATCTCTCCTTAAAAGATTGAACGATTTCTTGATCGAGCAATTAGAAGTAGATAATAATGTGATACTCATATTAGACGAGGCGCAGAATATAAGTCTTGAGCTTCTTGAAAAGATACGCATGTTATCGAACCTAGAAACGGAAAAGGAAAAACTGTTTCAGATAATATTGGTCGGCCAGCCGCAGTTGAGGGAAAAGCTTCGCTCGCCCGAACTGGAACAGCTCAAGCAAAGGATAGGCATTCGTTATCACATATACCCATTGGATGAGGAAGAAATAGAAAAATATATATATCATAGATTGAATGTGGCCGGATTCAATGGCTCCATAGTCTTTTCCGACGACGCCCTTAAAGAAATATATAAATATTCCAGGGGAATACCGCGTTTAATAAATCTTGTATGCGACAAAGCCCTTTTATTGGGCTATGTATTGGAAGCTAAATTAATTTCCTTGGATATGATCAAAAAGAGCATAAGAGAAATAGAAGGAATAACCGAATGAGCATTATAAGCGAGGCACTAAGAAAAGCCCATGAAATAAATTCTCAATCAAAGAGAAAGGAGCCCGGGAAGCCCAATTTATTAGGCCCTGCGATCGAGCCTGGAACGCCAACACCCAAAATTAAGGCGAATAAAAACATTTCTTATCTCGCTACTTTAGTAATTATTCTTATCCTGCTTACATTCGCCGGCTTTGTCATACTAAAAAGTAGGAGTTCGGGAGTGAATAAACAAGCTGCTACGATAGCATATGATGCGGCCGTGAAAAATACTGAAAATAATACAGACACTGTTAGGATAAAAGAAGAACCAGCTGCGCCAATTATCGAAAATAAACCGGCTGCAAAGAAAGATTTTAATTATGAGGCATTTGATTTAAGCGGTATTGTATTTGGGGGCGGTAAGCGGTCGTTCGCAGTTATAAATAATGATATTTTGGAAGAAGGCGATATGGTAGGTGATGCAAAAATTATTCGAATAGAAAAGAATAAAGTGACGCTCTTGTTCAACAATAGCGAAATAGTCCTCAACTTAAAAAAATAGAACCCATCCTTACAACTCTACAAATCGAGCACAAATTTATATATAGAAAATCCGCCCATATCTATATGCTCTTTTTCCTTAAAACCTCTTTTTTTGCAGAGCTCAATTGCTTGGACCATTCGGTTTGTTCCTTGAAAAACAATATGTTTGTAATTCTTCGATGCGCAGTACGTTATAGCCTCTTCTATCAGCTTCTTACCGTACCCTTTCCCTCTATGCATGCCTAACACGAACAACCTGCGGATTAAGGCGGCATCAGTACTTTCTTCCTTAACCCCCACAGTGCCTATAACGCTGCCATCCATGTCTAATACTAGGAACATGTCCCGCTCTCCCGAATAAGTGCCCGCAATATTATTCAGATCGCTATCGGAATAAGCCTTTTTATCAAAAGGGTACTCGTTAGACAGGATCGATAATATAAGTTCTTTAACTTGTTTTTCGTCATTGGGTTCAAATTTTCTTATAACCGTATTCGTGATAATCACCTCCTTTAATGATCCGAAGAAACTTTTATCCAAATTTTTCTTTTTCTCGGCCCGTCGAATTCACAAAAAAATATTCCTTGCCACGTCCCTAGCTTCAAGTTGCCGTCTTCTATAAAAACATCTAGGCTGTGGCCGATAAGGCTTGATTTAATATGAGCGCTCGAGTTGCCTTCGGCGTGCGAATAACCATCTTCTGCGGGGATTGCCTTGTTCAGTTCCATCAAAATATCTTCTATTACGCTAGGATCAGCATGTTCGTTTATGAGTATCCCGGCAGTTGTATGCGGGATAAACAAGCGGCAAACCCCATCTTTCACCTTACCCTTATTTACGATACTCGCGACACGGGCCGTTATGTCTATAGCATCGACTTTCGAGGAGCTTCCTACGCTAAGTTCTTCTATCATCAAGCAGTCCTCTCTTTCAATGAGGCCTCGATCAAGGATCTTGGAATATTTTCACACACCTTAAAAGAACCTATTTTTGTCGGTAATACAAAACGGTTTACGCCGCTTATTATTTTTTTATCATGGTCTTGCGCTTTGAGTATTTTAGAAAGGTTCAAGTTCTTTATTCGAGTCGGCAATCCCATGTTTTCGAGGACTCTTTCGATACGCAAGAGATTCTGCTCAGTAATTAAGTCTAGTTTATAAGACAATAATGCCTCGACAAGCATGCCGATCCCGACAGCTTCTCCGTGAACATAAGTTTTATAGTTTCCTGCGGATTCTATAGCATGCCCTATGGTGTGGCCGTAGTTTAGCATTATGCGTATATCTTTCTTATCTCTCTCGTCTTTCTCGACAGCGCCGGCCTTTATCTTGCTGCACTTGCATATTACACGCGCAAGGAAGTCCGGGTCAAATTTAAATGCCTTTTTATAGTTTTTTTCTAGATATGTAAAAAGTGCCGGGTCTTTTATTATGCCGTACTTGACAGCCTCGGCCAATCCGTTCCTGATCTCTGGGAACGGTAAGCTTTCAAGCAATGATATGTCTGACAATACCGCCCTTGGTTGATAAAACGAACCTGCGAGGTTCTTACCGACAGCCAGATCTATAGCGACCTTCCCTCCTATAGCTGAGTCAAGCTGCGAAAGCAATGTTGTCGGTATTTGTATATACGGCACGCCCCTCCGATATACGCTTGCAACAAAACCTGCCGTATCCCCAATCACGCCTCCGCCGAACGCTATTATGAAGACTCTTTTTTTCCTGTCATATAGAGCGATCTTATTTAATATCTCGATGCATACGGAGGCTGCCTTTGCCCTTTCAGAATCCTGTATCATTTTATATTTTACAGAGTAGCCTGATTTTTTAAGTACTTTTTCTAATTTGCCGCTATGAAGCCGTTTTATCTTATCGTTCGTTATCACAAAGGCATCAGAACCTATATTAAGCCCGTCCAAAATACCTCCTAAGGAGTTAAGGGCGTTTCTGCCTATATAGATAAAATAACTTCTTGAGTTTAGATTTAGTTTGATCTTTTTCATATTGTCTTACTATTTAAAAGTTCTCTCGGGAAACCGATATTCCTTACAATCACCCTCCCGCTATGCGCCGGGCCGGCATTTAGGTAAAATCCTCTCTTTGCAAGCCCTAGCGTAACCGTAATCGTACTTTTCACAGCCGCGTTCCTAACCTTGCCGGACAGGCCGTTTAGTCCGGAAGGAATATCAATTGAAATTATTTTGGCCATAGTCTTATTTACAAAAGAAATGACGCTTTTTAGCGGCTCTGATATGCTAGCGCCGGAATAGCCCGTGCCCAATATAGCGTCTACGACTATGCTATATTTAAAGTTTTTAATAAATCTATTGAATTCGTTTGAGTTGGTTATAGCATTAACTTTATAGTTTTCTGACTTCATTAGCTCTAGGTTAAATCTTGCGTCTGAAGCCAGTTCTTGAGGTTTTGCTAATAGAAATGTGTCTGTTTTAAATCTGCTCTTTAGAAGATGTCTACCTGTTACTAAACCGTCGCCGCCGTTATTTCCTTTTCCGCAAAGTACACAAATTTTTTCATCTCTTTTGTGACTTAAGGTCTCTCTCACAACATCTGCCACAACAGAGCCCGCGTTTTCCATTAAGGTAACACTCGCAATTCCATAAATACCTATCGCAATATTATCTATTTGGCGGATTTGCTGTGGCGTTACAATTCTCACGACACAGGGCTTCCGACATCGACAGATCTGTCAGGAATAAGGATGCCTAAGGTTTTGGCGTCTTTGGCGACTAATAGCATGGCGGAAGACTCAACCCCTCTTATCTTAACGGGTTCCAAGTTATTAAGCACGACTACCTTCTTGCCTATAAGCTCGCTTTGACTATAAAATTCTTTTATTCCGGCTATGATTTCTTTCTGAAGTCCGCCTACGTCTATAGTAATGACGTAGAGCTTGTCGGCATTGGGGTGCAGCTTAACGTCTTTTATTTCCGCTATTTTTATTTCTAATTTTTTGAAATCTTCAAAGCTTATCATTTCTTCTCCTTCTTCGGAGCAGCCTTTTCCTTCATTTCAGGCGCAGGGGCTTTAGTCTTTGCTGCGGCGTCCGGTGCTGTACCTGCTGGTACTGCAGTTGCGGCCGCTGCTCCTTCAGCCGCTGTTTCCTCAACTGCGGCTTTTTCCTTCTTCACTCTGAATTTTAACATTTTAACTTTAGGCAAACCAAAAATTTTGTTCTTATCTTCGTCCCATAATTCTTTTTCTTTCAGGTGCTTTAGCCTTTCGTACCTCTTAAGGACCGACCTGTGCTGCTTTTGGCTTTTTCCAGACCTTAAACTTGGATGCTGTGACATTATGTTCCTCCTCTTATTTGAAGCATCATAACTACGCCCGCCCCCTTAATAAAACAGGAGGTTTTAATTTACGCCTACATTTCTCACAAAACAATCTTTGTACTGTTTCTTTAGCTTATCCAAAGTTGATTTAGCCTCTTTAGTAGTATTAAATTTTCCAACGCATACTGCAAACAGGCCACCTTTTGGTATTATGAACGAATATAATCCGCCTTTTTTTAAGACATCTGCTTCTTTGACCGCTGAAGCTTGATCTCGAAGGGTTGCTATTTGGATCGTGTATTTCGCCGATACGCTTGCCGCAGGAGCCCCTGCGGCCAAGTTCTCCTCTTTTTTCTCAATCGCTTTTTTATCGGCTTCTTTCTTTGTGATTTCTTTTTTATCCGTTTCGATTTGCGAAAGACGCGGATCTTGCGGTGTAGTTATCTCGTTTTTTTTGTCTAGAGCCGCACTTGCCTTCGCAATATCTATAACCGCCCGCGGCGTCGTAAAATCTCCTTTGGCAAGGTGTTTACCTCTTTCAACACCTAAAGAGAAAAAAAACACCACGACGATTATAAGCGCGATCAGAACAAGTACTACCTTTTCTAACGAAATAGTAATGAAATGTTGCTTCTGCGGTATATATTTTTGCCGAATCTTTTCTATACTGCTTTGAGGCTTTTCGAATTCTTCAAACAGTTCTTTCTGCTCTCCGTTGTTATTATTAATATCCATCTTTTTTTCCTTTTAATTGAGTATTATTATAGCACTTCTATTTAAATTTTCAAGTCTATCCAGAACCAACAATTGCATTGATTATACATCATAAATTTTGACAGGACAAGCTTAATTAAAACACCTTTAGACCATCTTATTATGAAATAGGTCTTATAGCTGCGCAGCGGGACAGATTATTCTATAATCGCACCATCGGCATCTTCTGCCTGGATTTGGCTGGAAGTTCTGCGATCTTATCTGGACTGCGGTTGAAGCTATAAATTCTTTTGTATCCTCTAACTCTTCGGGATTACACACGGTTGAAACTTTTTCGTTGTTTGTCAAAAAATAAAAACTTAAAACTTTTGGTTCGAGTTTTAAGATCTCCCTGCAGGCTATGGCGTATAAATCCAGCTGCATGCTTTTATCAACGAAGGCCTTGGTTTTAGGGGTTCCCGTTTTGTAATCTATTATCTCAACTCCGCCGTCTGAAAGCTCATCTACCCTATCAATATATCCCGTAAAATAGCAATCTCCTATTTTTATCAAAAACTCCTCTTCGATATATAGGGGGGGTAATAGGTGGCCTTTATTAGTATCGTAAAACTTTTTCAATATTTCAAATCCGCTTTTCTGGTACTGCATTTCCTGAGTTTTATTTACATAGCCTAAAGAGTTCCAGTGGCTTAGGTAGATTTTATACAGATCGTCAAGGGTCGGTGTGCGCCCGCCTTTGATCTGTATATAAAAATCTTCTAAGGTATCGTGCATGTCGGAACCGAACCTTAATGACGCCGCAGGTCTTGTAGGAATTGTATAAATATAATGGAATTTGTACTTCAAGGGGCAATTGATAAACGTGTCTATCTGCGTATAGCTCAATCTTAATTCCTCAGGCAACGGGATAAATGTTTTCTCAAGCTGTAATTTTTCTTCCGTATTGTCTTTTTTTGCGCTCTTTAGACGTCCCGTTAATTTAT
This sequence comes from Candidatus Aquitaenariimonas noxiae, assembly GCA_002780005.1. Classification (GTDB taxonomy): domain Bacteria; phylum Omnitrophota; class Gorgyraeia; order Aquitaenariimonadales; family Aquitaenariimonadaceae; genus Aquitaenariimonas; species Aquitaenariimonas noxiae. The sequence continues at coordinate 28,114 of PEWV01000062.1, read as the reverse complement.
AATATTCCTTTTTTATACGCTCGAATATGTTGTCTGCCAGACCCTCATCGAAAGATTTTCTTTTTTCTAACTCATCTATCGCCTGCATAATCCTCTGTTTTGACTCAAGTATGACAAGATCTTTTTTCGAAAGGCCTAACTTAACCTTGTATCCCAATTCTTCTTTATCGTATTCGGCATAAACTTTTTTAACGCAATTGCTAGAGCCTTCGGAAAGAATCTCGTTTAAAAAAACCGACTCTTTATGATACGGCTTATTTACTGTCGAGATGAAAACTTTTTCCTTTGCCCTTGTCAATGCCACATAGAAAAGACGCCTTTCCTCCTGAAGATGGAAATTGCCTTTCGGCAATTCTTCTTTCATTAGCTGAACGGGAAATGGTATCGCATCAGGCCTTTGCCTAGTTGGAAAACGATTCTGCACAAGGCTTATAATAAAAACATAAGAGAACTCTAGGCCTTTTGCCTGATGTATAGTCATGAGACGCACACCGTTTTCATTCTCGGGGGCTTCGCTCGATTCCGCCATATCGCCGCCTGCCTCTATATAAGCGTATAGATACGCAATAAAGGCAAAGAGCATAACTTTTTCGTTTTGCTGAATATAATTATTTATAAATCTGTAAAATCTTCCGATATTAGACAGCTTGAGCTCGTTTTCCCTATTCAGATCTATAACAAGATCTTTTACATATCCTGTCTTTTCCATGATTTCGTAAAACAGGTTTTCTATGTCGACCTTGTTCGACAAGGATATCAAGTGCTTAAGAAGGTTGTTAAATTCTTCTAGCTTGGTTACAGTTTCTTTTTTAATAATTTTTTTTATCTCCAGGTCTTTTATGATATCGTAAAGCAGTTTCTTTTCATCTCTCGCCTTCTTGTTTAATTCTATAATCTCATCTAAATCTATACCAAAGCGTTTTATGCTTAAAACACGAAATAAGCTAATACTGTCCCTGGGGTCATTCAATACCGCTAAAATAGCCACTATATCTTTTATTTCGTCCCGTTCTAACAGGCCGGCTGGTCCTGCGATATTATACGGTATATCCTCGAATTTCAGCCTCTTCAAAAGTTCTTCGTTATGGCTATGCGCCCGGTAAAGAACGGCTATCCTTGAATAGTCCTTTTCCTTTTTGCAAATCTTTTTTATGGCATCAACTACTACCTGTGCTTCGCTATCGTAATCGTTGGTCGCAACAATATCCACTACTGCGCCTTCGCTATTAGTCGTCCATAGGTTTTTCTGCGGGTCATACCTATCTGGGTTATTGTTTTTTATAAGTGTTTCGCTTGCGCATAAGATTTTTTTTGTAGACCGATAATTTTGCGTCAGTTTTAGCGATATAAGGTCGGGAAACTTTTCCTTAAACTTTATAAAACTAGCGTAACTCGCTCCTCTAAATCTATAAATAGCCTGGTCGTCATCTCCGACTACGCATATGTTCTTTCGCTTTTCTGAAAGCATCGACAATAATTCTATCTGGGCTATATTGGTATCCTGGAACTCATCTACCAGAATATAATGAAATTGACCCTCATATTCGGCAAGAATGGATGGTTTACTCTTAAATAACTTTATGGTAAAAATAAGGAGGTCACCGAAGTCGAGGCAATTGGTTTCTCGCATTCTCTTTTCATATTCTACGTAGATCTTGGCCATTTCTTTTTTAGATGCCTTTTCCTCCTTGTCTTTTATGCCATTTACATATTTTAGGTATTCCTCAGGAGAGATCAGGTCATCTTTGCACCTAGAAATAAATCTTACAAAATCATTTATCGGACTGAAAGGATCAGCTAAATTGAGATAATATTTGAGGTCCAGATCCGGTATGATGCCCTTAAAGAATATCGACTGCCCGGTTCTGTCTAATAGACGAAAATTTCTCGGGAGCCCTATATCCAGCGAGCGGTCCTTTAAAATGCGGTGGCAAAATGAATGAAATGTGGATATCCAAAGCTCATCCTTGTGCTCGCCGATTAGATCCTCTACCCGGGTAAGCATTTCTTCCGAGGCCTTTTTTGAAAATGTAACCGCTAGAAAATTAGAAGGGTTTAAATGAGGGAATGATTTGATTAAATGTGCAATGCGATGGGTTATAACCTTTGTTTTTCCCGTACCGGCACCGGCAACTATTAAGATGGGTCCGTCGAGCGTAGTGACAGCCTTATGCTGTTCTGGATTTAAATCTTTTAAAATATCTTCTTTCACTTCGCCACACCGATACCCTTTATACGGAGATTCAGGAAATCGCTCTTCAAATTTAAGATTGGCCGCTTATAATCGCCTTTCACTTCGACATCTATGCCCATCCATGAATCATCTTCTTTTTTCAATAAAACGACCTTTACCGTGTCACCAATATCATCTGTTATGTTTTTGGAGAACAAAAATTTCAGATTGCAATCTATGGCCCCGCCTTTTATATCCGTAGTATTTCTCCCAAATATTTTTATATCCTTACCAACGGCCTCCAAGTTATTTATGTCCATTTTGCTTTGCTTAAGAGCGATTTTTGCCTTTACGTCATCAAACGTTATGTTGCCAAATGACTCCAGGGAAATAAGGTTGAATACGGAATCAATGACCGGCATATCTTTATGAAAACCGAGCTCTTTTGCGTCGCAATTTATGTAAATCTCCCCTTTTCGAACTGAGAAAAATGGCGGATACAGAAACAGGTCTTTTGCGTTTACGACATATCCTGCTTTGCTTGAAATTTTAACATCTTTAAAGTGCCATGCTTTTACTAATGATACCTGTTTAGACGAAAAACTAATATCTATATTCAGGCTTTTTTCAATATGCTTGAGGTATAAATTTAGAATAGTCTGGGGAAATAACATGGCTAAAAGCAGAATTATAAGAAGCGCTATAAATAAAGATGTAATGATTGCAAAAAATTGTTTCATTTTTGATATTAAATGCTTTTTGGCTCGTAATCAATTTTATGGTGCTTACTTTATCGTACTTTCTTCGGATTTCTTTTTATTTAAATCTTCTTTAATAACCCTCAACTCTTCGTCGATTTTGAGCTTTTCTTCGGTCAGCAATTGATTTTCCTTAGTCAGTCTATCCATTTCCCTGCGAAGGACCGCATTCTCTTCATCTAGATTTTGTATAATGGTATCTTTTTCGCTTATCTCTTCTTTTTTGGGAGGCGTAGCGCAACCTATTAAAGAAAGAAGACATACTGAAAGAACGATCATAAATAAACCTTTTGTAAAATATCTCACCTTGGTCTCCTTTTTAGTTCTTTAAGTTTTTTATCCACTCCTTTTATTATACTTTCTTCGCACGTATAACTATAGCCCGTAGTGGAAGGAACCGGATGGGCGACTAATACACCCACCTTTGCAAGTTCGGTAAGAGCTTTCTTCACAATGTTCCTTTGGTAGCCTGTCCATGTCGCAACCCCTCGGGGCGTATCTATGCTGCCTTGGTTCTCGTGAAAAAATAGGATAATTCTTTTATGAACATCTGACTTGAATAGTTTATCCAAATCTAATTTCATCGGCTCACCTCATCTGCTTCTTTTAACAATTTTCTTATACCAGGTTTATTTACTACTTTAACAAAAACATTAACAATCTTGGGATCAAACTGCGTTCCGCTATTTTTCTTTATCTCCTCTATCGCTTCATCCACAGACCTGGCATTTTGCCTATAAGGCCTCAAGGCAACCATGGCCTCGAAGGCGCCTATGACAGCCATTATCCTGGCGCCGAGAGGAATATTATCCCCTTTTAACCCTTTCGGATAACCGCTGCCGTCATATTTTTCATGATGATGTAGAATAATAGGTATTGCCGGCTTCAGCGCTTTTAAAGGTTCTATTATTTTAGCTCCTTTCGCCGGATGCTCTTTTACTAACGCGTACTCTTCACCCGTTAACTCCGCAGGCTTGGCTAGAATGCCGTCCGGAACGGATACCTCTCCAGCGTCATGCAATAAACTCGCCACTTCCAAGCTCCTTAGCTCTTCGTCGTCCATCCCCATTTGACGGCCGACTTCTATGGTAAGGCGTGATATAATTTTGAAATACTTATGCGCGTGAGGTGTGCGCGCGCCCATGAGCATCGCCAGCGATTTAACGCTGCCAACTATGACATCCTGCTGTTCTTTGTAGAACTGGGCATTTTTTATGGCTATGACTGCCTGTTCCGCAAGCGTAGTCAATATCTCCTGGTCAAATTCATTAAATGAGGTTTGATTTACCTTGTCGTACACTGTAATAACACCTATCATATCTTCATCTATTAGCGGAACTGAAATATAATTCTTACCACGTATTGACTTGCCTAATTTTGCGGTCCTGCCTGGAACGCCTTTACCTACTGGTAATTTTTTTAGCCTTATTCTTTTATTCTTCCGCAAGTCCACGGTTGTCTTAGGGATAAGTGCCTTTTTCTTTCTATCCAATAGCTTTATAGAGCACCTATTAGCCCTCATGACCTGAATGGAAAGCCTGGCTATACGAGGCAGCAGTTCATCTAAATCCAACGTAGAGTTGATTAATCTGTGAATTGTATGTATAGTTGAAAGGGCTATGGCCCGGGGGCGTATTGTGTCGTAAAGTTTTGTCAGTTCTAATTCTTTTTGAATTTCCTTTATCAAGGTATCCAAAGATACCTTGAATAGTTGCGCATAGGCCTCGGAAATTTCCTTGTCGGCATGGCATAATATAATATATCCGTAGACCTTATCACCTTGCGCCAAAGGTAATACAAACCCATAGGAAGACGGTAGACATTGGAATTTCTGGATATTTTTAAGGCGTTTTGCCTCGTTTAAATTCTTCATTATACAGGCGACAGCCTTCCTGTTGTCAGCCCATGATCTCGTGGAATGCTTGCACTGCAATATTATATTTTTAGTAAGGCTGAACCTATTCGGGATATCGCGCGTAATATACCATATGGGAGACTTAAAAAAGCTCCCTAAGATCTGTTTTTCGTGGCGCAATATTTCGCTGCTGACGAGTTTTTCATAGATAAATTGATCATCATTCATGTTGTATCCGTTTTGAGCTAATTATATTCTTTAATGCGTCATTTGTCAACGAAACGTTAAACCTTCTCATAAGGCTCAAAGAGCTTTTTGTACTCGTCCAACGCGTACCGGTCTGTCATGCCTGCAATATAATCACATATAACCCTATGCGTTGCCTCATTCTTGAGCCTGGCGTGGGTCGTCGGAGGAAGCTGTTCTGGTTTGTCTAAATATATTTTGAATAATTCGCTAATAAAACGATCTGCCTTATTTGACATTCTTACCACTCTGTAATGGTGATATAATTTATCAAGCAAAAATTTTCTCAAAGGCTTTTTGATGTTTTTCATATTCTTGCTGAATCTTACGAGCCTTTCGGGCACCTTTCGCACATCGCTCGGAGATTGCAAATGGCACCTTTTTATGTTTCTTGACGCCTCGATAATCACATCCATAACCTGGGCATTTATAAGGAAGCGTATGGCCTGCGATCTCTTGATCTGATGACTGGCCTTCGGAAAATTTGATTCCACCTTCTGGTAGACATCGTTCCACATTTTAATTTCTTTAATTAATGTTTTTTCATTTATAAGCCCACTGGCCAGGCCGTCATCCAAGTCATGGTTATCGTAAGCTATTTCATCCGCTACGTCTACAACCTGCGCCTCCAAAAGCGGCGGCTCTTTTTTCTTGAAAGGGACCGGCACGGACAACTGGTCAAAAAGCGTTTTATGCTTTATTATACCTTCCCTCACCTCATATGTCAGATTTAATCCCGGGAACTGCGGATACTTATCTTCTAAAATGTCCACAACCCTTACCCCTTGAACGTTGTGATTAAAACCTCCGTAGCGCTTCATTATGCGGTTCAAAACATCTTCTCCCGAATGGCCGAACGGGGTATGCCCCAAATCATGCGCGAGCGCTATCGCTTCGGTCAAATCTTCATTTAGCCGAAGAATTCGCGCGATCGTCCTGGCTATTTGAGCTACTTCTAGGGTGTGTGTGAGGCGGGTCCTGTAATGATCGCCTTCGTAATTCACAAATACTTGAGTTTTATATTCCAACCTTCTGAAGGCGGTCGAATGTATTATGCGGTCTTTATCTCTTTGATAGCATGTCCTATATTCATGCTCTTCCTCCTTGTGGGTCCGCCCTTTTGAGTCTTTACTCTTCATGGCGTAGGAAGCGAGCGTTTCTTCTTCTCTTCTTTCTAAATCTCTACGCGTAAATGCATCATTTGTTTTTTTCTGATAGGATTTTCTTTTTTGCATCTTCAAAAAATGGTCTCGCAAATTCGGTATCCCAAGTCCTTTCTTCAAAGCTCCTTTTCTTGATGGTCTCTAAGAAATTTTCGAATTCGACTTTATAGCTTCCGTATATATGGAAGCTGTCGGTGATATCGACATACCTTCCCACCTCCACCTTTTTTTTAATACGCAAGGCGATGCTGTCCGCTATGAACCTTTGCAAATCCGTTAGGGCAAATATGTTCATAAAACTGGCCTTATAAGCGTCCCTTGAGCGCCAATGGGTATTCATGTTCAACCTAAAATCGCTTCCGTCTTTTATTAGGCGGCACCATATTCTTTGCAGGCACGGCGGGTCTTCTGTCGGTATGTCAAGCTTGGGATTCCATGTTATGGCCTGGGCTCTTCTGGAGTAAGGCACTTCTGAAAGTTTGTTGATTATATAATCTACCTGCTTTATGTTCTCCCCTTCTATATCGTATTCAAAAAGTCTCTTATGATACGTGTAGGTCCATTTGCCCTCTTCGGGTTTTATCCAGTGATCGTGGATCCCATCTACCACTTCCTGCCTATATATTTCAAGGTCTTCTAGGCCTCCAGGAAAGGCCCTGTGTATCCTTGGTTCGGACATAGGTTCATTGACCACCATTATCATTGTAGCGTCTTTGCTAGGCGGATCTTCTTTTTTGTCGTATTCGGTTTTTATATCTATGCCGCTATTCCAGACCTCTACAACAGCCTTCTCCCACACCTCCGGAAGCGTTTTGCCTTCTATTTTAAATATGGGTATGTCTTTTTTCATATTTATTAATTAAGTTTTATAATTTTTCCTTTTACTGTCTTATCTATATCCAATATGCCATAAGAATTATAAGGGGCGAAGACTTTATCAGTCGGACTCCCTGGGTTGAAGTATAATATTTTTCCTATTTTTTCATTCATAGGTTCGTGGGAATGCCCAAATACAATCACATCCACATCATCAAACTCTTTGCTTATGACATCTGTTATCTTATCGGGCGCGCCCCAGCCGTGTATCAAGCCTATCTTGAAATTCAAGGCCTTCACTACCTTTTTCGTAGGAAGCTTATTGCACACCTTCCACGAATCCATATTGCCTGAAACGGCTTCTGTAGGGGCTATCTTATTAAGCTCATCTAAAAGGCTTAGTTCGGTCAGGTCTCCTGCGTGGAGTATAAGATCCACTCCTTTAAAATCTTTATAAATAGCTTCCGGCAGAGTATCGGCTGCTTTTGGCATATGCGTATCCGAAATGACACCCACTCTCATGTTCTATCTGTACCTTATTATTTTGTCTTGATTATACACATCCATCACGATATTAAGATTTTTTAGGTTCCAAATCCATATCTTATTCTCTTTAGCGATTAACGCGGCATTTATATCGATCCCGTCCATCGCTATTAATATTTTATTCGCGATCATTAGTTTTGACTGTTTTATATATCCTACAAAAAATCTGATATCGTCCTCGAGCATAGTGCCTTCTTTTAAAAAACATGCCCATAGTTTGTTTTGCTTATACGCCAATAATAATGAACTGCTTTTATTCAATTTTATGAAGTCCACTTTTTTAAATTTGGGAAGCCTGTGTTTCTTGGTATCAGCTTCGACTATTTCATCATTAAACTTTGTGAAAAGCTCGGAAACCCTTTGTGTGAAGTCTTTTCTCAATTCAAATACGAATTTGTCAATATACGAGTGCATATTTGATTTAAATTGTTCGGAGCGTATAATGGCACTTGATATAAGACTAGTTTGCTTTCTGTTATAAACTTCTTTAATCCAAAATAGAAATCCCTTATCGGCAAAGAAATAAAATGAGCCGTTTTTTAATATTATATTTAACTCGATCAGTTTTTTTAACCTTCCAGACGCATCTGTTAGAGTTATTTTTAATGCCTCTTTTACGCCCTTTAACGTATGAACTCCCTTGGCAATCGTTACGAGCACGTCTATGGTAGCAGTATTTAAGCCTATATTATTAATCAAATTGGAAAAATATTGATTTGCGGTTCCCTTTGGATTGAAAAATAGGTCTTCTATAGCATTAACTGTAAGATCCGTAGTTAAATTATTCGTAGACGAAATTATAGCTAATTCGCGCAGCTTGGAGCACAAAAGATCCATATAAAACGGATTTCCATCGGTAAGTGTGATCAGAAAGCTTTTTAAATCATTATTCAGGGTAAAAGTTATAAGCTTCTTATCTAAAAATTCCTTACTGGAATTAAAATCAAAGCCTTTAAGTTCTACTATCTCAAAATTTCCGAATAGTAAAGATAATTCCTCCGACAATATGCGCTTTATAGCCGATTTATCGGAGCTTGAAATTATATACATAGTATCTTTTTGGATCATTATTACTTTGCCAAAATATTTGAATGGTTCCTTCAAGCCCAGAAGGCTTAAGTTTTGAAATTCATCGAAAATCACGACACATCTCACCCCGGCTTCCTTCTTAACTATGGATGTGAGGTTTAAAATGTCAAAGTATGCTTTATTAAAATCTCTTTTGCTGAGATGGCATTTTATTTCCAGCATGGTTTTAACCGTTTGAGGCAAATATTTCCTGGAAGCTTCTATAAGATATTCGAAATCTTCGCGGGCTTCTTCTTTTTTTATTTTAAGGAATGCATATAATAGCGTGCCCATGAACCGCACGGCAAACGTCTCGAAGGGTTCGCCGATCGCTTCGATATATATAGGCAATACTGAAGGGTCTTTCAGTCTATCGAGAAAATTGTGGAGAAGATGCGTTTTGCCTGCCAGGCGCTGGCCGGTTATGGCTATATTTTGCCTGAAGCCATCTTTTAAGGCCAGCACCCTTTTGTCTAATAATGACAGGACCTCTGTCCTTCCAAAAAATTCTTTTGTGATAATCTTTTCTTCTGGCATGTTATGTTATAACTATTTTTAAGGAAGAAAATAAGACGGGTTCTCTGGCTTATGCTTTTTTCTTATTTCAAAGTGCAATGACGCAGCCTTCGCGCGCCCCGTCCTACCTATCTTCGCTATTGTATTACCCCTGTTGACGTAATCGCCGGGTTTAACCAAAATATCCGAGTTATATGCATATACCGTAGAATACCCATCGTTGTGATCTAAGATTATAGTTTTGCCGAATCCTTTGACTTTATCGTCACAAAAACTGACTGTGCCACTTCGCGCCGCAATAACGTTAGCACCTTCCTGGGCGGCTATATCTATCCCCTTGTTTTTCGCGCCATCAACCAACAAACCAAAGGATGAGATAATCTCTCCCCTGACAGGCCATATAAACGATTCTCCTTTTGTGAACAGATGAGCGCTTTGCGATCTTTGTCTGATAGACGGGATTAAAATCAACTGGCCTGCCTTAACGTTTGTAGCATCCCTAAGCTTGTTTACCTTCATAATCTCCTTCATATCTATGCCATATTGTTGGGAAATGCACCACAGGGTCTCATTTCTTTGTATCTGGTGGTAGATTCCGGGGACTCCTGGCGGAGCAGATATGGTTGTTCCCGAAGTTGTCGCGCAGCCTGAAAGCGCTATTAAGATATATGTGGTTAAAAAATATATTATTGCGTTCAAATAAACTTTCATAAAATATAAATTTCTTCTAGCGCAGGCGGGTTTTTCCTCGCGTCCGCTCGGCGCTCGTTCACTTCGATTCCCTGCACTTTATTCCCATTCACTGGAGCGGGTGATGGGAATCGGCGCCCTCACCCGGCTCACTACGTTCGCCAGGGTGTTCGGGTCGGCCGCTCACTCGCTGACGCTAACTTCTGCGAAATTGCATGTATGCGCTTTTCCTCGCTATTCGCTCGGCGCTCGTTCACTTCGATTCCCTGCACTTTATTCCCATTCACTGGAGCGGGTGATGGGAATCGAACCCACGCAGTCAGCTTGGGAAGCTGATATTCTACCATTGAATTACACCCGCTGTCAAAAACTTATTATAGAACTAAAACCTTGTCAATCTTTGAAAATCTCTATACCGGGATTCTACTTCCTTATTCGTCAATTTAAGTAACCGTTCCGGTCCGAAGCTTTCTACTGCAAAAGACGCCATTATTGTCCCGTAAGCTACGGCCTTCCTTAGCGTTCCTTCGGTAATTTTGTTATATTTATTTAAGCATCCTAAAAAACCGCCGGCAAAGGTATCGCCTGCACCTGTAGGATCATAAATATCTTCTATAGGAAATGCCGGGATGCAAAAGGTGAAGTCTTTTGTGGCAAATATAGACCCGTGCTCGCCTTTTTTTATCACTACCATCTTGGGCCCGCGTTTAAAAATCCAGGAAATGGCTTTTAACAGATTTAACTCGCCTGTAAGCTCCCTGGCCTCTCCATCGTTTAAGAAAAGGATATCGACCGACTTGATCAGGTCGAGAAGCGGCTTGCGCTTATTCTCTATCCAATAATTCATCGTATCGCAGGCGACTAACTTGGGGTTCCGCATCTGGCTCAAAACTTTCTGTTGTAAATCCGGATCTATATTGGCCAGGAACACATATTTTATGTCCTTATAGCTGGAGGGGATCTCCGGAGAAAAAGTCTCAAACACGTTAAGATGGGTGTATATGGTATTGGCTACATTCAAATCATACCCGTACTTGCCTCCCCATCTGAAAGTCTTCCCAGTTTCTACCTTAAGGCCTTCGATGTTTATATCATGATTTTCCAGGAGCTTGATGTGCTTCCTTGGAAAATCCTGACCCACCACCGCTACCAGGCTAACCCTTGCAAAAAAGCGGGCACTAAGCGAAAAATATGTGGCTGAGCCCCCGAGTATATCGTCGCGCTTTCCAAAGGGTGTCTCTACCGAGTCTAAAGCCATGGAACCAACTACGAGTACGCTCACTTTTTTCAAGCCTCCTTATTTAATATAACGAATTTTTTATGTGTTTCGACTTTTTTAAAGCATTTTCGACAAGTTTCATGGAACAGAAATCGCCGCACATTGTGCATACATCGCTTTTTTTCGGCATTGATTTAAGCCGCGACTCTTTAGCGTTCCGAGGATCAATAGAAAGAGCTATTTGCTTGTTCCAGTCTCTCTTCTTGCGCGCTTCTGACATTTTCCTGTCCCATAACGAATTTGAGTTTACGCTTTTAGCGATATCAGCGGCATGAGCGGCGATCCTTGCTGCTATAACCCCGTCCTTTACATCTTTGATTGACGGCAGGCGCAAATGCTCTGCCGGCGTGACATAACATAAAAAGTCAGCGCCCTTTGCCGCAGCTAAGGCCCCTCCGATCGCGGCGGCTATATGGTCATACCCTGATGCTACATCGGTCACAATAGGCCCTAAAACGTAAAACGGCCTGCCGTCGCATAATTCTTTTTCCAACTCAACATTGATCTCTACTTGATTTATCGGAACGTGGCCTGGGCCTTCTATTATTACCTGAACTCCGTGGTTATTTGCCCTCCGGGCCAACTGCCCTAAGGTCATCAGCTCCTGGATCTGGACCGCATCTGTGGCGTCTATTATTGAACCAGGGCGCATGCCGTCACCGAGGCTTAAAGTCACATCCCATTGTTCGGCTATTTCCAGAATATCATCGAAAGATTCGTAAAAAGGGTTTTCGGCATCATTTGCGGTCATCCATTCGGCCAAAAAGGCTCCGCCCCTGCTCACGATATCAATAACCCTACCTTCCTCTTGCAAATTCATAATTGTATCATAAGTCAGGCCGGCATGTATCGTAAAGAAGTCCACACCGTCTCTAGCCTGCTCTTTCAATACGGCCAATATATCATTTATGTTGATTTTTCTAATCGAGCCTTTTTCGCATATCGACTTAACGGCGATTTCATATATAGGAACAGTGCCGAACGGAACTTTTGAATACTTTAAAAGTTTCCTGCGTATTTTAGTCAAATCCCCCCCTATAGATAAATCCATCACTGTATCCGAGCCGTGCATAACGGCCATATTCAGTTTCTTTACTTCCTCACCAAGATTAATATTCTCGGGCGAAGTTCCGATATTGGCATTTACTTTAGTCTTTAGGCCTTCACCGATACCGCAAGGCAGGATTACATCATGTTTTGCATTATTCGGTATGACAATCCGGCCCTTCGAAATCTTGTCCATAACAAATTCCGGATCAACATGTTCCTTATCGGCAACTCTTTTCATTAAGGGCGTAATTTTTTTCTTTTTCGCAAATATTAGCTGCGTCATATATTCCTTTTAAGCCTAAATCCGGCGTTTAGCAAGCGCACGTTTTTCGATTTCATATAAATAAAATCTTAAACTCTTACACCGATCGGATAGGCGAGCGTCTATTAATTTTAAAAATTCCTCCAAAACCCGTGCAGATTCTTTTGACCTCTGAATGTTGGCGTAGAATATCTCGTTTGCACTACCTCTTCTCATTTCCGCAAATGAACTTTTCTTACCAATATCGTCTTGGCTATTTCTCGAAGTTGCTATAATTTTCGAGATGTTTGGGATTTCTTTATATATGCCCTGAATGCGCTGTCGCGCGCTCTTCAAACGCTTCGTCAATGCTTTATCATCCCAGACGAACCGCGTAACTTCTTCCGAAACCCTAAGACCTTCGCGAATTCTGTTAAAATTTGCGTCTATGGCTCTCCATATATTCTTCACTGATGGAAATCCTTGCAGATATTCTTTATGATAGCTGTCGTGGAATAACCTTTTATGTAGGAAAGGCGCTTTACCGCCCCGCCGTAAGACTCTACAAAATCTTTGCCTACAATATCTTTTGCCTGCCAGTCCGCGCCCTTTACTAATATATCGGGTTTTATTTTTTTTATCAGGTTTATTGGCGTGCCTTCGTTGAATATAGCCACAAAGTCGACGAATCTCAGGCTCGCTAAAAGTTCTGCCCTTTTATCTTGAGGCAGAATAGGCCTCCCTTTGCCCTTCAATTTTCTTACAGAACTATCGCTATTCAATCCTATAACTAGCAAATCCCCTAGTTGTCTGGCACGTCTTAAATAATTTATATGGCCCGGATGGAGAATATCGAAACATCCGTTTGTAAAGACTACCTTCTTGCCTTCTTTTTTGGATTTTTCGACAATTTTCTTCAGCGCTTCATGCTTTTTAATATGTGAAATCATGATATGCCTTTACTGGCAGAATTCTTCTACGAGCTCCGCTATTACGTGAATTGCTATCGCATGGAGTTCTTGGATGCGAGGAACATCTGAAGACGGGACGCACAACGCGTGTTTGCATAAGGGTTTTAATTTTCCGCCGCTCTTTCCTGTAATACCTACAGTCACCAGCTTAAGCTTGTTGGCTTTTTTAATAGCTTCCAATACGTTTTGTGAATTACCGCTTGTTGAGATCCCGATAGCGACATCACCTCTCTTGCCCAGACCGCAAACCTGTCTTGAAAAAATAGCGTTGAAGTTGTAGTCGTTAGCTATGGCCGTTAAAGTAGCTGCATTAGTTGTTAATGCGATCGCAGGGATTGAACGCCTCTGTCTTTTAAATCTTCCTATGAGTTCACACGCAAAGTGCTGACTATCGGCAGCGCTTCCGCCGTTTCCGAAAACAATTACCTTGCCGCCGTTTCTAAGGCTCTTAACTATATCCTGAGTGATTTTACCTATCACCCTGCTCACCTTAGGATCGTTTGCCAGTGTTGCGCTAAGTTTAGCGCTTTCTAAAAGTATTTTTTTTATTTTATTTTCCATGTTTTTTTCTATCCAAAAAATATTTTTGCTATTTCGTAAAGTTTCATGTCGACGGTTTTTAATTCCTTCACGGCTTCCTCTATCGGAATGCTTACGATCTCATTGCCTTTTAAACTGACCATGAAACCAAATTTACCCTCATTTACAAGCCCTACGGCGCGGACGCCGAACCTAGTTCCTAAGACACGGTCAAAGGCCGAAGGAGTACCCCCTCTTTGTATATGACCGAATACGGTAACGCGCGTTTCATAGCCGGTCCTCTTTTCAATTTCCTCGCTTAAGATTTCTCCTATGCCGCCTAACCGCACATGCCCGAATGCATCGGTTTTTCTATCCTGCGTTACCATGTCGCCTTCTTTTAGCTTTGCTCCTTCCGCAACGACTACTATGCTAAAAGTTTTGCCTCGCGAATGCCTTTTTTTGATTATCCCGCATACTTCATTTATATCTATCGGGAGCTCAGGTATTAAAATTATATCCGCTCCGCCGGCTATTCCGGCATGAACGGCGATCCATCCCGCATGCCTGCCCATAACTTCTGCGACTATTATCCTGTGATGGCTTTCGGCTGTAGTATGGAGTCTGTCTATGGCCTCTGTGGCTATATTCACCGCGGTGTCAAAGCCGAACGTATAATCCGTACCTGATAGATCGTTATCTATCGTCTTCGGGACTCCCACAATCTTAAGCCCGTCTTTAATTAGCTTTCTGGCAACACCCAGGGTATCTTCGCCCCCGATCGCGATCAGGGCCGATAAAGCGTTCTTATTGTAATTATCTATCGCCTTTTTAACGTCGCCTTCCTTCTTATAAGGATTGGTTCTGCTGGTGCCTAAAATCGTACCGCCTTTCGGTAGTATGCCTGAAACAGCCTGCATATCAAGCGGAATTACGTCGTTTTCTATCAATCCTTTCCATCCATTTTTTATACCTAAAATTTCGTAGCCGTCAAGTATGCCTTTTCTCACAACCGCGCGAATGACCGGATTTAAACCCGGGCAATCCCCGCCGCCTGTCAATATTCCTATTCGCTTCGCCATCTCACAACTCTCCTTTTATTTTGAATTAGTCTGTCCCATATTCAATACCCTTAAAAACCTGGGGCATGTTTTCCTTATCGTCCCTTCGCTTCTCCTGCTGTTTTGTCTGGGCGCTTATCTTGGTAACGTGCACCTTCACGATTACCGGCTCTTCGATGCCTAGCATTTCTTGCACCTTCAGCTTAATCATGCTCTGCATCTTTTCGGTAACCTCGGGTATGTTCGCGCCGGAGAATAAGATTACCCTATTGACGACGTTCACGCCTTTCTTGGTCGCCGCTACGCTTGGTTTTAAATCCTTTATTTCAGGGATCTGGTGAACGATCCTTTTTATAAGGTCCTCTACGGCGGAAAGCGAAATAACTACCGGCCCGTCAGGATTTTCAAAAGCTATTGTCCTTTCCCTTTGAATTTTGCCGGATGTGATCTGGGCTATAACAAGTCCTATCAAAATCACCCCTATACCGATTCCGCCCATCATGAACCTGGTATTTGGGTTTGTATAAATAGTTCCCAGCATATTTTCCACGGATTCAATGGGAAGGGTATTAAACGCTAATACAACTAAGGCGAACCCTAGCGCCAGGCAAACAATTGTATAAAAAATAATGGCGAATCCTTCTAATATTTTCATCTTTTGACCTCCTGCTTTGATTCAGTCTTATATATTGTTTCCAGACTTTCCTTATCGGGAAATGCGACTCCCTGTATGTTTAAATTCACTTCTGATAGGGCAAGCCCTGTCATCTTCTCAACGTTTTTGCGCACATTCTCCTGCACGCGCGCAGCCATGTGGGGAATGTTAGTTCCATATTTTACTACAATATCTATTGTCAATTTTACATCATTTTCATTTAGACTCTCTACTTTTACGCCTTTTTTGTGTTTCTTTTTTATAAGATCAAATATATTCTTAGCTGCCTTCTCGCCCGTCCTGGCTACACCTTCGATCTCGCACGCGGCCAAGGATGCGATAGTGCCTATAACATCGTTATGTATTTTGATAAACCCTAGTTCTGTCTTTTCTTCTTTTCGCATCATGGCTTATAATTATTTTACGGTTGGTACCTGCTCTTTTTTCTTCTCAAGCATCTTTTCGACAAAATCCGTAGAATGCTGCCCTTTTAAGAAAAGTTGGTTAGCGAGTATGCGCTTAGAAAAAGACACCGTGCTTTTTATGGGACCTATGAGAACTTCGTCCAGCGCCCTCTGCATTATGCGAATTGCCTCTGCCCTGTCTTTTCCGTAAGTTATGATCTTGGCTATCATAGAGTCGTAATAAGGCGATACTTCGTAATTCGTATACGCGTGAGTATCGACTCTAACACCCGGGCCGCTTGGCATATGAAACTCGAGAAGCTTTCCGGGAGATGGTATAAAATCCTTGTCCGGGTCTTCTGCATTAACCCTGCATTCTATAGCGCTGCCTTTTAATTCAACATCATCCTGTTTGATCTTTAATTTTTCTCCGGCGGCAATACTTATCTGCAGTTTTACCAGATCAAGCCCTGTTACCATTTCTGTAACCGGATGCTCTACCTGAATTCGCGTATTCATTTCCATAAAATAGAACCGTTCTTTATTGTCCACGAGAAATTCGATAGTGCCGGCGCTCGTATAGTCAACGGCCTTGCCGGCCTTTACGGCAGCCTCGCCCATTTTCTTGCGCAGTTTTGATGAGATTCCATACGCCGGAGATTCCTCAATGAGTTTCTGGTGACGCCTTTGGATGGTGCAGTCCCTTTCCCCTAAATGAATTATATGGCCGTGCTCATCTCCCAATATCTGAACTTCTATATGGCGCAGTTTTTCAATATATTTTTCTATATAAACTTCCCCGTTCCCAAAAGCAGCTTCAGCTTCTCTCTGGGCCGTGAGAAGGCTTCCTATCAGCGTAACATCATTGTGGCTTATCCTCATTCCCCTGCCGCCGCCGCCTGCCACGGCCTTTATGATTACGGGATATCCTATTTGATGGGCTACCTTCAAGGCTTCTTCTTTATTTTTTATAACTGCGCTGCTGCCGGGCATTACAGGCAAGCCTGCCTTCTTGGCTGTTTCTTTCGCCTTTATCTTATCACCCATTAAACGAATGGTTCTTGGCCTTGGGCCTATAAATTTTATCTGACATGACTCGCAGATCTCGGCAAAGTGGGCATCTTCGGCTAAAAACCCATAACCAGGATGTATAGCTTCAACATCTGTAATCTCTGCTGCGCTTATTATGCTAGGTATGTTTAAATAACTGGCGTCGCTTGCTGCGGGACCTATACAGACGGCTTCATCGGCCAGCTGGAGATGGAAAGAAGATCTATCGGCCTCGGAATAGACCGCTACCGTTTTTATGCCCATATCTTTGCAGGCTCGTATTATCCTTACCGCTATTTCGCCTCTATTTGCAATTAAAATTTTTGAGAACATTTTTTATTGTGCAGGTTCTATTAAAAAAAGCGTATGGCCGAATTCGATCGGCTGCGCATTATCTACAGGGATGTCAACAACCTTACCCCTTACTTCTGATTTGATTTCATTCATCAACTTCATGGCTTCGATTATACATACGACCTGCCCGACAGTTATATCCATTCCGACTTCAACAAACGGAGTGGCGTCGGGAGCCGGGGATCTATAAAACGTGCCGACCATGGGCGCCTTTATCTCTATTACGTTCTTTTGAGGTTCTTTACCTGCCTTGGACGCCTCTTTGGCTGCCGGCACAAGTTCGACATGAGGCATCACTTCCTTAATATGCGTGACCATTTGCTGTTTCGATTCTTTTTTAAGATGTACGCGCTCACCTTCTTTTTCCATTTCAAATTCGGTTAGGTTGTTCTCGTTCATGAGCTTTATCATTTCTATTATCTCTTTTATATTCACTTTAAACTCCTTGGTTCAAAATTAAACTCTTCCTACGTACTCTCCTGTCCGCGTATCGATTTTTATCACATCTCCTGGGTTTATAAATAGAGGAACCTGGATACTCAGCCCTGTGGCCAATTTGGCCGGCTTTGTGCCGCCTTTGGCAGTGTCACCCTTTACGCCCGGCTCTGTTTCGGCGATTTCAAGCTCAACGAACATAGGCGGGCGAACACCTATTATCTTGCCTTTGTATAAAGAGGCTATAACCTCCATATTCTCCTTTAAATAAGGAGTGCAGTCGCTTACGGTCCCCTCTTCCAGATCAAGCGATTCATAATTTGTTTGATCCATAAAATGATAATGTTTCGCGCTATGATAAAGATATTGCAAAGTTTTTTCTTCTATGAATGCTTCTTCGAATTTTTCGCCGGATTTAAAAGTCCTATCTATTACGGTGTCGAGCTTTATGCTTTTCAGCTTTGTGCGAACAAATGCCCCTCCCTTACCGGGTTTAATATGCTGAAAAAAGACAATATAGTACAACTCGCCTTCTATTACTATAACTTTTCCGTTCTTAAATTCACTTGTAGATAGCATCTGTTAATACCTCGCAACCTTTCTTTGTAACTAAGACCACATCCTCTATTCGCACGCCGCCCCATCCGCGGATATATACTGCCGGTTCCACTGTAAGCACCATTCCCATCAGCAGGTGGCCTTTTGCGGTCTTAAAGATTTTAGGGGATTCGTGAACATCTCTGCCTATGCCATGTCCCAGCGCATGGCCGAATTGCTTGCCAAATCCCGCATTTTTTATAACATCACGTCCCGCCAGGTCAAGTTCCGAAACAATCCTGCCCGGCCTTATAAATGATATAGCCGCTTCCTGGGCCCTCAGGACTATATCATATATTTTCCTAAATTTAGAGTCCATTTTACCCAAATAAAAAGTCCTTGTCAAGTCCGAGTTATAGCCTGAAAATTTCACGCCAAAATCTATTATAATAGGCTCCCCGCGCCCTATCTTTCGCGTTGTTGCGTTGGCGTGCGGTTTTGCGGCGTTCGGACCGCTTGCTACAATAGTCGAAAAGGCTTCTTCTGCCCCATTGTGCGATTTAATGTAAATAGCTATTCTCTTTTTTAATTCCTCTTCCGTCATGCCGGACCTTAGCGTTTTTCTTATATAAAAAAACGTTTCTTCCGTTACTTTCACTGCCTTGCGCAGCAGTCCGACTTCAGATCTTTCCTTTACGGCACGCATTTTTTCAACGATATCGCACGTATCGATCAATACCGTTTTTTTAAGGGCTTTCTTGAGCTTAACATACACACTATAAGAGATGCTTCTGCCTTCGAATCCTACTCTTTTTAATTTTAGTTTTCCAGCCACACTCGCTATTGTATCTACAAAAGATACATCTATCCGCTCGGTTGTGAAATTTTTAAGCGCTTGGGCTTCGAGGATATAGCGGAAATCCGTCAATAATATATTTTTACCTTTCGTTAATAAAAGATAGGAATCGGTTATAGGGCTTTCAGCAAGATAAGACACATTCGTCGCGTTTGAGACGAGAAAACCGTCTAACTTCTTTTCTTTTAAAATATCCCGAATCTTTTCAATCTTAAAACTCATTTTTTATTCTTGCCTTTAATAGCCGATATAGCGGCTTTCAACCCCAGGATATAACTGTCTAAGCCAAATCCGGAAATTTGCCCCGCCGCGGCGGGCGCTATCAATGAAGTATGCCTGAATTCCTCTCGAGCGTATATGTTTGATAAGTGAACCTCAACCGTAGGAATGTCTATGGCGCTAACAGCGTCGCGTATAGCCACGCTTGTGTGCGTATAGGCGGCCGGATTTATCAGTATAGCGTCAAATTTTCCTTTTGCACCTCCGATAAGGCTTACGATTTCGCCTTCATGATTTGTTTGTTCTATTTCAAGCTCGACGTTTTCTTCCTTAGCCGTTTTCTCTAAGCTTTTATTTATATCCTTAATGGTCGTTTTGCCGTATATATCTACTTCCCTAGTACCCAATAAGTTCAAATTAGGCCCGTGAATCACAAGAATTTTTAACATAATTCCCCCTCTTTTGGAATCAAAACCTAATACTATTTTCCCGGGCCGCCCTCGGCCTCATCTATCAGCATTATAGGAATATCGTCCTTTATGGGATAACGCCGCTTGCATCCTGTGCATACAATCTTATCGCCTTCCAATTTGACATCAGCCTTGCACGCCGGGCAAGCCAATATATTGAGCAATTCTTTATCTATCATTTTCATCCTCCTATGTTTAGAAAACAAAAAATAACAAAACGTAAACAGCTACTTAATAAATTTTTCATATTCGCCGGCCTTGCCATGCCTAGCGAACGCATATACAAAACCGCCTACAACGCTTAAGGCTAAATATAAAAATAACCACAACAGGCTCAATGCAAAAGACTTTTGCGCCCCTATAAGCGGCTTAAAAAGGACAACAAAAGCCCCTTCCCGAACGCCTAACCCATTCAAAGACGGGAACATGCTCGCTATCGAGATAAAAGGCATTATAAACATTACACGTATAACAGGCACAAAATCATCCAAACCTTTTATTAGAAAATAAACTGCTACAAAAGCAAAGAATTGAGCTACCAGTGAAACTAAAAAAGTTTTTACAAGCAACATCTTTTTATTTTTAAAAGCCGAGGAGGTAGAATGTAGTCTTTCTGCCCACTTGAAAAGCTTCAAAGAATAGATTTTCGACATAGCCATTTTATTAAAAAGGACAAATATTAAAAACATTAATGTGAAGAAGAGCGCCGTCATGGGCCATATGAGAACCTTATTGCCTGGCGTATCTTTTGAGAAAATAAATGCCAATATAGCCACCGAAACAATAGCTAATGAGCCGATAAGCCTATCCATAAACACAGAGACAAAAGAGGCTGTTTTGCCTTGTGTCTTTTTAGAGGCATAATAAGCCTTTACGACATCTCCACCTACGGAGGACGGTAAAAAATTGTTAAAAAAGAATCCAATCAACGTGAGCCCCACCACTTCCTTTACAGTTACCTGGATATCCTGCGCGCTTAAGAAATATTTCAACCTTATAGAGACAAAGAAATTAGCTAAGACCCAGGCAAGCGCGGCGATTACAAACTGGGTTCTGTTTACGTTCAAAAGCAACTGGAAGACGTCTTTGAGTTCTTTTCGCATTATAAAAAATAATGCCGCAACAAGGATCAAGCTCACAGCTACCCTTATGATATTGACTATGACTTTATTCCTCATATACCTCGATCTTTTTCGCGGGATTATCTAATTGAGTCAGCTTGTCGCCAAGTCTCAATAATTTTTTTTCAGACTTTTCAAAACTTGATCTCGCATCGCTTATGTGCGAACCGACTTTCCGAAAATCCTCATAAAATTTTGAAAAATCACCCTGCAATCTTTCCAGCGCGGCGATAACTTCCTTGGTGCTTTTTTCTATAGCTAAGCCTTTGAGACCCAATATTATAACCTGAAGATACGCGTAGAAACTGTTGGGCGAAACCGGTATCACCTTTCTAGAAAGGGCGTGCTCGAATATGCCTTCTCTCTCCTCGGCAAATTCATATTTTATGATAGTTTCATAATAAACGTTTTCTGCCGGTATATACATAAGGGCAAACTCGTACGTGCCTTCATCGGGCAGGATATATTTATTGGCTATAACGTCTATGTGACGCATTACATCTTTTTCAAATTCTTTTTTGTTCTGGTTTTTTTCAGAATCTGTTTTTGAGTTCATCAACCTTCGGAAACTTTCCAGCGGAAACTTCGCGTCGACCGGTACCATCCTGCCTCCGATTTTAATTACAGCGTCAACACGCTCTCCGCTCTTAAATGAATGCTCGAAACTATAATAATCTTTTTCAGGCATTATCTGCTCTAAGAGGTTTCGTAGCAGCGTCTCGCCCATACCTCCCCGCATTTTCGGCGGCCTTAAGATCTCCTGAAGGCTTGATATATCCTTTCCTATTTCCATCATGCGCAGGCTTGTCTGGGCAAGCTCGCCCAGCTGTCTTTGGACATTGCCTATAGTAACGGCGGCGTTATCTAACCTCTTTCCGACCTGTCCCGTTATCTGACTCAACTCCGTAGTGACACGGCTTGAAAGCCTATCAATGCTGGTTTCCAACTGGGAGCGCATATTATCAACCTGCTGCTGGATTAATACCAAGGATTGGTCTTTTGTTTTCGCTTCCTGCGCTTCTTTAAAATACTTTCCCATTTGTATCAGTATCGCAAGAAATAATGCGATTACTATGAATGCCACGATCGTTAATATGACGGGTAAGTTTATCATTTTATAGTTTAGCTTTATTTACGTACCGCATTTTGAGATCTGCAAGTATGTCATTTATCAGGGTGGTTTCTTCGGCTGTCAAATTTCCTTTGCTTTTCTCTCTCAGCATATCTATAGCGTCGATCAAATACTGGGCCTGCTTCAGATTAATAGACCTTTCCTTTGTAAACGGATTCTCCATCTCCCCCATGGCCATAAGGGCTTCTATGGCTAAACTTGATATGAAAAAATTAAAATCAGGCTTTGGCGGCATAGCCACCTGCTCGCCCGATTGATCCGTTTTTTCTTTTTCTTTTTTAACGGCTTCCTTCCACCCTTCATCTATATGGTTTACATTTTCATCGCTCATATCGGATACCACCCCCTACTCCTTTATTCCCACAAAAGTCCCATACCTCTTTTAAGCATGCCTTTTCCGGTTAATCGCTTTATCCTTCCCACGTATCGCTTTGCCACTTCTTCGCCTTTTCTGATAATCTCGCGCGCCTTGTCGAATTCCGTCTGATTGATCTCATGCAGCTCGGGCCTCAGCACTATATCCGCATCTTTTGTTTCATAGGTATTTAACCGGTCGCCCATTATCTGGATGGCTTGGATGATCACATTTAACATGTTATTTATACCGCTTTTTCTTACGCAATACCCTACATCTGCGGCTACGACATGAGTTGCGCCGTATCGTTTCGCGGCTAGGACGGGGATATTATTGGTTATGCCGCCGTCAACCAACAAATGCCCGTCTATCCTAACAGGATTGAATACGCCAGCTATAGAGCAGCTGGCTTTTATAACCTGCGTTAAATTGCCTGAGGTATGTATGATAGAATTGCCGGCTTCTACATCTGTTGTCGAAATGAATAGTGGCATTTTGATATCCTCGAATTTTTTGCTCTGAAGGGTTGAGGTTATCAAGTATTCCAATTTATTTCCTTTACATAAGCCCATGCGCGAGATCGTTATATCCAATATGTCTCGGGCCGTAACTTGCAGCGCCCTTTTTTCAACCTCTTCCAGATCCAGCTCTAATGCCCATACCGCGGCAAAGAGCGCTCCTATGCTTGATCCTATTACTAAATCAAATTTTATGCCTTCCCGCCTAAATACTTTTAAAATACCCAAATGGGCAAGGCCGCGGGCGGCTCCTCCACCCAGCACAAGCGCTGTCTTTTTTGCAGAATAAAATCTCATAATCTTAATATATGACTATTCCCGCGTACCCGACAACCGAGGTGTAATCTCCTGATACCTCGCCGCTTGTCTGGTATTTTATCAATTCGGCCTTTTTTGCCCCTAACGCTTTAGATGCGGCAAGCGTAATGGCAACCGGAGCATAACCACACATGCTTATTTCATATTTTTTGACTCTTTTTATAAGCTCGGTTTCGTCAAGTTTTAAAAGCGCCTCTATAGCTTTTGAATCTTTACGCGCCGCAGATTCCTGGCTCTCGTAATGGGTCATATCGCTTGACGCCACTATAAGGATTTTGCTATCCGACGATTTTATTGAATCAGCTATACCTTTTCCTATTTCGATATATGTTTCAACATCGGCGCCAGAAACTATAATGGGTACTATTTTTATTTTCGGGTTCAGCTTTTGCAGAAAAGGAAGCTGCACTTCGACAGAGTGCTCTGCCATGTGGGCTAAGCTATCTTCTTTAATGAGTTGACTGCTTCCAAGAATCGCTTTTGCCAATTTTTTATCGATCCCGACTTCTCCTAACGGAGTTATCCACGAATCCGTTGACATAAGACTAAACCGCTCGCCGTAACCTGTATGATTCGGCCCTATAATTACAGCCGAAGAGCTTGTTTCGATACTGGCATAAACGCTGCCTGCTACTTCGCCGGAATAGACATATCCGGCATGTGGCGCGATAATCGCCACAGCGGAATATTTTTTAGCTGACGGATCCATGAGCGAGCTGATTTCCTTATCCAGCCCTAAAGCATTACCTGGATAAAATTGTCCCGCCACAACTGCCTTCCTGGTCATATTATTACTCTTTTGTTTGTTTAAATATTTCCGTTAAAAATTTAATTCCTCTTTTTAAATCATCCGATGTCGCGGGCTGATGCGCTTCTATGACTTTCAGCGTGTCTTTTTTGATATATGGAATTAACTTTTTAAAATCGAATTTCCCGTCGCCAGGCACCTTATGGTCCTGGATACCTGATATATCATGTAAATGGACGCCCAGCAAGCGGCCGGTTAATTTTTTTAAATAGTCCTCATGCTCGGCTAATCCAAGGTTTTCATGCATCTGGGCGTGGCCCGCATCATGCCAATAATATATCCTCGAGCCGCCAAAATGGTCCAATATATGGCACATTTCATCTATTGAAGGAATTTCCCTGAAGTAATATCTATTTTCTACGCCTAAACTTATACCCATCTTATCGGCGTAAGGTTCAAGCTCCTCCAAACTTCTTATTGCCATTTCAAAATACGGTCTGGAATTCTCTTTTCGCTCTTCAACCATTTTAGCCTTGATTTCTCCATACAGGGAGCTTTCCTTGCCGGCACGTCCAAGACTTATAGTTCTGCCTTTAATATTTACCCGCCCCACATGCAAGACCACTGCTTTAGCATTTAAACGATTAGCATAATCTATTGTTTTCTTTGTATTCGCAACGGCTTCCAGCCTCTCTTCTTCAATAATAGAACTAAGGCACGGGTTGTCGGGAGAAGCCTTTGACGGGTCTATGCCGTCAGGAACAGGGCAATAATTGTGAAGGCTTACAATATTGGCCATTCCCTTATTTTTTAAAAGAACAAATTCTTCGACTAATTTAGAGCTTAAACTGAAATTAAGCTCTATATTTTCTATGCCGAGCTCTCTTATTTCATTGACTATGCCTTCCGCATTTTGATGCTGTTTGAAATTCCAAGAGGTTGAAACGCAAAACATATTAGTTGGCATCATGTACGGGCCCGACACTAACGATAACCAGGTCTTTTATATTAAAATACTTATTTACAATCCTGTCCATATCCGCCTTTGTAACGGATTCGATCTGCGAGGCGAATTTTTTAAAGTTGTCATAGCCTAAGCCGTAAAGCTCGTCAAGGCTTGACGTAAAAGCTAAGCCCTGGTTCGACTGCAGGCTCCTCAGCTTGGAACCTACAAGGTCGGCCTTCGCAAGCTTTAATTCTTCTTCTGTGACTGAATTTTTCTGGAGTTTTTTGACCTCGTCTATAATAAGCTCTTTACCGTCCTCTAAATGTTCTTTTGAGGTTGCAATATAAAAAAGAAAGTATCCCGGGTCTACGCCTGGAACTGTCATCGCACCCTGTGTATAAGATATCCCCAGCTTGTCTCTCACATCATAAAAGAGTCTACCGTCCGAACCTGCGAGTATGGATGCTAAAACAGAAAGTGCATAAATGTCTGGATCTGTAATCTTTGTAGTCTTTAAACCAGCTACAATAACAACTTGTTCTTTCTCCATAAACTTTGCTATTGCGGCTTTGATGGGCTCAACTTTGGGAGTCTCTCCCGAAAGTTCGCTAGGGAGCTCTCCTTTAAAATCTTTGAAAAGCGCCTTTACCTTAGCTAAAGTTTTTTCCTTGTCAAAATCCCCGAATAGAGCTAGGACCAAGTTTTTAGGCACATAGAATTGCTTGTAGAACTTGACCAAGTGCTCCCGTTTAACATTTTCAACAGTTTCTTTTTCTCCTATGACTGTGAAGCGGTATGGGTGGTCTTTGTATAAGTTCTGTTTGAAAAGTTTTATACCTGATTCGAATATATCATCTTCTCTGTTTTTAATAGCCGCTAATGTCAGGCTTTTTATATTATCAAGCTCAGCCTCGGGAAATGTAGGGTTTAACAAGATATCGGAAAGCAGATCTAGGCCAAAATCCAGATTCTCGCTCAATATAGTCAATGTTACGCCAAAGCTATTGTTCCCGCTGATGTTAGAGATAGATCCGCCTAGCTTCTCTATGCTTCCGTATATTTCGTCCTTTGTCCTGTTTTTCGTTCCCCTTAGAGATATTTCTGAAGTAATGTTCGAAATGCCGTTATTATGCGCGTTCTCAACCCTTAGGCCTCCTTGAAAAACAGCATCTATGGCAACAACGGGTAAACTATGATCTTCTCTAATAATAACCCGCATACCGTTTTCAAGTTCGTATTTTTCGACTACAATATCACTTTTGATGCCCGAGACTTCTTTTTTTATATCATCTGTCTTGGCAGATTTTGGCAAGAGGTAAATCATTGTCTCGGTGTTATTTTTTAAATACAGATTAGCCACGCGTGCCACATCTTTTGAGTTGACATTCTTAATACCCTCCAGATAACGGCTTGAGAAATCAGGATCGTTGACTAAGATCTCGCCCGTTACCATATCCTTGGCCTGTGCTTCTATGGTTTCATGGCTTAAAACATAATCGACAAGCGTAATGTTTTTAGCTTTATCGAGCTGACCCTCATCTACCTTCCCGCTTTTTATTACACCTATCACTCTGTCAAGTTCTTTTGCGACGCCAGGGATGTTTTCCTCATTTAATAATATGGATATAAAAAATATACCTGGGTCTTTAGGGGTGTAATTGTATGCCCCAACCGAATACGCCAGTCTTCTATCTACCAACGTTTTATAAAGTATTGAACTTTCTCCGTCTCCCAATATTGAGGCTAAAACATCTAAGGCAAATAGGTCCTGGTGGGATACCGGAATACTGTGGTAACCTATTAAAAATCTTGACAGGTTGACATCGGCCCTCTCCTCATGCTCTCTTATAGCAATCTGCTGACCCTCTTGCGGGAGGGCCTGAGTTTCATAGAAACGCATTTTGTAATTTTTAAATGCGCTTTCAACTTCTTTTTGTACAACAGCCGTGTCTACGTCTCCGCAAACTCCAAAAACCAATTTGTTAGGGGTATAATATTGATTGTGGAAAGAAAGCAAATCTTCGCGCTTAAGTTTTCTTACAAGGTCTTTATAGCCTATTATAGGATATTTATAAGGATGGGTTGTGTAAATAGCAGACCATAAAAGCTGCATCGAATATTCATCGGGATTGTCATTTTGAAGTTTAATTTCTTTTAATATTACTTCTCTTTCCTTTTCCAATTCTTTCTCTTCGAATGCGGGATTCATAACGGCATTCACCAAAAGCCTTATAGCTTCCTTGAGGTATTTACTTTCGACTGTCAGCGTATAGCCCGTAGAATCAAAAGACGTGAAACCGTTTATTGTGCCGCCATATGATTTAATTTCCCGCTCTATATCGCCGTGTTTCCGCGTTGGAGTCCCTTTGAAAAGCATATGCTCTACAAAATGCGAAATGCCGCTACCGGCCCATTTTCCCTCATCGGCGCTCCCGATCCTGAAACGCGCTTCAATCGAAACTATGGGAAGCGTATGGACTTCTTTTACGAGCAACGTGAGGCCATTACTTAAAACTTCCCTCCTGGCATGCTCTTCCTTTACGGTTTTTTCACAAGCGACTGCTGCGTGAGCTGGGTTGGGAAGGTTCATGCAAGCCAGAACGAGAAAAATGCCTGTATAAGATATAAATCTGTTCATTCTGCCTTTCATTATCAAAAAGGAGATTTCTTGGTAGGATAATATTTTACCCTTATTATTATCGCTTAAAGGTAGTTTTTAAAAAAATTAAATTATTTTTTTCCCGCTTCGGCGTTTTCTGCGCTTCTTTACGCTAGGTTTTTCGTAATGTTTACGTTCTTTTAGAAGCCGCAATATGCCTTCCTGCTCTATCTTCCTTTTAAATCTTCTCAGTGCCTTCTCGAACGGTTCGTTTGGCCGCACTATCACCTGAGGCATTATTTTCTCACTTCCTTTCTCTATTTATACAATATAATTATGTGGATATTATACTAAATGCACAATATATTGTCAAAGTATAAATTACATAAGTAGTGTCAAGATAATTGGACGCTTTCGTGTTTAGGTTCTTCGATCAATGTAAATA
>PEWV01000068.1 GCA_002780005.1 Candidatus Aquitaenariimonas noxiae | reverse complement strand
TACTACTATAAAGCAGGTTCAGGTGAGAATCTTGACTGGACAGTGAGTTATGACGTAGAGGAAGTAACAGATAAAGAGAACGATACCACAAAACTTTCTAGTGCAGCCTTCTATGACGGCGAAAAGGATCCCAAATACACTATAGGCTTCAGAGCCAATGCAGTAGCCACAAAGTCAGTTTACTCTGACCCGAACTCTGATGACTACGATGAACTAATAGTGACCAATAAGGCCACAGGCACCTTTACAATCAGCGGTACTAATGTTACAGCCAATATCACAGAAGGCCGCAAACTCTCAGAGACACACTACTACCTTGCCAATGATGATACCTACGGCACACTTGACGAACGCGAAATGATCGACTACGCTTTGAGTTATGATTCTAACTTGAATACCGTAAGCCGCACAGACTACTACTATAAAGCTGGCTCAGCAGAGGACTTAGACTGGACAGTGAGCTATGATGTCTTTGATGTTCAAGATAAGATAACAAGCACCTCTAAACTTTCATCTGCCGTTTATTACGGAGGCGATCGTGACCCGCAGTTCACGCTGGGATTCCGCGCCGGAGTCATAACATCTAAATCGGTAAATGAAGATAAAAATTCAGATGACTATGATGATCTTGTAACGACCCATAAGGCATCCGGTACATTTGCGATAGATGGGATGGTAGTGACAGCTGATTTTACAGAAGGCAGGTTGGTATCAAAAACCTATTATTATCTCTATAATGATGATACCTATGGCGCGCTTGACGAACGCGAAATGATGGATTATGCAGTAAGTTATAATGAAGAAGAAATAATCACAACCCGCACAGATTATTACTATAAAAGCGGTTCAGGCGAAGACCTGGACTGGACAGTTAGCTATGATGTTGAAGATCTAGCGGAAGCCGATAAGCTGACTTCAACAGATAAAACCTCGAACTCAGCCTACTACGGAGGCGAAAGAGATCCTCAGTACACACTAAGTTTTAGAGGCGGGGCTGTTGCATCGAAATCAATTTACTCTGATCCTAATGGCGACGATTACGACGAGTTAATCACAACCTATAAGGCCACAGGCACCTTCATAATTACCGATATGGTTATCACCGCCAATATAACCGACGGACGCCTCCTCTCAGAGACACATTACTATCTAGCTAATGATGATACCTATGGTATGCGCGACGAGCGCGAGATGATAGATTACACCACGGGTTATAATGAAAAAGGAAATATAACAACACGCACAGACTACTATTATTATGAAACGTCAGCAGAAGAGCTCGATTGGACTGTAGGTTATAATGTGGAAGGTCTAAACGCTGAAGATCAGGTGACGTCTACCGCAAAACTTTCTTCCGCAGCCTATTATGGCGGCGAAAAAGATCCTCAATATACAATAGGGTTTAAGGCAGGAGTAGTCACATCTAAATCAATATACGATGACAGCAATGACGACGACTATGACGACATAATAACCACCTATAAGGCCACTGGCAGCTTCTCTATAGCAGGCATGAGCGTCACAGCCGACATCAATCCCGGAAGAAAGCTCTCAATGACAGTCTATTATTTCGATAATAACGATACCTACGGCGCACTTGACGAGCGCGAGATGATCGACTACGCCTTCAATTATGACGAGAACGAAACCGTTACCACAAGGACAGATTACTACTATAAATCCGGTTCAGGCGAAGACCTTGACTGGACAGTAAGCTACGATGTCGAACATGTAGCTGATAAGATAGGTTCAACGGATAGGCTTTCAAGCGCAGCCTTCTATAACGGCGAAAATAATCCCGAATACACAATAGGGTTCCGCGGTGGCGCAGTAGCGTCAAAGAGCGTATACGAAGATACAAATTCAGATGGCTATGACGACCTTATCACTACAAATAAGGCAAGCGGCACATTTACGATTTCAGGCATGGTTATTACACCGAATTTAACTATAGGCAGAATGCTTTCAAAAACATATTACTATCTTACAAACAATGACACTTACGGGGACAGAGATGAAAGAGAGATGATAGATTGCGCGATTAGTTATGATGAGGTCGGGGTCATCACAACTCGCACAGACTATTACTATAAGAGCGATTCAGTAGAGGACCTTGACTGGACAGTAAGCTACGACGTTGAAAATGTAAACGAGCCTGATAAGATGATATCAACAGACAAGCTTTCAAGCGCAGTGTATTATGGCGGAAAGAGTGATCCTCAGTACACCATCGGATTTAAGGGAGGTGCCATAGCAACAAAGTCTGTCTATACAGACACCAACTCAGATGACTATGACGACTTGATAGTATCCCGCAAGGCCACAGGTACCTTCACAATAGCAGATATGGTGATCACGGCTGATATCATTGAGGGAAGAAAACTCTCAGAGACATATTACTATCTTGCCAATGATGATACTTATGGCACGCTTGAAGAACGCGAGATGATCGACTACGCCCTTAGCTTTGCTGAAGACGGTACCACGATCACCACAAGGACCGACTACTACTATAAATCTGGCTCAGCCGAAGACCTCGATTGGACAGTAAGCTACGACGTCGAGAAAGCGTCTGATAAGGAACATGACACCACAAAGCTTTCAAGCGCTGCATTCTATGGCGGAAAGCGTGATCCTCAGTACACAGTGGGCTTCAGGGGCGGAGCTGTGGCATCAAAGTCAGTATATGAGGATACAAATACCGATGATTTCGACGACCTGATCACAACCCACAAGGCCACAGGCACATTCAATATTTCAGGTACGACTATTACAGCGGTTATAGATGAAGGTCGACTACTCTCAAAAACCTATTACTATCTTGTTAATGGCAATATATACGGTACACTTGACGAGCGCGAGATGATAGATTATGTAATGGGCTATGCAGAAGATGGCATAGCCATCGCTACACGTGCCGACTACTACTATAAAGCAGGCTCAGCCGAAGATCTCGACTGGACAGTAAGTTATGATGTTAAAGGCATGACTGAAGGCGATCAAATCACTTCTACTGCAAAACTTTCTAGCGCGGCCTACTATGGCGGAGAACGCAATCCAGATTATACCATCGGCTTCAAGGCAGGGGCAGCAGCGTCAAAGTCTGTGTATGCGGACACCAACTCAGACGATTACGACGACCTCATCACTACCAATAAGGCGTCAGGCACATTAACTATAAGCGGAATGACGGTTACGGCTAATATTACCGTAGGGCGCTTGCTGACCGAAACTTACTACTATCTGGAAAATAATACAATCTATGGCGACCTTGACGAGCGCGAGATGATCGACTATGCCATTACCTATGATAACCATGGCGTAGTTACAAGTCGTACCGACTACTTCTACCTAACCGGCTCAGCAGAGGACCTAGACTGGACAGTAAGTTATGATGTTGAAGGCTTAAGCGCGGCAGAACAGGTGACGTCTACAGCAAAGCTCTCGACCGCAGCCTATTACGCCGGAAAGAACAACCCCGAATATACCATTGGATTTAAAGGCGGCACGGTCACATCAAAGTCAGTTTATAAAGATACCAATTCCGATGACTATGATGACTTTATTACGACCAATAAAGCCACAGGCACCTTCAGCGTGTCAGGTATGACTATCACAGCTGATATCACAGAAGGAAGGCTCTTGTCAAAAACTTATTACTACCTTACAAATGATGATACCTACGGCGCCCTTGACGAACGCGAGATGATGGATTATGTCATGAGTTACGATGAGAACGGGGTCATTACGACACGCACCGATTATTATTATCAGCAGGATTCAGGTGAGGATCTTGAATGGACAGTAACTTATGATGTAGAAGGCTTGAGCGAACAGGAACAGATAACATATTCAGCCAATCGTTCAAATGTGGCCTACTACGGAGGCGAAAGGGATCCTCAGTACACGATAGGCTTCAGGGGCGGCGAGATAGCTACAAAATCAGTGTATGAAGATACTAATGATGACGATTATGACGACGTTCTCACGACCAAAAAAGCCAGCGGTATATTCACAATAACAGGTACGACTATAACAGCGAGTATTACAGAAGACAAGCTTTTGTCCAAAACGTACTACTATCTAACGAATAATACAACCTACGGCGATATGGATGAAAGGGAAATGATAAGTTATGTGATCAATTATAAAGGGGAAGCTGGTAATGAGCATGAATCTGCCCTGAATCAATATTTCTATCAATCTAATACGACAGAAAAAATAGATAAAATTCTGCAATATAAAGTAGTAAATTCAGCCGATGTCAATATCGCCACCAAAGAGGTGAATATTTCTGACGATCTAAAGAGAGGGGTCAGTTATTATACGGCCGATGGCAAGAGGGTTTCGTTCGCCATACAGTACGGCGGCAATGTGGTTGGAGATGAAGAAGAAGCCGGTCTTACCATTTACAACTACGGCACGGATAACAAAACATTAGTTACTACTAAGCGTTATGCAATAAAAGATACGGCGGATGTGCTTGATATTGACACACCATCATTGAGAGCAATCTCTATAACGGATGATTTGCTTAGAACGATCACTTACTATTACGGGGCCGCCGGAAGCGAAATAGCAAATTATGCTGAAAATTATAGAGGTAACGGCACGACTATTGTAAATAAGACATATTATTATTACGGTACAGGTGAAGGCGTAAGGGCACAATTTGCAAAGCCTGCTACAGATGCGATGGTGAAGAATGAAACAGTCAAATATGACAGCAAGTCGAATGAAAAGGTCAGCTCGGTATCATACTATACAGGAGTCAAAGACGAAGAAGTCCTTAGTGTATCTTACTCTTGCGCCTATGACGAAAATGAAAGAATAGGTGAATTCGTAAGCGCTACCCATTATTATTATGCAGAGGGCAATGAAGAGCTTACATATACCCTTACCTATAACATAAAAGGCGATATCGCCGACAACACTTCGGACGATAAATACCTGGTTTCAAAAACAATATATGAATTTTCTGACACATATCAGGCATATACCGGAAGGACGAGCCGTGTAATAGGATTAAGAAAAGGCGAAGTAGTAAGCATATCAAAATATGAATATGCAGCGCCGTTTAGTTACAATAATCCGGATTGCGAATTAGTAGTTTCCGTAAGCCAGAATTACGCCAGCGGAACAATAGATAAACTGAGCCCGGATGGCGATAATATAACTGAAGGCCTCAAAATTTCTAAGACATTCCAAAAAGAAGATGACCCTGAGACTCCAGGAGTATATGAAGCCGAACAAATAGATTATATAGTTTATTATGATAGGGCCGCCTCTGTATCGCTTCAGTCCGAAGTCCTGAAAGATTACTATCACTATGAAGGTGCGAAAATAGATTATGTGGAAAAACGCAGCGTGGCAGATGACAGGTTTGCGTCAAAAACAACATATACAGGCGAAGAGGGGTGGGAGAAGGTATTAACGGTCGAGGACAGAAGAGGGAAGATCTCGACGTATTATTATACAACGGAAGGGTATATAGATAAGATAGTATCCAATGACGGCTCTGTGGTTACGTACTTTTTAAGCGAGTGGGGCACGGAAGACATCCTCAAAGTTACAGACAACCGCGGCGGCGTTTCTACCTATACATACAATACGACAACGGGCTATATAGACAATGTTGTAAGAAAAGTGGGCGATAATGTTGTCAGCACGACCTATTACGAAGTCAATTCTGCGTTTAAGGAAGAAAGGGTCAAGGAGGTCAAGACCAGAAAAGAGGTAACAATAACATATGAGTATGATCCTATAACCGGAAATCTGATAAGAACGAGCAACGGTAACGGTTTGGGCGAAACTAAGTTCAGAAAGAATAAATTCTATGAAGACCAGGCCTATGAGAGTTACGATGAGACAGGACAGGAAAAGACAGTTTACGAATATGACATAGATGATGCCCTGATAAAGACTACCACGAGCCGCGAATTAGGCAGAATAAACGAAGACGGCACCGTTACGCCTGTTGTGAGCGAGGACTATACGGTTTATATGAAGAATAGCAGGTTTGAAGACGTGGTCCATTATGTGATATCGGGCAATAATATAGTCACAGTCTATTATTATAACGAGCTCGGGGATATGGAAAAAAGCATTCAGATAGAAGAAGCAGATAAAGACCTTATAAAAGCCCTAACCGAGGGTACAAAGACTATAGATGAATTCATCACAGAACTTGGGACTAGCGCCAAAAAATCCATCTCAGTATACGAGTTAGATGATTACAACGAATCCAGGGTAGCGCACCAGAGTATTTGGAACGGCGCAGTTGTTTATTATAATTACGAAGAAGTCGCAGATCCTACCTATATAGATGAAGATCTAAGGTTCAGGACCATCGTTACAAGGACTGTTTATCCGACCGATTATTCCACCTATGATTCTATCATTATAAATAATAGATTCGACCAGCCGGCTTTTGTTATAGATTCCAGAGGCGTAGTGCAGTATACCTCTATAGCACCGATAGAGGACGGCGGGGCCGATCTCACCAAGAAAGTTACGGCAACGAACGTTGTTTATTATTATGACGTGGACGGCAGGCTTGTAAGGATCGAGCAGGATGAAATGACGCCCTATGAAGTCGACAATGTTGTTTATTATACTCCTGTAAGAGTTATATATACCTATCAGTATGATTTTGATGAAACTACAGGGAAGGTGCTTAAGGCAACCGCGATAGGCAAATACGCTGAAAATCCGAATATAACAATTAAGAAACAGATCTTTGACAGTGAGATGAGGTTATTGGAATTATGGGAAATGAAACGCGACCAGTCCGGCATATATCTTGCCCAGACATTTGAGTATTTTGACCTGCCGGGAAACGTAAGGGTCATAAGCAGTCTTATAAATGCCCTTGTCGGAAGCGCCAGCGAAGCCGTTGTAAGGCTTGGCTCAGAAATAGTAAAAGTAGACGGGAATACAAAGATCTATGATATCTCGGGCCAGGAGATAAGCTGGAGCGATCTGAAATCGGTCTTTATGGCCGCACCAAATGATACCTACCTTAAGATCAAAGCGTATAAAGATAAAGATACAGGAGAATGGATCGCCCAGCGCCTGCAGCTTATCGAGAAACCGGTGCAATACGTAAGCGGCAGCGTCGATAACTTATTTAACCCCAACGGACTGAGCATTCTTAACGGTGTGGTGCAGGATATAAATATTGCTGGGAAAACGATCACCTTTGACGGCAAGGAAATCAATATAGCCGATACGACGATAATAAAAGATATGGCAGGCAATATTATCAGCCTGGAACAACTCGAGAAATTTATCAACGAGCAGAAGGCGCAGGACCTTCTGGTCTCAATAAATCTTATCACTATGCCAGGGGCCGGCAATACATGGACTGCCCAATTTATCAAGGTCAAGACCGGCGGATACGAAATGGGCCAGACAGTGCTGACAAGCGTTATAAGCAATTTCGATCAGGACAATAACGTTGTTACATTCTGCGGAAGAGATGTTTTGCTAGATGAAGCCACGGCTATTGTCGATATCAACGGTTTTACAATGACAAAGCAGCAATTAGCCGATATTTTAGATGAAAATCCAAGGATTACTATAAAAATGACCAGGAGCGGTGTCCTGTGGAAGGCCTCAACGATTATAGTTTTTGCTGAATCCATGATGGCTGATTATAGGAGAGGTTCGGTTAACGATGTTTGGGTAGACCCATCCGATCCTCAAGGTTTAAGCGGGACGATCACCATAAATGGCGAAGTGATAACTATAACAGGCGAAACATCAATATTAGACCAGAACGGAAAGCCAATTTCTTTGGCCAAGTTAAGAATTATTTTTGCCGAAAATGAAGGCGCCGGCATCATTATGACAGTGCGGGTAGCTATAGACGGAGATGGCAACGCCCTGAAAGTCGAAATAACTTCAAGATTTAATAATGTAGTAACTACCTTTAGCGAGATCAACTCCATAACGACTTATACGGTCGGTGACTACAGCGCCAAATTGACGCTTGCCTCGTTAATGGATGTCTGGATAGCGAACGATACCTCTATCCTCTTAAACGGCAGAGAGGCCATTACGCTGGCGCAATTAAAAGACTTAATAGAAGGCAATAATAGCTCTTCTATTTCCACATATGCCCTGATAAAGGTCGAACAATACAATGATCTATGGTTCGCTAAAGAGATAAACATCACGACAAATGACCTTGTCGAATATAACATCTACAGCATAATCAATGATGCGCTTGTCTCGGGTGCCGACAACATCATAGAGACAGATGGCCTGGATCTAAAAGTAAACGCAGATACCATTATCAAGGATAAAGACGGCAACGAAATAACTTTTGATGATCTGGTAAATATTATCGCTACGTTCCGCAATTCCGATACGAAGGTTTTTGCCCAGGTGATCATGGAAAAATCCGGATCTGATTGGATAGCTAAAGAGGTACTCTTGAGAAGGAACCTGGCTACGGATACCACAAGGTTGGCTGCGGTCATAACCAGGAATGATATAGCTTCAAATGGCTCATATATAATGATAGACAGCAGGAAGATATATGTTAATACCGATACGTACCTGTATTTATACGGCACAAATAACGCCATGTATACAGACCTTCTCGAATACATGTCGGTTATAGGCAGCCAAGAGGTCTATTTCACAATTCAAGCCAGATACGAAGACGGAAGATGGTATGCGCAAGACGTATATGCCTTCGCTGATTATTTCAGCCGCGCTTCCAAAGGAAAAGTTACCGGGTTCACCGAAGGCACGAACTCCGGTACGATTTCGCTGAACGGCAAAAGCATATCTATAAACAGCAATACCAAATTGTTGCGGGACGGAAAGGAAATAACCCTTGAGGAATTCTTCGCGACCTTAGATTTCTATAGGGATACATACAGCAAGGATCCGCTTGTAAGCGTGTTATATGTAAAGGATGGTTCAGACAATCTCGCGATAGAGGTCAAATTACAAATTCCGCAGTCTAAAGGTTATGTGAAAGGACAGCTTAGCGCAGTCGATGTATTTGAGCAGACTTTAACTATAGGCAACCAAAGCGTTTGGATATCCACAACTTGTTATATATACGTTGATAACGTAAGAGTGACAAATCTGGATGCGTTAAAGGCAAAACTCCAAGAGGCTTCAAATAACGGCTGGGAAGTGAACCTCGATTCTTATACTGCCATGGAGTTTACTCCGGATGGCTGGAAAATAGGGACCGATCAGGTAGCTTTCTATACGAAAAAAGTCGCAAGCGGCTTATCCGGAATCTTAAGCAGCGTAGATGCCGCAAATAATAGACTTGTTATAGCGGGCATAGAAATATCGTTTACAGCAACCAGCTTGATAAAGCTTGATAATGTTACCTTGGCCAGTTTAACCGAGTTGCAGTCCAAACTTACCGATGCCATAAATAACGGATGGGATATTTTATCTTCCTCTGTAATGGTAAACCAGACCGCCAACGGGTGGGTCACTGCAGGCGTTCTGTTATTTACAACCTCAAAACAGACCGTCAACGTGACAAATATTATAACGGAGATCGATGTTGGGCTTGAAAAAATTACTATAGGCGATAAGATTGTCGATTTGTCCGAGGATTATAGAGTATTTCTGGATAATGCCCAGTATTCTTTAAGCGACTTCCTTGAAAAATATAATGAAGCTGTTGCGAACGGATGGGTCGTAGAAGTTACTACAGGCATAGCCAAAACAGAGAGCGGGTGGGTATTCACAGATCGCGATATTAAATTTACGACTATTTATTCGACCTGCAAGATAGCCGGTAAGATTGAAGGCGTCGACAACGAAAACCGGACTATTACTGTCGGCAATACAGTAGTAATGCTCCCGGACCAGATCAAACTGGACGGTGTCTTTATCACCAAGGAAGAGTTCTACGAACGCTTCAGAAATGCTATGGCCAGCGGTAGTGTTATAGAATTGACTACTGTTGATATAAAAGGCACAAAGGACGGGTGGGTTCTGGTGCCTTCCATGATAATTTTAACAACAGGCGGCATTGTCCACTCCATAACAGGCGCTATAAGCGAAGTCAGGGTTGCAGAAAATAAGATCTTAATCGGGGGAGTAGAGATTATAATCCCGGATGATTATACGATATATGTGGATGGCAATCCGCTAGCCCCGGGCGTCACAGGATTACAAGACCTGGCTTCCTGGGTAGATACAGCAATTCAAAACGGATGGCGCATAGAAACCTATTACTCATATAACATAGCATTAACAACTGACGGATGGAAATTCACAGGGGTGCAGGATAAGAGCATAAGATTCACAAGATATATTTCTTCCGGGACATTGACAGGTGTCATAACTAGAGTAGATACCGCCAATTCGCTGGTATATGTCAACAATCAGCCTATAAATATCGCAAACCATAATATATCGTTGGGTGGCACCTACATATCAATTGAGAGATTAGCCAGCCTTTTGGAAGACGCCGCGCGAAACGGGTATTTTATAGAGATTTATCCAAGCATTACTATTTTAAGCAATGATTCAGAGTGGACGCTGCTCAATACCGCAAACTTTACCTTAACGACAGTGAAGCAAAATTACTACATAGATGTCGGGACAAGACTTGACAGTATTGACGCTGTAAATAGAAAAATGACGATAGCCGGTCAGGTATTGTATCTACCGGCTGATTATAACATTTACGCAGACGGCAAACTTGTCAGCATTGATGAGCTGGCCAGCCTCCTGGAAGACGCTGCGCTTTATCATTGGAACGTAAAAACTACAGGGACAGGACTAAACATTACTGTTGATGTGGACGGGCATAAAATAGCAAATTTACAAAAAGGAATCAATTTCATGGTAGAGAAAGCTAATGCTACCATTGCCGGATTGATAGGAGGCGTAGATGCTGTAAACAAGAAGGTGATAATAGGCGGGCTTGAGATCTCTTTGGATAATATAACGACCATTTTAATTGATAACAAGTCCAGCACCTTTGATATAAATACATTTAAGGCGTTGTTTGACAACATAGTCGCAGGCGGAGGTTGCTTAGAGCTTAAAGCAATGAAAGTGAAAAATAGCGGCGATAAATGGCTGTTTGATTCCTCTTCGCTTAATGTTTCAACGTATGCAAAGGGAGCTACGATATCGGGCATCGTAGGCGAAGCGATTGCCAACAACCCGAGTTACGGCGGCGAAAATACAATAAAGATAGGCGGCGAAATAATAATCGTACCCGATACTTGCATTTTAAACATCAACGGCGCTGCCGCTACATTTGAGGAATTAGTCACTAAGTTAGCCGAAGCGAATGCGCAGGGGTATAAGTTAGAGATCTCCGATATATTTATAGGGAAGGAAGGGGATGATTGGATCGTTAAAAATGAGACATTGAATGTTAATTATTCGATCCCGGCCACTTCTATATCCGGAGTCGTTAGCAGCATTAATATAGAAGGGAATAGTATTCGTTTAGGCGATATGGAAATAATCATACCGCAAAATAGTTTAATATACCTGGACGGTACCAGCATGTCTTTGAGCGAGTTAAAAGACAGGTTTGATATTCTTAGCGCTGCCGGAATGGGTATAGATGTAGATGAAAACGTAGCCATTAAATATGTAGTAAATCATTATGAATTTAATACCGACGCTGTTAATTTTATAACGGCATCCCCGAACTCCTCTATAGGCGGGTATATTTACAGCATTGACAGGCAAGGCAGGAAAGTAACCATTGGCGGAGTAGAATTCTACATACCAAATGATTTTATCATAACTTATTCGCTGAACGGATCATACTATGGCAGCCAGGTAACATTCTCAGAGCTTTGCGATCGTTTTGACGAACTTAGACAAAACGGTTTCATCTTAGAGCTTCAAAATAATGAAAATGTAAAGAAAACCACAGGCGGCTGGTTATTCTCCGATACCCAGAAAAATATAGCATTTACCGCATATAATCCTACCGAGTCAATAGATATAAGGTATGGCACGGCATTATCATGCGATATCGAAAACGGGAACATATCTGTCGGCAATAAAAACGTACATTTGCAGGATGCTTATACCATATATCTGGATAATGAAGAAATGACATTAAGCGAATTCAATGAAAAGATCCTGGAGGCGATTTCTATCGGAGAAAGCGTGCAGCTTTATAATAACAGCCAGATCATTAATGTTAACGAACAGTGGACGTTCAAAGAAAGCAAGGTATATTTTATAACAAAATCAGTTACCGCTACTATAAAGGGAGCCATAGGTTCCATAAATACAACCGGGCATACCCTTACGATAGGCGATATAACCGTTAATATTCCCGACAACCTGGTATTTTTAATAGACAATGTTACTGTCGCAGGCATAGACGAACTGGCCCAGAAGTTAGAGGCCATAAAGGCGTTGGGCGGCACCTTGGAAATAATATCCGGCTATGACAGTGTTTATAAAACTGCGAATGGGTGGGTGCTAAAAGGACAGAACAACAAGGTCCTGTTTGAGTCAAAAATTATTGATTCCACGATAAACGGTTTTATAAGCAATGTAGATACGGTAAACAAGATCATTTCCATAGGCGGGATCGATATAAAAATCCCAGACGGCTTTTATATAAAGCTGGATGGGAAGGATATAACTGACATAAATGAATTGAAAGCCAGGATCGAAGAAATAGAAAGCCTTGGTGGAATGGTCAGCATAAGCAGCAATATAAAGAAGACAATCGAAGGATGGGTTTTTGTCAATAATTCCAAAAGAGTGGATTTCACCAGCCTGGCGTTTACATCCTCTATAGATGGGGCATTAGGCGGAATTGACATTTCAAGCAATACAATAACTATAGGCAATATAACATTTATAGTGCCTGCAGGTTTTGATATCTATTTAGACAGTGCCCCTCTCACAGATCTGGTGGGTTTAAAAGCCAAATTTGAAGATGCTGCCACATTGGGCGGCGCCTTAGTGCTGACTTCAGCGGTATCTTTTAAAAAGACGCCGAACGGCTTCGAACTATATTCAAATTCGCAAAAGATATATTTTACTACAAAATTACCGACAGCGACACTTATAGGAACAATAGATTCTGTTGATCTTGTCAACAGTATCATCAAAGTGGGCGGCGTATCTATATATGTCCCCGAAGATCTCGTCATAAAGCTCGATGGCAATTCTATAACTCTTGAAGAATTTGCATCAAAATTAGCCCAAGCGAAAGCAGTGGGAGGGAATCTTGAAATAGAGTCTAACGGAAATGTGATCCTAGATTCTTCAACAAGATGGGTGTTCAATAGCTCAAACAAAACCATATATTTTACAACAAGAATACCGGATTCGCAAATTTCAGGGAAGATAGATTCGATAGATACAGAGAAAAAGACAATTACTATAGGGGGATTGGCTATAGAGTTACCGCAGGAACT
Organism: Candidatus Aquitaenariimonas noxiae; assembly: GCA_002780005.1. Taxonomy (GTDB): domain Bacteria; phylum Omnitrophota; class Gorgyraeia; order Aquitaenariimonadales; family Aquitaenariimonadaceae; genus Aquitaenariimonas; species Aquitaenariimonas noxiae. Next base: position 302 of record PEWV01000068.1, on the reverse strand, counting down.
TGCGATATATGTAGATAATAAAGTCTGTAACGATATGCTGGGTCTGGTCAATTTCTTAACAGAAATGAAAAGTGCAGGCGGCAGCGTTGACATATCTTCAAGTAACAGCAGCGTAATTTACAAAACCCAGACTGGATGGGCATTCCGCGGCTACAATGGCCGCATTTATTTCGAAACAAAACCGCCGTCATCCACTGTCGTAGGGAATATAGAATTTATTGATACCGCAAATGGGAAAATTACTATTGGCGGCCAGGCAATAAGCGTTGGAGAGCTTAACATAATTTTTGTAGACATAGAAG
>PEWV01000051.1 GCA_002780005.1 Candidatus Aquitaenariimonas noxiae | reverse complement strand
CCGCACATGTATGCTTAAAGTCAGGTTTAGGCGGGAATAATTTTTCCCAAATGTGGTTTTAGAACTTACGACGAGCGCCGGGAGGGGTGTGCTGAATGAATAGTGCATAGGTGCGAGGAGTAAGTTCAAAACCACGGGAAAAATTTACTTAAAGCCGCGAACCCCTATTGTTATCATTAATTATTTACATCGAATTGGCGATGGCAGCGAAGTCTTCTAGTGAAAGGCCCTCGGCGCGGGACATAGGATCTATATCTATACTTTCGAGGAGTTCCTGAAGATGCTGCTTCTCAATATGAAGAGCGCTTTTTGAACCGAGGGAATTAAGTATGGTTTTCCGCCTCTGCGAAAAGGCTGTCCGTACTATTTTAAAAAAGAGTTCTTTACTCTTAACATCAACCGGCGGGCTTTCCAAGATATCCAATTTGACGAAACATGAGTCCACGTCGGGCTTAGGATAAAATACGCCTTTTGAAATAGAAAAAATGACGCACGGTTGGGTGTAAAATTGAACATACAGGCTTATGGGGCTATAATCCTTGGAACCGCAATCTGCCACAAAACGCATCGCAACTTCTTTTTGCACGGTTATAAAAATAGAATCGAAAGATTCTCTATTTTCGATCATATAAGACATTAAAGGGCTTGTGATATAATACGGCAGATTACCTATGACTTTTATTTTTCTATTTTCGAAAATCTCTTTCATGCCGACTTTCAGCATGTCGCATGGGATTATTTTCAAATTGCTATAATCTCCAGCGCGCTCTTTTAAAATTTTCGAGAGCACCCTATCCTTCTCTACGGCAAATACCTTTTTAACATTTTGGGCAATATCAAAAGTAAGGGCGCCCAAACCCGCTCCTACTTCAAGCACAACATCGTCTTTTGCAAGTTCGCAGCTTTTCAATATTTTATGATGCATGTTCTTGTCTACTAAAAAATTTTGGCCCAACAGCTTGTTGGGCCTGATGCCGTGCTCTCTCAATAAAGCTTTTATCTCTTTTTCACCTAACATTTTACATTAAGCAATTTAGCGGCTACTTTTATAGCCTCGATCATCGACGAAGGGTTCGCGACGCCTTTGCCGGCTATATCAAATGCCGTACCATGGTCGGGCGACGTGCGGATAAAGGGCAGGCCCAGCGTAATATTCACGCCTGTATCTCTGGCTATCATCTTAAGCGGTATAAGGCCCTGGTCGTGATACATGCACACTACCCCGTCGATCTTCCCCCTGTACGCATCATAAAAAACCGAATCTGCCGGAAAAGGGCCGCATATATTTCTGTACAGCCTTTTAGCCTTCACGACAGCCGGCTTGATTATTTTCTCCTCCTCATCGCCCATCACCCCTCCTTCGCCGCCATGCGGATTAAGGCCGGCTACTGCTATTTTCGGATATTTTTTGTCAAGAAATTTTGCGATAAAACCCCGGGTAAGGCCGATGGCGTCTATTAACTTTTTTTCGGTTATGCTTTTTGGTATATCTTTTAGTGGAATGTGCCTAGTAACGAGGGCAACGCGCAAAGGTCCGCCGATAAGCATCATTGCAATATTAGAGGATTTTGTTGATTTGGCTAGAAATTCGGTATGACCGCCATAATGAAAACCCGCATTATTTATTGCTTCTTTATTTATCGGCGCTGTCACTAAAGCCACGCCTTTATTTCTGCCTATGAACGAAAGCGCCTCATTTAAATATTCGATACTTGCGCGACCGTTTTCTGAGCTTAATTTACCGAACTTGAATCTTTTCTGGGATACATTTTTAAGGTCATATATATTGGCGGTTTGAGGTTCGGCTTTTTCGATATCATCGACGATTTTCAAAGGTATTTTTATCCCTAAAAGATCCCTTGTCTTTTTCAGAACAAAATAATCGCCGATAATAAAAAAATTAGCAAGCCTTCGAACCGATGGGCTTCCTAAAGATTTAAGAGTTATCTCCGGGCCGATTCCTGACGGGTCGCCCATAGTAAGTACCATCTTTGGGTTATTTGATAGAGATGTAGGCATTTTTCCTGAGCTCCTCTAAAACTTGAGCAAACCTCGCCTTTGCCTTTTCAGAATATATCACATCTCTTATCTCATTATAGACTTCGTCTATACGTATGACTACCTCGTCTTTTTTGTCTAAAACTTTAAATATGTGATAGCCGACTCCGCTCTCTATAACATCGGAGACCTCTTCGGTCTTAAGCGAGAATATCGCATCGTCGAGTTCTTTCCTTAATTGCCCCTTGGCTACATAACCCATCTCACCGCCTTCTTTCCCGCCCGGGCCTTCGGAATATTGCGTAGCCAATTCTGAAAAATTCTCTCCGTTTTTTATTTTCTCTAAAATGCTTTTAGCGCGGTTGCGGGCATCCTCTTTCGTCTCGCCTTCTTTAACTTTGATTAGAATACCTAGTATCCTGGCACGAGGCTCTACTTTAAACTTATCTATATTTGCGTTATAATAGTTATTTATATCTCCTGGCGTGATCAAGATTTTTTTTCTGATTTCGGAGTCTATAAATTTATCCTTCATTAAGTCTTCCTTAAACCTTTGCTGAAGCTGTGTCACATTGTACCCTTGCGCCACAAGGGTCTGCTGAAACGCGTCTTCCGAAGGAAATTTCTTTTTAGCATCCTTTAACTTCCCTTCAATTTCTTCGGGTTTCACTTCTATTTTTTTCTTCTTTGCCTCTGATAAGATCAGCTTATCGCTTATCATCTGATTTAAGATATTTTTTCTGATCTCGTCAAGCTTCAGAACCAACTCCTGCTGGCTATATTGCGTCCTATATTGTTTGTATACGGGAAGTAAAACGCGATCTAGCTCCGATTGCGTTATAGGCTCATCATTTACAATCGCAAGCACCTTGTCCATTACGGCGGCGCGGGAAACGCCGAGCGGCATAAAAAACGCCAAGACAGCTGTAAGTAAAGTGAATGCGATCCTTTTATTCATCTTTGATCAGTTCGAGGTTTATTTTTATGTACGCCTTTTTCTTTAAATCTTTTACCAATTTATTAAACCGTTCTTTTCTTTTTAATCCTTTTATTTCTTCTTTTATTTTTCCCTTAACTTCTTCGAAGTCTTTTACGCGGGCTTCTTTTTTATCCGTTAGTTTTATGATGTGATAGCCGAAAGGTGTTTTTACAATGGGGCTTACCTGGCCGACCTCCAGCTTCGTGCACGCCTTTTCGAACTCGGGTATAAGCTGGCCTTCCGTAAAATATCCTACGTCTCCGCCGCGCCTATTTGTAATATCTATAGATTCCGATTCGGCTAGCTTCGCGAAATCGGAGCCGTTAGACAATGAGGCCAAAATTTCTGCGGCCTTTTCTTCTGTTTTTACTAAAATATGGGAGGCCCTATACTTCGTAGGAATCATAAATCCGTCTTTGTGATTCTGGTAATAATCTTTCACTTCGGCCTCATCCACTTTTATCTTTTTTTCGATTTCGTCCTCTATGAGCTTAGCAGTTAATATTTTTTTCTTGGCCTCTTTCAAAACTTCTTTTGTGTCTTTTTGTTTATCGATGCCTCTTCGGATAGCTTCGTTGTAGAAAATAGTCTCCATGATCAAATCGTCTAAAAAGCGGGCCTTTTCCTTTTTTACCATATCCTGATACTGATTGGGCAGCTTAGAAATTCTGTTATTGAAATCAGGAACTGTTATGATCTCTTCGTCGACTTTAGCCAGGACCTTATCCTTTTTACTGCTGCACCCGTTAACGAAAAGCAGAGCCATACTTATGGACAAAATAAACGCCGCAAATAAATAATACACATGCCTGGGTTTGTTCATATTACTCCCTATTTTTTATTAATATAGCATACAAAACATTTCCTTACAAGGTTTTTCTGCCGTGCCCGAAGCTTCCAACAGCGGATTTAAGTAATCTACAATAAAAATCGAAACCTACAGCTGTTATATATCCATGCTGTTCCTTGCCCAATATGTTGCCGGCGCCCCTTATCTGCAAATCCTCCATAGCTATCTTGAATCCAGCGCCAAGCTCCTTTATCTTTTTCACCGTATCAAGTCTCCTTTGGGCATCAGAAGTGAGAGCTACTTTTTTCGGAACAATAAAATAAGCGAAGGCCTTATTCTTATAGCGGCCTACCCTGCCGCGTAATTGATACAGATCAGCCAATCCGAACCTATCCGCCCTATTTATGATAATCGTGTTCGCATTGGGTATATCTATACCGGATTGCACTATTGTCGTGCATACCAGGCAGTCTATCTCGCCTTTTATAAAATTCAGCATTATTCTCTCAAGTTCTTTTTCTTTCATCTGGCCGTGCGCGACCTCTATCCTTGCTTCTTTTACCAAGGCCTTTAATTTTTCGGCTATCTTCTCGATGCCCTTGACCCTATTATTAACAAAATAGACCTGGCCTTTTCTTTTTAGTTCGTACCGGACCGCGTCTTTTATGATATCATCGTCGTATTCTATGACATGTGTTTCTATAGGCAGCCTGTCCTGCGGAGGTGTATTGATGACAGAAATATCCTTAACTCCCATAAGGGACATATACAAAGTCCTCGGGATCGGGGTTGCCGTAAGGGTCAATATATCGACTAGCGTACGCAAATGTTTTAATTTCTCCTTGGCTTCGACGCCAAATCTTTGCTCTTCATCGATTATGACTAAGCCTAAATTTTTAAATTCCACATCTCTAGACAAGAGCCTATGGGTACCTATAATTATATCTACAGAACCATTCCTTAATCCTTTTATCACCTCGTCTTGCTCTTTCTCTGTTTTAAATCTTGATAACATCTCTACCCTGACGGGATATTTTTTCAACCTTTCAGAAAATGTCGTGAAGTGTTGTTCGGCCAGGATTGTGGTAGGAACGAGGATGGCGGCTTGCCTGTTATCCATCGCGGCCTTGAACGCAGCTCGCAATGCTATTTCAGTTTTGCCGTAACCTACATCCCCGCATAAAAGCCTATCCATAGGCTTGGGGGATTCCATATCCCTTTTTACATCCTGAGTAGATTTCAACTGATCGAGGGTATCATCGTAAGGGAATGCTTCTTCAAGTTCTTTCTGCCAGTCGGAATCCTTAGAAAACGTAAATCCATGGCGAAATTTTCTTTTGGCCTCTACCTCAAGCAAATCCACTGCGAAATTGCCTATTCCCTTTTTTACTTTTTCTTTTGTACTCTGCCACTTTTTACCGCCTAATTTGTATAAGCGCGGATGTCGTTTTTCAAAAACGACGTATTTCTGGATGAGATGCAGGTCTTCCGACGGCACATAAAGCTTTTCGTCATTGTCATATTCTATTACAAAATGGTCCTCGAACCGTTTTTCTCTTTTTAACTTCTTTATGCCTCTGTAGATCCCGATACCGTGGTCAACGTGAACAACATAGTCGCCGGGCTCTATATCGACGAAGGTTTCTATGGGGACCTCTCCCAATATTTCAAGAGGCTTCTTCTTTATCTTTCTCGGCCTGATACCTTTTATGGGCAGTATTAACAAAACATTATGTTCATCAAAACTTTTACCGGTTAAAAGCTCATAGCTTTTTATCCGCTCCACGACATTATTGTAAAGCTCTAGCCTGGCCGGCTCGATAAAAGTAAGGGGAAATATTTCTATCACGTCTCCCTTTACGGCAAAATCACCCTCTTCTTCCACCTTCGCCACGCGCCTATAACCGTAATCCAAGAGCTCGCCAAAGAGTTCTTCAAGTATCAGACTTTGGTTTTTATAGATCTTTATAGATTCAAACATAGTTTTTTAGATATACGAGCGCAATAACGTTGCGCGATCTCTACATATTTGTAGGAGCGGAAACTCCGAGGAGGGAAAGGCACCGGGCCAGAACCGTTTTTACGCCATACGCAAGCTCGAGCCTCGCGCGGCTCAATGGTTCATCGTCCGTAACTACCCTGTGTTTTGTGTAAAACCTATGAAAAAGAGCGGCTAAATTTTGTACATATAAAACCACAAAATAGGGTTCTAGAGATTCCGCAGCCGCGGCGAGAACATAGGGAAGTTTTCTTATGTGTTTCAAAATGTCAATTTCCTCTTCCGTGTTCAAAAGCGCAGGATCGGCAGTTGTATTATAATTAGGGTATTTATCTTTTGCGAAATCCAATATATTAGCGATCCTGGCGTGCGCATATTGAATGTAGTAAACAGGATTATCAAGGGAAGTTTTTTTTGCGAGTTCCAAATCAAAATCTAAGTGCGAATCTGTCTTTCGCATAAGAAAAAAGAACCTGCCGGCGTCCCTTCCGACTTCGTTGATCACCTCTCTCAATGTCACAAACTGGCCTTCCCTTGTCGACATAGGGACAACTTCGTTACCCCTGTACAAAGTTGCCAGTTGTATGATCACTATCGAAACATCGTCGGGATTATACCCCAAGGCTTTTACTGCGGCCTTAAGACGCGGTATATAGCCGTGGTGATCCGGGCCCCATATGTTTATTAATTTCTCAAACCCTCGTTTAAATTTATCGTCATGATACGCGATGTCAGGGGCCAGGTAGGTATAAGACCCATTGCTTTTTATAACAACCCTGTCTTTGTCGTCCCCCAAGTTTTGCGAACTAAACCAAAGCGCACCGTCTTTATCGTAAAGATAGCCGTCTTTCTTTAAGGTCTCAAGCACCTTTTTTATCATGTCTTTCTGGGTGAGGGATTTCTGGCTATACCAAACATCGAATTTAACGTTAAAATCTTCGAGATCATCCTCTATGGTCTTCATTATCACTTTGACGCCGAATTCGATGAAATAATTTAAATCCGCATCTTTATTCTTGTCCCCGTATTTTTCTTGAATTTCTTTCGCGATATCGTATATATATCTGCCTTTATAGCCGTTATCCGGAAAATCTCCTTTCATACCTAAGGCTTCCATGTAGCGCGCCATTATAGATCTGCCCAAGATCTCTATCTGGGTGCCTTCGTCATTGATATAATACTCTTTTTGGACCTTATAATTTACAGCTTTAAGTATATTGGCCAGGCTGTCCCCGACAGCTGCCTGCCTGCCGTGCGCTATGGTGAGCGGGCCGGTAGGATTTGCGCTGACGAATTCTATATGTATTTTTTTGCCTTTGCCTACATTGATCCTTCCGTAATCCTCTTTGTTTTTCTCTATTTCTTCCAAGACGCCGTATAAATATTTTTTGCTAAACCAAAAATTTATAAACCCTGCCGACTTTATTTCTATATTATCCAAAAGTTCCGAAACGCCTTTCTCTTCCGCGAGCGATTTTAAGTTTTCTATCAATATCTTTGCGATTTCTTGAGGATTTCCGCCTAACTGCCTGCTTAGTTTAAATGCGAGATTAGTTGAAAGATCTCCGTTATTTTTGTCTTTTGGCATTTCCAACTCTACGGGAATAGCCTTTATGGCAGGAAATTCGCTTTTTAGCGATTCCTGGCAAGCAACCAAAATATCTCTTATAATGTCTCCGAGGTTTTTATTCATAAGGAGGGATTTATTTGGGTTTCTTTAAAATCTCTAAAAATACCTCAACGATGTTAGGATCAAACTGGGTTCCGGCATTTTTCTTTAATTCTTGGACCGCTTCATCTTCTGAAAGGGCTTTTCGGTAAGGCCTATCCGAAGTCATTGCTTCATACGAATCCGCCACAGATAATATTCTCGCTTCGAGTGGAATCTGGTTAGCTTTAATTGTGCCGTCCGGATAACCTCCCCCGTCATATCGCTCGTGATGATGCATAATAACCGGTATAAGGTCATCTAAAAAACCTATTTTTTTTATTATATGCGCTCCGACAAGCGGATGAGTTTTCATCTGCTTCCATTCTTCTTCCGTAAGCGGGCCTTGTTTTGTGAGTATAGAGGAATCTATGGCTATTTTCCCTATATCGTGAAGAAGGCTCGCATACCTTAAAATCTCTTTTTGCCTGTAGGTAAGGTCAAGGCGATCAGCCAATTTGAGCACGTTCTTCATAACCCTGGTCGAATGGTCCCCAGTATATTTTTCTTTAACGTCGATCAGACTAGCAAAAAACCGCATAGTGTTTATATAATTAGAGCGCGTCTTCTCGAATAATTTGGCGTTTTCTATAGCGATAGTGGCCTGGGAAGCGAAAAGCGATAATATGCCCCTGTCTTCCTTCCTGTAGAAATTCTCTTTTTTGCTATACACGCTGAATGCGCCTATAACATTATGCATTTCAACTAAGGGTACGGCAATGAGAGATTTTAGTTTTTTATGCGAATACAGGGGGCTCTTTTTGAAGCTGGGTTCTTTTGACAGGTCTCTTATTATAATGGGCTTTGCGCTCTTTACGACTTTTCCTAAAATACCCTCGCCTAGTTTGATATCTTTTTTTGAATCGGAAGATAGTTTGAAATCCAAGCCGAAAGAAGACCTTAAGACTAGCCTATTCTTTCCTTCAAAGAGGCGGACAGTGCATACATCGGCCTTCATAATCTCTGCGACTTTCTTTGTAATAAAATCCAATATTTCGTTCAAATCGAAAGTCGATGTAATATACTTGCCTATTTGATAAAGACTGGCGAATTCCTTTGCGTCCCTTTTAAGAATGTTTCTTAGTTCTTGTTCGTGTCTTTGTCTTAAGTTTATTTTTACTGCGGACATATTTTCTTTTTTCTTCGAATTTTACAAGAGGTGCATCCGACCAGAGTCTCTCTAAACTATAAAAATTGCGGGTTTCCTTGTCAAACATATGGACAATAACATCCCCACAATCTAATAGTACCCATTTACTTTCGGGCGTTCCTTCTATGTGCCGGATCTTAATGCCCTCTTCTCCTAGCGCCTCCTTGATGGCTTCAGAAATAGCGTATATTCGTGTGCTAGATGTAGCGTCACATACTACAAAATAGTCACAAATGCTTGATATTTTCCTCAGATCAAGAATAACTATATCTTCGGCTTTTTTAGATTTGGCTGCTTTGGCGATTAAGATAGCTTTCTTCTGTGCTTGTATGAGCATGCCTTTATGAACTTATATATTAGGACTTTTTCTGGATCCTAAACATGGATGTGCCGCAATCGGGACACTTCCCTTTCAGTGCGGAACGGCCGTTTTTCATCTTAACCTCTTTAGAATCCTTCATTTCTTTCTTTGCCTTACATTTTACGCAATATGCGTCCATATTTTTCACCTCCTTTATAATTCCATTCTATTTAAAATAGCAAAAGATACAAAAACTGTCAAGCTAATTCAACTGTATAAACTTTTTTCATTTATATAGGAAATTACCTTTTGAGGGATCATATCTTCTACGCGCTTACCTTCTTTTATCCTATTCCTAAGATCAGAAGACGATATATCCATATCGGGAATTTTTAATACCTCTGCCCCCTGCGGAACATTCTTTAGCGGGAACTTGGGCCTATTTGCTACCACAAAGTGCGCGAGTTTAAATATTTCGCCGATATTCTTCCAGTTAGGCAGCTCGGAAAGAGAATCCGAGCCAGTAATAAAAAATAATTCCGTCTCGGGCCCGAATTTTTCCTTTAATGCCCTTAAGGTCTCGACTGAATACGATGTGTTTTTCTTGTTTATTTCTATGTCTGAAGCTTCAAAGCCGTCCTTGCCTTCTATCGCAAGCTTGACCATTTCATATCTTAAATCCGGGGCTGCTATATCTTTCCTATTTTTATGAGGCGGCATATAAGCCGGCACAAAAATTATCTTATCCAGCCTTAGTTTCTCTTTAGCCACCTCGGCTAATCTCATATGCGCTATATGAATGGGGTCAAACGTCCCGCCTAAGATACCTATACGCATTTAAATCACTTCCTAATCTGGCCGTTTCCGAAAATAACGTACTTATAAGTAGTGAGTTCTTTAAGCGCCATGGGCCCCCTAGCATGGATCTTATCGGTCGATATGCCGATCTCCGCGCCCATGCCGAATTCGCCGCCATCAGTAAAACGTGTCGAGGCGTTTACATATACCGCCGCAGAATCTACTTCTCTTAAAAATTTGAGCGCATTATTCTTATTATCCGTCACTATAGAATCCGAATGCTGAGAACCGTATTTTCTTATATGCGCTATTGCCTCGTCTAAATCATTAACCACCTTTACGGATAGAATCAAGTCCAAATACTCTGCATACCAATCCTCTTCCTTTGCAGGCTTGGCATCCTTAATTATGCGCTTTGTCATCTCGCATCCTCTGATCTCGACGCCATAAGCCCTATAATCTTTCATCAATACCGGTAAAAATCTCGCCGCAACATCCCGGTGGACCAGAAGGGTCTCCATGGCATTGCAAACGCCAGGCCGCTGCACTTTAGCGTTAAGCGCTATGCTATGCGCCATGTTAAGGTCGGCATTTCCGTCCACGTATACATGGCATACGCCTTTATAATGCTTTATCACAGGGATCTTTGAATGTGCCGCTACCTCTTTTATCAAAGCCTCTCCGCCCCTTGGCATTACCAAATCAATGAACTTGTCCTGCTGCAATAGCTGCCTAATAAGATTATGAGCTGTATCCCTTATAATACTTATACAATTTTTGGGCAATCCAAATTTCTCTACCGATTTATTCAACACTTCAAAAATCGCTATGTTGGAATTTATAGCCTCACTTCCTCCGCGAAGGATAACGCTATTGCCGGATTTAAGGCATAACCCCACGCAATCGCTTGTAACATTCGGTCTCGATTCATAGATGATCGCGATAACGCCGATAGGGACGCGCATCTTTCCTATAACAAGGCCATTCGGTCTTTTGATCACTTCGATTATATTGCCGACTGGATCTTTAAGGTTTGATATTGTATCTAAAGAATCGGCCATCCCCTTTATTCTTTTATCGTTCAGAATAAGCCTGTCAATGAGCGCGGAAGGATAATTTTTCTTCTTAGCCGCTTTTATATCCTTTTTGTTTTCCTTCTCTATCGAGCCGGAATGCCTTAATAAATCCTTGGCCATGCCGCGAAGGGCTGCATCCTTGAGATCGGTATCAACAAGGCCAAGCGCGTATGAGGCCTCTTTGGCACCCTTGGCTATAGTCACGATATCTACTTTATTAAGCTTCTTTAGCATGATAAAACCTCTTTTATAGGATCACCAGATTATCTTTATGAATTATTTCATCGTAATATTTGTATCCTAAGGCTTTCTCTATATGGCTTGTCTGCAAGCCTTTGATCTTATCTATATCTTTCGAATTATAGTTCACCAAACCCCGTGCAAATTCATTTCCGTCACAATCGCTTACTCCGACGGAATCGCCTATGTTGAAATGGCCCTTGACGCCGATAATACCTGAGGAAAGCAGGCTCTTATTTTTATTTATTAGCGCATCTTCGGCACCTTTATCGACAACAACTGAACCCTTCTTTTTCGATACAGAGACTATCCAGCGCTTTTTCGCTTTTATGCAGCTTTCGCATGGCTCGAATAATGTGCCTATCACATTTCCGTCGACGATCTTTAGTAAAATATTTTCAGTATTTCCGTTAACAAGATGGCAGGCTATTCCTGTTTCCGTAACGGTTTTAGCCGCCTGGAGTTTTGTTATCATTCCGCCCCTGCTTAAATGGCTTGAGGTATCTTTTGCCAGGGCTTCTATATCTTTAGTTATTTTATTAACTGTAAATATAGGCTCCTTCCTGCCGCCTAAATCATATCTATATAGATTGTCCACGTCAGTAAGTATTATAAGTTTATCCGCGCCGAGAAGGCTGGCCACGAGGCTTGACAGCCTATCATTATCCCCGAATTTTATTTCATCGGTCGAAACCGTGTCATTCTCATTTATTATAGGGATTACCGACGAATCCAGGAGTTCTAACAGGGTATTTTTAACGTTCAGATAGCGCTCTCTTGAATCAAAATCATCCTGCGTTAGCAATATTTGCGCAACGGTTAAATTTTCTTTTTTGAAAATATCCGAGTATATCTTCATCAGCTCGCCCTGTCCGATAGCGGCGCACGCCTGCAATTTCGGTAAAGAATGCGGCCTCGAGGCCAATCCTAAAATACCCATGCCGGCCCCGATGGCGCCGGATGAAACGATCACTGTTTTGTATCCCCTCTTTACAAGCGCCGACATTTGAGACGCGAGATTCTTGATCCTAAACTCATCCAGTTTATTTGTCTTTGAAGCCGTAAGCAGTCTTGTCCCTAATTTTATGACCAATATACCTGTTCTTCTCTTATCCATATTTTTTCATCTTTCTAAACAACTCATTAAGCAGCTGCTTCGTACCCTCGCCCGTGAGGGCCGAGATCGGGTAGATCTTCTTTTTAATAACCTTTTTGAATTTTTTTAAATTATTTTTAGTCCCTGGCATATCCATTTTGTTCGCAACTAACACTTGGGGTTTTTTTATTAAATCTTTACTATACAATTTCAATTCGTTATTCAAAACTTCATAATCGCTGGCCGGATCCCTTCCTTCAAATGCCGCCATATCGATGAAATGTACTAAAAACTTAGTCCGCTCTATATGCCTTAAGAACTGATCTCCGAGGCCCCGGCCCGTATGGGCGCCCTCTATGATACCTGGCATGTCGGCCAATGTCATGCGGTCCTCGTCGCGTTTGACAACTCCCAAAATAGGGCTTTTAGTAGTAAAGGGATAAGGCGCGATCTTTGATTTCGCGCTTGATACCTTTGAAATAAACGTAGATTTTCCTACGTTAGGATAACCTATTATGCCCACATCGGCGATTATTTTTAATTCTAAGACAACTTCTTTTTCTTCGCCGGCTTCGCCTTTAGTGGCTTCCCGCCCCCGGCTATTACCTTTACCTCCCCTTCCGCCCTTGCATAATATTACCTGCTGGAGAGGTTCGGCTAAATCTCGTAATATCAAGCCTGTCTTATTGTCTATTATTATAGTGCCGGGAGGAACTTTAACTAAAAGGCTTTCGCCTCTTTTACCTTTTTTATTATTGGATGAGCCGTGCCCGCCTCTCTGGGCTTTAAAATGGCGGTTGTATTTAAAATCGTATAAAGTTCTAAGATTTTGATTGGCTTCAAATATGATGTTTCCGCCATCGCCGCCATCGCCGCCATCCGGCGGGCCATATCTAGTTCGCTTATCCCTGTAAAAGCTGTTACAGCCATCTCCGCCGTTGCCGGCTTTTACAGCTATCTTGGCTCTGTCGATAAACATTAAGAGGGAAGTATGCTGATAACTTTCCGGGATGAAAACTTAACAATACCGTTAATTAGCGCGAATAGGGTATAATCGTTGCCCATGCCTACTCCTAGGCCGGGCTTAAAACTCGTGCCTCTCTGCCTTATTAAGATATTTCCTGCTCTTACTACCTGGCCGCTATATTTTTTAACTCCAAGCCGATGCGAATTACTGTCTCTCCCGTTTCCTAAGCCTTTGTGTGCCATATGTTGCTCCTAACTGTAACGCCTATTATATTATTTTGTCTGCTTTATTTCGTTAACTTTGAGCCTTGTAAGGTCCTGCCTATGTCCCTTTTTCCTTCGTTCGTTGTGTCTTCTTTTATATTTGTAAGCGATTACCTTTTTGCCTCTGAAATGTTTTACCACATCGCATACGACCTCTACGCCTTTCACATGAGGCGACCCAATCTCTACGCTTTTTCCGTCGGAAAAAAGTAAGATATCTTTTATTTTTATACTTTTGCCTACAGCCGCGTCGAGCCTGTTTGTATCAAACTCCGTATCCTTGCCAACCTTAAACTGGCTCCCTTTTATTTCTAAAATTACATACATAATTACCTCGCAATTTGGACTAACAATATATCACACATCGCGTTGCTTTGTCAAGTTTCGTCTTTTATCATGTTATTGCAAGGCAAAAATGTCCTGTTTCTAGCAAAGCAAGAATGTCC
>PEWV01000011.1 GCA_002780005.1 Candidatus Aquitaenariimonas noxiae | reverse complement strand
ATATTCTAGATATTCTCGGCATAGTTATAATTTATCGCCTATTTTATCTTCTGTCAATATAAATAGAACCGTCCCCTTTACGGGTACATCAAACAAATCATCAGGCATAATCCTTCTTCATCATCCTTATATTTTCCCTCCCTTTAGGCCCTCAAACCAACTCACATATCCGTCTGGCTTCAGAAGGTCAAATGTGTAAAATTGTTTAATGTCTTGCTTATATTGCCCGTCAAAGTTCCCCGGGAGCGGTTCAAGCAATTTTTCGTTAACAGCCTCAAAATGGGCCTTTGCCCACTCGGCTTTGGCTGGCGTAGCCTCATCATCATCTTCATCAGATTTAATTTCTACAACTCTAACGATGGTCTCAATACCTTTTTCTTGCAGATCTCTTAACGCATCTAAATGTTTTACCGCACCCTTCTTTTTCAAAAGGGCAATATAATCATCCAAGTTAATCTTAATGAAAAAATCAGGGTTAAATCCGCGGCGTACCCGATCCTTGCCGCCCTTCCAATATTCATAATCAATTGAGTAAAAACCTTTGTCAGGCGATTTGATCCAAGCATCCAAATATTGGGAATGCTCAAACAACCGAAAAACAAATTCTTTTTCCGGATGATGAGAAACAAGAACTGTGCTTTGGGGCGTCTTAAATACTGACGGGTTTACGATATAAGGAGGTCTATCATCATTCACAATTAATGCTCGAACATAATCTTTGTGTATCCCAAGCAAACCAGTTGAATCATAAAAAGCAAGTGTTTGCTGTTCAGCCGGTTTTCTACTATCCGCGAGATGTTTAAGTAACGCTTTTGTTTTCTCATCTACTTCCTCTTGATACGATTCACTGATAAAAGCCGTTGCGTCACGTTCCAGCTCACCGACTCTTACTGACTCGCGTTCTAATTTTTGCGTACTGATTGGAACAATATCACCCTTAATATTTTCGAATACGCGTTTTTTATTACCCCGAGGCAGGAACTGATTAAAAAAAAGGTCTATCTGTTTTTTATTATCCTCTGTCAGTCCTTTTTCCGAAATTTCAGCTTTCTCCATGGCAGCAAGAATGGTATTCCTGATTTCATCTTCTTCGGGACAACGCTTATAATCTCCATTACCAAAATCAAAATGTATCCCCTCATATTCTCTTCCTTTAAAACGACGATAAAGCGCGTCTACTAAGCTATCTACAGAAACTGTCTTTTTTTTAAGGGCATATTTCTCTGTGCCCTTAATACGTTCGATAATGACATTTTCATCAACGTCATACTTTGTCAAGACGAGTTCTCTGGTAGGTAGAGGCGACTGCTCCTCTTCGTCAACATCTTCTAATTTAACACCTGAAAGATAATTGAGATTAAAAAGCGAGAAATGATGGTTACTTCGCCAATTTTCCTTATCAACTATTGGAAGGGGTTCGGACAAAATATACATATCCGAATTGGTAACAGCATCCATCAATTCTTTAATGTGCTCGGCAAACTTTTCGTGATTCGTTACGGTAAGCCAGGGGTAAGTCTGTTTAATATCAACATAGAGGACTCTTCGCGGTATACGTAACCCGCGCCCAATTACCTGCGATATCAATAACTTTGAATTGAAAATCCTCTCTTCCATCGGAACGATCTGAAAAACATTATCTACATCCCAACCCTCCAAAAGCATACCTACAGAAAATATGAATTCGACTTTCCCTCCAATCTTGGCAGGTTCAGTTTCTTCAATATTATCAAGCTCCTTCTTGTAAGACTGCTTTGCTTCAGCGCCAGAAACGCATATAACCTTCCCCCGGGCAATTTGTTCAATTTCTGACTCCGACCCAACTGCACCCCGTTCTTCCTTCTCCCATTTTGCAAGAAATCGGATAAACTCTTCTGATCGTGTTTTTGCGTTTGCCTGTGTAGGACAATAAAAAACGGTTATCGGCTTAACTTGCCGCTTCCCATTCCTCTCATACGAATATTGTTTGGAATTCTCGATATGTTTTTTCAAAACAACAGCAAAACGCTTCTCTGTTGTCCACTGCATCGCGCCATCTTCTGTCTCCACATTAATGATGGGATTAATATCCTTAATATACTCTCCGTTTATTGCCGTGCGGATGTTGTAGTCAAAAATAACATCAGCAAAATAATCATCTTTATTGTAAGGCGTACCTGTAAATCCAATATGCCGCGTGATTTCTTTGTTTTTTTTAAGGAACTGCATCCATAACCGCTCGGCCTTTTCCTCTGACTCCTTGCCCTTTTCAGCATCAACTTCCTGATCCAATTCAAGCGCCTTTTTTATCTCATTGAAATTTAAATGCGAATAGGCGTGGTGGATCTCGTCTCCTAAAACCAAAACCTCATCGGCTCCCTTAAAAAGGGTATCCCTAATCCCTCCCACAGAATATATAGCATTAATATTCTCGATAGTGATACTGCCGTCTTCAATGGCATCGTTATTTGTTAAAAGGTCTATCGCTTTGCCCTGATATTCTTTTGGCAACCGGTCATTCCAGTCCTTTTTATTCATGAAATCTTGGAATTTATCTCGAAGCCCTTCTTCGATAATCGTCGATGAAGGCCCTAAAACCAAAACCCGTTTAGTCAGTCCCATAACAAGAGATAAATAAGCAACCGCAAAGATAACATAAGACTTGCCTGTGCCGGTCGCCATATGCACGACTCCGGATATCCTGTCGGCAAGCGGCAGGTGACCAAGCATAATTTCTTCGGATCCGAACCGTTCTCTTAAATGCTCTTTTTGAGCGAAGTTTTCATTTGCCAATGCGACAACACTCTTATATCCACCACCCCACAGGTATATCATCGTATGTTTTATGGCCTGATACTGATATTCTCTGCCGCCGGACACCGCACGAACATAATCCTCAATATCAGAAAACCGGAATTTATCGTAATTACATTTACGGACATTGATATCCAGCGTATGCTCGGAAAGGTTCAGCTTTTCTACCGTCTTTATTCTCTTTGTCTTAGCCATATTTATTCCAACTCAAATGGTTTTGATTCATTGCCATGCTTATCGATCGCAATAAGCCCAACCTTTTTAGTTAGCGCATCGATTTTAACCAAGCCATCTTCCTCGATCTCCTTTGCGAAAACCGTCACATCCATATCAAAAGGCTTCCCGGGCTCATAATCCAAATCGATCAACAACATCGCGATCCCTGAAAAACCTTCAAAACGTTTTCCTTCTTTATTGAGAATTTTGGTATCAAATTTTGTTATTTGAAGGCCGCCTTTGAAACGCTTTGCTTTTAATTTCACATCTTCATTAAAATAAAAAGCGGTTGAAGTGATCAGATTATTCACATTATCCTGCGAGCTCGGCTGTTCCTGAAGCTCCAATGTCCGTGATATATCTTCCAACACCTTGTATGGAAAAGTCAGCATCTGAAAATTAACATCTTTGCCGTCACGATTCTCAACAACAGTATCGCCGATATTGGCACAGGATTCAGGCGTGATGATAAAATAATCGCCTTTTAACTTTCCGCCAGATTGCGCAATGATCCCGCGCAAATATTCTTGATCAATCTTGACCTCTTTTAAGAACTGGTCGTCCCAGATAGGATAGACTTCCACTGGATCGCCGTCTTTAATGGCGTATATGTTCGCTAATTTGTATTTCTTGACTTTGTCGTCATCGCGCGAAAGCTGGAATAAACCCAGCACAAAATCAATATATGTTTCCTTATGTTTACGCAAATCCATCACGTGCGAGAAATCGTAAGCTCCGGAAGATATAATACAAAATGGCTTGGGCGTTTTCTTGTACAGATCTCCTTTTTTGACAATGACTTTTCCTGATTTATCCTGCTCATCCACCGATGCCTTTGACTCACCAATACGAAGCATTCGCCTTTGCATGGTATAAATAGCGTGCTTGCCAAAATCGCAGGCTATCCATCGGCGGCCGAGTTTCTCGGCAACAGAAATTGTAGTGCCAGATCCAGCAAAAATATCCATAATGAGATCCTCTTTCTTAGTAGCCACTTCTAATATTAGCTCTAATAATCCTTCTGGCTTCTGGGTGGGGTATCCAGTTCTTTCTGAAGAAAGATTTAATACCGGTCGAGTATTGTATTCCATAATAAGATCATTTCTAACTATGTTGATGTTCCCTTCCAAAACATCTCTCAAAAGTGTATCAACATAAAATCTTCCATTTTTATCAATTTTAGAACCCATAAATGGCTTATTTAAATATTGCCGTTCGTATTGAGTTTTTACTTCGAATAAAGAACTCTTAGCATAAAATAGTAAATTATCATGCTTTCTTGGCAAAGACTCCTTTTTCGAAGCACCTCCACTTCTGTATGACCAAACAATCTCATTTCTGAAATTTTCTTTTCCAAACACCTCATCCAGTATAATCTTTACATAATGACTCATTTTCTGATCTAGGTGAACGTAAACACTCCCATCATCAGCTAATAATTCTCGTAAATATATCAATCGTTCCCGTAAAGCTTCAGTAAATTCTGCGGCATCCACCTTATCCGCATAACTCCTCTGACCCTCTTTGCCTCCAAAATCACTCTTTGTCGCAAATGGCGGGTCTATATATATGAGTTTGACCTTGCCTTTCACCTTATTTTTGATAAGCGGGTCAACATTTTTATAACAAGCCTTCAAAAACTGAAGGTTATCTCCCTGCACAATAAGATTTCGCCACCCGCCATTCTTAATATCCCCGAAGCAACGAACATTTTGAAGCGGCGCGGCGCCGATACCAGCTCCCGCTTCTGCCAGAATCGTTGCCTTGGAGCGTTTGCCGGAGTATTCCAGAGTAGGGATCTTGGCTCTATCAAGCGCCTGCACATCAAACTTCTCGGCAGTGCCGGGAAAAAGCTTTGGCAATAGATCGGGCGAAGGTTCAACGCCTTTATTCAGGGCTTCGATAATACCAGCTTTTTCTTCATTGGTTAATTTAATCTTTGCCATTAATCCTCCATATAACGCCTCAGACAAAACCGAGGCGCGCTCTATTTATTTTTTCTTCTCTTTTTGTTGCCGGGTTGAACGGATTTATTTTTATTTGGTCCGCTCTTAATAACAATCCTTTCGCGCTCAATTTCTTTGCGAAGCTCATCTTCAGTCGGCAAATATAACATATACTTGGACGCAAATATCTGCCGGCTTTCTTTGAGCACAGAGTATTTCGCGATTGTTTCGTTCTTTTTGGCGCACAGTATCAGTCCAATCGTCGGATTATCCCCTTCAGTACGATATTTATCGTCAAACATCCTCACATAACCGTCTATCTGGCCGACGTCTTGATGTGTCAACTCGCCTATTTTGAGATCGATCAACAGATAGCACTTCAAGATGCAGTTATAAAAAACCAGATCTACATAGTAATAATTATCATCAAACTGTAATCGTTTCTGCCTGCCGACAAAAGCAAAACCTTTGCCCATTTCCAGCAGGAAATTCTGCAGGTTTGATATAATCGCGCCTTCCAACACGGATTCGTGAAAACATTCGAAGTCCGGCAATCCCAAAAAATCAAGAATATAAGGATTTTTGATAATGTCATCCGGTCTTCTGATAACATTTCCTTCCCGCGACAAAGCCATCACGCCGTCTTTATTTTTACTCTTAAGAAGCCTGGCGAACAATAGGGTATGAATTTGGTGCTTGAGATGTTCCACATCCCAGTTTTCCTTCTCAGCCTCGATCTCATAAAGCAGCCGTTCATTTTTATTTTCCACGTTCATAAGCTCACGATAATGCGACCAGCCGAGTAACGGGGAAAATCCTTTATTTTTGACGGGTATGTTAACGGCAAGAGAAATGTCTTCCAAAACGCCACTTTCAATGTGGTGTTTTGGAATTTCTTTTAATTCGCCACATCCGATGTGGCGAATTTCCGGCACACGTTCGGAGTACACAGAATAAAACGTTCTAAAATACCGCACATTTGTGACTGAAAACCCTCTTTTGTATTTACCGGTAAGCTGTGCTGAAAGCTGTTCGATCAACCGTTCCCCATATCCGGCGCGTTTTTCTCCCCCCTGTATGGCCTGCACAATTTCCCTGCCTATCAACCAGTAGGCAATGACCATGTTGTTATTAACCGCGCGGACAACATTTGAACGGGCTTCTTCAAGGATTGAAACAACCCGCGTAAAAAGATATTCGCAAGATTTACTCCCACGCACCCCGATTATTTTCTCCTGTCTCTTGATTTCCCTGTTCACTTGCATTCCTCCCGGCAGTTTATCTTTTTCATGACAATCGTAACATCCCCATTTTTTCTTCCAGTAAAGTATTTAAGGCATCAGCTTCAGTCTCGCCTTTAACTCTCGGCCTTAAATTAAACTTATTGATTCGCAAGAAAGAATATCCATAACTTTCAAGCTCTAACTGGCGCGCGGTATCATAATCCAGATAACTTTGCGAAAAATTCAGGCTATTTACTTCATGCGGATTATTAAAATGAAATTCAAGCCCATCGTATTCTAAAATAAGCGTCGCTTCTTTGCCGCCTTGAGCATAAGTCAAAAGAAAGTCCGTTCGGTATTTTGGGATATAAACCTTATACTCCGCTGAAATATATTTGCCGATGTCAAACTGCGGAATGATTTTTATATGTTTCCTGTGCTCTTTTACAAATTTAGTCTCTAAAAGCAGGGAATATAATTTCTTTTCCATTGGTGACCCAAACACGGATTCATCTTCCACAAAGAAG
>PEWV01000004.1 GCA_002780005.1 Candidatus Aquitaenariimonas noxiae | reverse complement strand
GGCGCTTTTTTCTGTTTGGGCGAGGCGGGCTTCGTACTCTTTTGAGACAATGTCAAGCTTGGTTTCCCATTCCTTGTCCTTGGCGGAAACGCTTTCTTTTGACTGGTTTATTATCTGGCTGAGTTTTGTCTGGTAATCTTTATTCAAAGAGGTCAACTGCTGATTCAGCATGCTTATTTTTTCCTGAAGCGGCTGCTCAACCAGTTTAGCCTTTTCCTCTGCAGACGATCTTGTAGTTATCAGATTTTCATTTAATTCTGCCACGTTATTCTGCAGCTCACCCAGCTTTTGTTCTTTTTGGCTAATTGCCGCAAGTAGATTGGATTTCTCTTTTGCGAGTGAAGTTACGGCGGATTCTTTATCCTTTATCTGAGATTTTAAAGCTGAAGCCTGAACATCGTTCGCGCTTTGAAGCTCTTTAATTTTCCCCTCTAACGATTTGATCTGCGTCTGCAGTTCGGACTCTTTGAGGGCTGCCTTTTCATTAACATCCCTCTTGGCTTGCTCAAGCCTTTGCTCGTACCCTTTTATCTGGACCTGGGTCTCGGTCTCTTTTAAGGCTACTTTCTCGCCTGAGGTCTTCTGTTCCTGCGCAAGTCTTTGTTCATACCCTTTTATAATGGAATCCAGCCTCGTCTGCCAATCTTTGTCCTTCGAGTTAAGGTCTTTATTCAACCCTGATACGCTGTTCTGTAGTTCGGCCAACTTTTCCTCTCTCTGTCTGAGCAAAGATGCAGTATTTGCCTTTTCTTTTTCTAAAGATGCGAGCGTGGACTCTTTATCTTTTAGCTGATTTTTTAAAGATGAAACCTGGGTGTCTCCTGTTCGCTTAAATTCTTTGATTTGAGCCTCTAATAGCTTTACCTGTTTCTGAAGTTCGGTTTCTTTTAAGGTAAGCTTTTCGTCCGAGGCCTTCTTCACCTGGACAAGCTTATCTTCATATTCTTTCCTTATCCCGTCGATCCTCGCCTGCCATTCTTTGTCTTTTGCTGTGAGATCAGTAAGATCTTTATTTAAACTAGATATTGTACTCTGCAGTGAAGATATCTTATCCTGAAGTTGCCCCTGCTTAGCTGTGAATTTCTTATCAGGGCTCGATTCTTCCTTGCCTGCTTTAAGGCTGCCTGCTTCTTTAAGCGCGTCGAGTCTCGTCTGCCATTCCTGGTCTTTTGACGCTAAATTTTTATTTAAATTGGAAAGAGAGTTTTCCAGTTCGGCTATCTTATTTTCGTTTTGCTCGATGACTGCCTGCATATTAGATTTTTCTCTTGTGAGCGAAGAAATTATGTTTTCCTTATTACCGAGTTCCGCGCTAGGCTGGGCTTGCTGAGTGGTCTGGGCTGGCTGGGTTACTTCTTTTACGGCAACGTGTTGTTCGGTTTGCGCTTTGGGGGCTGGTTGAACTTCTTGCGCTGCCGGCTGCTCTGATCTCGGAGGCTGGGGGACTGATCCTAACAGCTTCACAGTGTCGGTTTCCGCTATTTCTGTAGATCCGCTCATGCTTATAACTTCGGCTAGAGAATTATTAACGACTACGGAGACAAGCCTGACATCCGCTATTTTAGCCGCGCCTCTGAATATTTCCGCGACATCGCCATCCTTAGCGCCGTTCTGAGTCCCTATCGGGATCATGTAGAAACGGTTCTTCTCTATCTGGACTATCCTCTCAGATGCAGAGGCAGCGTCTGCGCCAAGGCTGTGTACAGGAATTAATGCAATACCGCTCAATAAAAAGATCGCACATAAAATAATTAAACCATTTTTATATCTCTTTTTTCCCATCATCTAATACCCCCTGATTAAAATTAATATTTTTAAGTTCTCCAAGCCATTCTTTTATCTTCTTCTCATAACCCAACTCACCCGGAATATAATATTTTTTCCGTTCCGGTATATAGTCCTGTTTAACGTAATGATTTTTAAAATCATGGGCGTACTTGTAGCCTTCGCCCCTGCCGAGAGCTTTTGCCCCGCTGTAAGAGGTGCCTTTTAAAGAATCGGGGACTTCAAATATCCTGCCTTCTTCCACGTCTTTTGAGGCGCTCTCTAAGCCCATATAAGAAGCGTTTGATTTTGGGGCGCATGCAACATACACAACCGCCTGAGCTAATATTATGCGCGATTCCGGCATACCTATAAATTCTTGGGCCTGCATAGCCGAATTAGCAACTACCAAAGCTTGAGGGTCGGCATTCCCAACATCCTCGGATGCACAGATAACGATACGCCGCGCGATGAATCTCGGGTCCTCTCCCGCATAAAGCATTTTTGCCAGCCAATAGAGTGCCGCGTCGGGGTCGCTTCCGCGCATGCTCTTTATGAACGCACTAATCGTATCGTAATGTTGATCTTCATCTTTATCGTAAGCGACTATTTTTTTCTGAATAGATTCTTCGGCCGCTTTAATATCGAATTTGATCTTTCCGTCCTTGTCTTTTTTCGTGCTAAGGACACCTATTTCAAGCGCGTTTAATGCGCGCCTCGCGTCCCCGTCCGACATTTTTGCTAAAAAGGTTATCGCCTCCTCGTCGGCATTTATATCTAAAGACCCAAAACCTCTTTCCTTATCTTTCAGCGCGTTTTTTAAAACATTTATAATATCGTTTTCGCTAAGCGAGCGGAACTCGAATATCTGAGACCTTGAGAGAAGCGGGGAATTGATGGCGAAGAACGGGTTATACGTAGTTGTGCCGATCAATATGGGATTCCCGTTTTCGATATCAGGCATCAAAACATCCTGCTGCGCCCGATTAAATCGGTGTATCTCGTCTATAAAAAGAATGGTTCTTTTATTCTCGATGCCGTATCGGGTTTTGGCTGAATTTATGATCTGCCGCATTTCGGCTATATTGCTTGTAACGGCGTTTATCTTCTCAAAGTGGGATTTTGTAATATCGCAGATAAGATGGCCGAGGGTACTCTTGCCGCTTCCCGGCGGCCCGTAAAATACAACTGAGGAAATTTTATCCGCGTCTATAAGCCGCCTTAATAGTTTTCCTTTGCCTAAGATATGATCTTGCCCGATGAATTCGTCAAGATTGCGCGGCCTCATTCTGAGGGCTAATGGGGCATCAATAGGTTTCGTATTATTAGTTCGCTCGAATAAATCGCTTCTAGACTTCATCCTGCTTAAAAGTTTTCTATTTCCTTTTGATATAATAACAATATGTTTTATTATAAAGCTTTTTCTTTAAAACGTGCTTTATAAAATCGGAAGATAATAATCCCGCCGCCGCCGTGTGGATCGACAAATTTGAAACCTGTTTTGTTCAGGTGGGTACCCTCTTGAATAGCCCAAGGGCTAGTCAAAGTTAGGTTCCCGGTATTATTGGTGTTGGTTAGAAATTCTCAATCCATCACGCGCGTGGCAGGGAAATTCTTCTTTGCCGGTTTTATTATATACCATAAGCAAGAAAAAAAACAAGAAAAAACTTTGAAGCTTACAAAGTAAGCTTCATCCCGAAGGCGCGACGAACAGGAGCGCCTGAGGGATCTAAATTCTTAATGGTAGCAATAGGGGTTCGCGGCTTTAAGTAAATTTTTCCCGTGGTTTTGAACTTACTCCTCGTGCCTATGCGCTATTCATTCTGTACACTCCTCCCGGCACTCGTCGTAAGTTCGAAAACCACATTTGGGAAAAATTTACAATTTCGCCGCTCACCCCATATTGCTACCATACAGTGGAAAAGGAAATACTTCTGGTTTGACTTGGGATAGCT
>PEWV01000073.1 GCA_002780005.1 Candidatus Aquitaenariimonas noxiae | reverse complement strand
GAGGTGATTTTAAACCAACGAAAACAAAATCTTGCAACAGCTAGCATGCTGCGTTATACTGCTTGGAAAGCAAGCCGTTCTTTATCGCTTCCAGCGGTTGCAGCCGTAGACGGCATCCCGTTTACGGGAGAAGTAGTAATGCAACCCGCCTGAGGTCAAACTCGCTGAAAGATTCCGAATATCTATATATGATTTGCCAATTTCCTCGGGAGCAAAAACCTGAAAATAAACGCCTTTACTTTTAATATACCCGTCATTCTTTCTGTCTCCAATATTCCCCCAAGGCTTAATCTGCTGAAAGCCTTGCTCAGCATAGTTCATTATTGAAGTAAAGATATCTTCAAACTTTTGACCATTAGCCTTATTAATCTTGTTTTGAAACAAAATTCTAGCTATTGCTTTTTCTTGAATATTCATATTGTTAACCTATAAAAAACCCAAAACGTCCCCTAGTTTTATCAACCCATTCGTCAATTAATATCAACGCCTAATTCACAACAGTTGAGTAATACGGCGATGGCACTGTCGGATATGCCCGATAGACATGATAAAAAACATCTTCAGTTCTTTTGTCTACATCTTTTTGAGTGTAATAATCTACAGGCAAGCCGCTGGCATCATCCCACAAGAAATTTCGTATTAACACTTTTACATCATCTCTTGTAGGCTCTCTGTCCTGCCACTTATACAGATCCTTCAATTTTTCTTTCAGTGTTTTTAGCAGTTCTTTGGCTATCTTTTTTATCTTTTGGATTTCCTGGGGTTTCAAATCTGGTTTTACTAAAAGGTCATAAATAGCCAGTGTTTCCTCATCCAACCCCTCTCGCACTGCTCGGCTTTCTTCCTCGTCCAACTCTTTCACAAACTTCAATAAAGCTTCAAAGGTAGCTTCAATATTTTGGCGGTCTTTTTCTTTATTATACTCATCGATTATCTTTTCATAATGTTCTTGGAAATCTGTCCGAAGAGGATTTCTTTGGATGAGCCGTTCCAGTTTTTTCTCAATCACGCTTTTAAGGCTCTGCACGGTGGTATGTTTAGTTTTCGTATGTTCAAATTCTGCTCGCAATCGATTAAAGTCAATTTTGCTAATATCATACGGCTTATTAGGTTCTTTAGCTTTGTCCGGTGTAACGGTAATCGACCCATCGATAACTTCATGCAGTTGTTTAATGATATCGCTAATATCTGCTTGATCGCGGTCTTTTTGCAGACTTTTGTAGATTATATTTATTGCCCCGTATTGATTGCGATAAGCATTCACGCCGGGAATTGTTAGACACGCTTTGAATTTAATAAATACTTCTCGGCACATCACCTCAAACTTCTTTCTGGTTTCATCATTTTCGTTTACTGCTTCTTTGGCCGTCACAATCGCCTTGTTTCTCTCGAATCCGCTGGTGTTAATAATATCGTCAAGCGGCGCTTTTCGTTTACTAAGAAAATCCCTTACCATGCCAATCGCCTGTTTTAAGTCTTCAAGTAATTCTTCTTTGGTTTTGGTTGGATCAAATCCATCGGGCCCTAATCCGTCAGGTCTGCCGGTGTCGCCTGTACCGGTAAAGGTAGCGAGTGCTTTGCGTAAATTCTTGAGGATACCGCAATAATCAATAATCAGACCATTATTTTTATCGCCGTTGACTCGGTTGGCGCGGGCAATTGCCTGCATCAGCGTATGGGCTTTGAGCGGTTTGTCTAAATAAAGGTTTGCCAGACTCGGCACATCAAACCCGGTTAACCACATCGCACAGACAATCGCAATTCTAAAAGGGTGTTCTTCTTTTTTAAAAGCAGAATCCACATCGATTCGTGTTCCATCGGAGAGTTCAAAGCCATTCTTAATAAGTCGCCGATGGGGCGTGATATCGAAACCCCACTTTCTAAACTTCTCCACCTCGCCCTGCTCTTCACTCACAATCACCGCCATCTTTGTCTCTTTCATCCAGATGAGCTGATTAGAAAAATTATCCTTTTCTTCTCCAGCCGCCAATTCCCACGATTCTTTTATTTTCTCTGCTTTCTGATCCCAATATTGCCCGATCAATTCATACATCTTTACACAGGTGAGTTTATCAATGCACACAATCATCGCCTTGCCAGCCTCCCACGAAGTAGTGTAGTGCTCGACAAAATCCTTGGCAATTTGATTCAGCCGTTTTTTGGCAGTAATAATATGATAATCTCGCTTGAGTTCTTTTTGCAGGCGCTGACTCACATCGATATCATCAATTTCAATCTCTTCCAGCTTTTCGGCAATACGCTCATTGATATCATTAGTAGCTACGCCCAAAGTATCGCCCCGCGAATCGTAATAGAGCGGCACAGTCGCCTTATCTTCTACCGCCCGTTGAAAATCATAGGTGGAGACATAATCACCAAACACCTGCATGGTGATTTGATCATTTGTAAATAATGGCGTGCCCGTAAACCCGATAAAGCTTGCTCTTGGCAAGGCATTACGCATATTCAAGGCAAGCGTACCATATTGAGTGCGATGCGCTTCATCAGTAATCACAATAATGTCATTGCGCTTGGTATAGCCTTCATTCGGATCTGCTTCCTGATTAAATTTTTGAATGGTAGTAAAAACATACGCCTTTTGTTGACTCATAAGTTCTGCAAGATGCCTGCCACTACTGGGTCGGCAGGGTGTTCTGTCATTATCAGCCACGCCGCAACCGGCAAAGGTTTTATAAATTTGAGTGTCCAGATCGTCGCGATCGGTACAGATTAAAAATGTATAATTACCCCCGATTTTGCGGTGCACCTTGGTGGTGAAAAACACCATGGAATAACTTTTCCCGGCCCCTTGCGTATGCCAGAAAACGCCGAGTTTTCCTTTGACTCTATTAGGATCATTCAAGGATTTTATGACCTGATTAACGCCCAGATACTGATGATTTTTCGCTAACACTTTTATCTGTTTGCCGCTAGAATCATCATAGACAATGAAATTTTCAAAAATATCCATGAAATTTCTCTTGCCGCAAACGCCCTTCAAAAGAGTTTCCATGTCCACGACACCATGATCAGATTCCGACAAGCGCTTCCACTCATGAAAATGCTCAAAACCAGCAGTGATAGTGCCAATCTTGGCTTTGTCGCCATTGGCGAGCATGACGATTGCGTTGTGATGAAAGAAGTGCGGAATAGTGTCTTTATAATCAGCAAAATTTCTTTCGTAGGCGTTCTTGAGATCTTTATGAATATTTTTGCACTCCACAAACAAAAGCGGAATACCATTTACAAACCCCGCAATATCAATTCGGCGACGGTATAAATCGCCTTGCACCCATAATTCCCGCACTGCCAAAAAGTGATTGTTGGTTGCTTCATTAAAATCAAATATCTTGAGCCGTTCTTTTTTGATCTCGCCATGTTCTCCTTGAAAAGAAACCAGCACACCATCTTTGAACAATTTGTATTTATCAAAATTGGACGAGAGCATAGACTGGCTCTGGGAGTAATCCACTATTTGGCGAACGGCTTCATCGTAGGCGGTTTCAGGAAGTCCTGAATTGAGTTCTTCAAGAGCCTTCCTAAGATAGCGTTCGAGCACCACGTCACGATCGGAGTTTCTCCCCAATAGACCATCGGCCCCAAATGTTTCTTGGTTGTAGGCATACAATGAGTCCCAGCCGAGTTTACTTTTCAAGTAATCGGCAGTTGTTTGTTGCACCAATGTATCTTCGTTTAAATATGGCATAGTTTTATACTACAATTGCGCCGCTCATCAGCCGCGGTAAAAGCAGGTCCCGGGCTTGGGCGAGGAGTTGATTTTGGC
>PEWV01000038.1 GCA_002780005.1 Candidatus Aquitaenariimonas noxiae | reverse complement strand
CTGTAAATTCTGCAGGAAGAGAACGGCTCATAAAGAGTTAAAATAGCTCGTGAAACAGCAAAGGCCTGTAGCTCTAATTGGTTAGAGCAGCGGTCTCCAAAACCGCGGGTTGTGGGTTCGAATCCCTCCAGGCCTGCCAAAATAAAAAAGGAAGAACGGATAGATGCCGAATAAGTTCGCAGGTTTTTTTAAAGATGTTAAGGTCGAAATGACGAAAGTTTCTTGGCCTACCAGAAATGAACTTACAGGCTCCACATCTGTGGTAATCATTGCGGTTATACTCTTAGCTATTCTAATCGGATTATGGGATTTCGTATTGTCGTCGCTAGTCAATGTTTTAATAAGGTAGGAACGGGTTGGATATCTGCATGGCAAAGCAATGGTATGTGATTCACACGAAGACAGGTTACGAAGACAGGGTAAGGACGAGCCTCGAGAATTTTGTAAAACAGGAACATAAAGAAGAGCTTATTTCAAATATTTTGATACCTACGGAAAAGGTTTCTGAAGTTAAAGACGGCAAAAAGAGGATAATGCAGCGAAAATTTTTCCCTGGGTATATTCTTATAGAGATAGAGCTAACCGATGAAACCTGGCATATGATCAAAAATACACCAGGCGTAAGCGGGTTCATAAAATCGGGTTCACGGCCGGTACCGCTAAAAGAGGACGAAATAAAGACTATTTTAAAACAGGCCGAAAGCGCGAAAGAGAAGACTACCCCTAAAGTTATATTTGAATTAGGCGAGGGTGTAAGGGTTACGAACGGTCCGTTCATGAATTTTACAGGGGCCGTAGAAGAAGTTTATCCGAGCAAAGGGAGGCTTAAGGCAGTTATTTCCATATTCGGCAGGACAACCCCGATCGAACTGGAATATTGGCAGGTAGAGAAGTTATAAAGGAGCTCTAAAGTAATGGCAAAAAAGATAAAAGCTACAATAAAGTTATATTGTCCGGCAGCACAAGCAAATCCAGCGCCACCGGTAGGGCCTGCCTTGGGGCAGCACGGCGTGAACATAATGGGATTCTGTAAAGAGTTTAACGAAAAGACAAAAGGCAGGGAAGGCCTTACGCTGCCTGTAGTTATAACGGTTTACGCGGATAAGTCATTTTCATTTATTATTAAAAGTCCGCCATGTTCGGTTTTGCTAAAAAGGGCCTGCGGCATTGCTAAGGCAAGCGGTGTTCCCAACAAAGAAAAGGCCGGCAGCGTCACTAAAGACCAAGTAAAAGAAATAGCTCAAATGAAGATAAAGGATTTGAACACAACTAGCTTGGAGCAGGCGATGAGGATAGTGGAAGGCACTGCTCGGAGCATGGGTATAGATGTTGTGGAGAAGAAGGCGTAATCATAATATATAGAGGAAGAGAATATAATGCCAAAACTTACAAAAAGGCAAAAAAAGTTAGAAGGAATAGTAGACAAGTCAAAGGTATATGAGCTTAAAGGGGCATCAGCGCTGGTCAAGAAGACGGCTTCTACGAAGTTTGACGAAACCGTAGACTTGTCTATACATTTAGGTGTCAATCCTAAAGAATTGACGCAGGGCGTGAGGGGGACCGTACCGTTGCCTCACGGTACCGGCAAAAAGGTCAGGGTATGCGTTTTCTGCAAAAGCGAAAAGGCAAAAGAGGCGCAAGCTGCCGGAGCCGAGTTTGTAGGCTCCGAGGAGTTAATAGAAAAGGTAAAAGGCGGGTGGTGCGAGTTTGATGTTGCCATCGCTACTCCGGATATGATGAGATTAATAGGCGCCCTCGGTAGGGTGTTAGGGCCAAGAGGCCTTATGCCAAATCCAAAAGCGGGTACTGTGACGCTTGATGTTACAAAAGCTATTAATGAGGTAAAAGCCGGCCGTATCGAGTTTAAAATGGATAAGCAGGGAAATATCAACGTTCCTATAGCAAAGGCATCATTCAGCGAAGAGGCGATTTATGAAAATGCAACAACGCTCCTGGAGGCATTAATGCAGGCGAAGCCAAGCGGAGCGAAAGGCCACTTCATAAAAAGCATAAGCATGTCTACAAGCATGGGGCCCGGAATAAGAACAAACTATACAATCGCAAAAAAGGCATAAAAGATGGAAAGATTCGGACGAGAAACAAGGGAATTCATGGTTGAAGAGCTTAAGAGCCTCTTCGAGAAAAATCCAAATATTGTTGTTACGACTTTTTCAAAGCTGACGGTATCAGACCTTCAAAAACTGAGGGTGTCTTTGAAAAACGCCGCCGCCACCTATGAAGTTGTAAAAAATTCTATTATTAAACGCGTGCTGGAAGAAATGAAACTAAATGATATTTTGGGGATGGTGGACGGCATGTGCGGAGTAGTATTTTTTGGGGGTGACCCGATAGCGGCGTCAAAAACCATCGTTAGTTTTAAGAAGGACCACGAGACTTTCGAAATTAAAGGCGGCGTGCTGGATGGTTCGGTCATATCTTTTGATAGGATCAAGCAGTTATCCGCTTTACCGCCCAGAGAGGTTTTGCTGGGTATGGTTGTTTCGGGTATGTATTCGCCAGTGATCGGATTTGTTAATTCTTTATCAGGGATCATTAGAAAATTTGTTTACGTGGTAAACGCTATAAAGGAAAAGGGAGGTAAGGAAGATGGCGGAGGAAAAGAAGGAAACTAGTGTGGAGATAAGCGAGAAAGCGAAGAAAGTCATGGAATCAGTAGAGACCATGACAGTCTTAGAACTTGCTAATCTGGTAAAGGCGCTCGAAGAAAAGTTTGGCGTAACCGCGGCTGCCCCGATGATAGCTGGCGCAATGCCAGCTGCTGCTCAAGCTGCACCGCAGGCTGAAGAAAAGACCAGCTTTACGGTTGTGCTTGTGAATTCCGGTACCAACAAGATCCAAGTAATTAAGGAAATTCGCAGTATAACTACTTTAGGTCTTAAAGAAGCCAAGGACCTCGTAGACGGCGCACCAAAGACCGTTAAGGAAGGCGTGTCTAAAGACGAAGCCGAGCAGGTAAAGAAGAAGCTAGAAGCAGTAGGCGCAAAAGTAGAGCTTAAGTAATTTGAAGAGTGTCGGCATCTAAAGTTATCCAGGATTTACTTTCCTAATAACTAATAAGCGAAGGGAGAAAATTCCTTAATGATATCGCGTAGAAATTTTGGCAAATTGAAAGAAAATTTCGAGATCCCACATCTTTTGGAAATGCAGTTCAACTCTTACGCAGACTTTTTGCAAAGTGACGTTCCCAAAACTAGGCGCGAGAATAAAGGCCTGGAGGAGGCGCTACGTTCTACATTTCCGATCGAGAGCCAAGACGGGAACTATAAGTTGGAATATGTCAATTATACGACAGGCAAGCCTAAATACAGCATACCGGAATGCCGAAAACAGGGTATGAGTTACGCCGCTCCTTTAAGGATTAAACTAAGACTTAAATCCAAAAAAGATACTAAGGAGCAGGAAGTGTACATGGGGGATGTGCCGCTCATGACGCCTACAGGAACTTTTGTGATAAACGGCGATGAAAGAGTGGTTGTTAGCCAGTTGCACAGGTCTCCGGGCGTATCATTTGAGGCGTCGCTTCACCCAAGCGGGAAAAAGGTATTTGCAGCTCGCCTGATCCCTTATAGGGGCGCGTGGATCGAGTTCGAGTTCGATATAAACGACGTGCTTTATGTGTATATTGACAGGCGCAGAAAGTTTTTGGCTGCCACGTTTTTGCGCATACTGGGGTATTCTCAGGATAAGGACATCTTAAAGGCTTTTGACGAACTTGAGACGGTTGATTTGACAAGAAGCGCTCAATTGGATGATTATATAGGTAAGATACTGGCGAACGACGTCGTTAAAAAGGAAACAAATGAGGTAATAGTCCAAAAGTACGAGAAGCTGACAAAAGAGCACGCCAGAACCATATGGGATAGCGGCGTAAGGAATATAGAAGTCATAAGAGGCGTTGTACCGGAAATATTAAAAAGCATAGAAAAAGACAAGACAAAGACAAGAGACGAAGCCCTGATAGATATATATAGGAGGCTAAGACCCGGTGACCCGCCAAGCCTGGAAGTCGCAGAAACTTTAATTAACAGATTATTCTTCGATCCGAAAAGATATGATTTAGATACAGTAGGCAGATTTATGCTGAATAGAAAATTAGGAATGAACGCGCCGCTCAGCTCAAGATCTCTTACTCCGGAAACCGCCATAGAAGCGATCAAGAAACTTGCAAAGATAAAGAACGGCGACGGCTCGATTGACGACATAGACCACTTGGGTAATAGGCGCGTAAGATGCGTTGGCGAATTGCTCCAGAACCAGATCCGTATAGGGCTTGTGCGAATGGAAAGAGCGGCTCGCGAGAGAATGAATATTTATAACTTAGAAAACATAATGCCGCACAGCCTGATAAATTCAAAACTGATCTCTGGCTCGATAAGAGACTTTTTTGGCAGGAGCCAACTGTCCCAATTCATGGACCAGACAAACCCCTTGGCTGAGCTCACTCACAAAAGGCGCCTAAGCGCGCTTGGTCCGGGAGGGTTAAATAGGGAAAGGGCCGGTTTTGAAGTAAGGGACGTGCACTATTCCCATTACGGTCGCTTGTGTCCTATAGAAACACCGGAAGGTCCAAACATAGGATTAATATCGTCTCTTAGCACTTTCGCGAAAATTAATAAATTCGGTTTTCTAGAGACGCCTTACAAAGTTGTCAATAACGGCGTAGTAGCCGAAAAGATAGAATATTTGACGGCAGATATAGAGGACCAGTATTTTATAGCGCAGGCAAACGCGTCAGTTGATGAAAAGGGACGCTTAGTAGACGATGAAGTTTTTTGCCGTTACGGACGCGATTTTGTTAAAATCGAGCCTAAAAAAGTTCAATATATGGATGTTTCGCCTAAGCAATTGGTCAGTATCGCCGCGAGTTTGATCCCGTTCTTAGAGCACGATGACGCCAATAGGGCGCTCATGGGTTCGAACATGCAACGCCAAGCGGTCCCTTTATTAAATACAGAAGCGCCGCTCGTAGGCACCGGCATGGAGCATAAGACCGTAAAGGATTCCGGTGCTCCGGTCGTGGCTGAGGTGTCAGGCAAGGTAACCGCTGTGCAGGCGAATGAGATCGTTGTCGAGGGGAAGAAGTACCCGTTAAGAAAATTCGAAAAATCAAACGCTAATACAAGTATTAACCAGAGGCCTATAGTTTCATTGGGCGACGAGGTAAAGGCGGGGCAGATCATAGCCGACGGTTCGGCGACTAAAAACGGCGAACTTGCCTTAGGAAAAAATGTGCTAGTGGCGTTTATGCCGTGGTTGGGGTACAATTTTGAAGACGCCATAGTAGTGAGCGAAAAAATAGTAAAGGAAGATGTTTACACCTCAGTGCACATTGAAGAATTCGAAGTAGAGGCGAGAGAGACAAGGTTGGGCAACGAAGAAATAACACGGGATATACCGAATATCGGGGAAGAGCTTTTAAACAATCTCGACGAGCGCGGGATCATAAGGATAGGGGCCGAAGTCATTCCGGGCGATATACTGGTCGGGAAAATCGCGCCGAAATCAGAAACGGAATTATCGCCTGAAGAAAAATTGCTCCGCGCGATATTCGGAGAAAAGGCAGGAGATGTGAAAGATGCCTCGCTCGCCGTTCCTCCGGGGATCGAGGGGATAGTCATAGACGTTAAGGTTTTTTCAAGAAAAGAGCCTAAGGGCAAAACAAAAGAAGAGAAGACCAAGGAATTAAAAGAGATCCAAGAAGTGAGAAAATATTACGGCCAGCAGATAGAAAGAATAAAAAAAGACCGGGCACAAAAACTCGCGCGGCTTTTAGTCGGCCAAAAGGTAGGCATAAGTTTACTGGATGACGAAAGCAGAGAAGTTTTGATCCCTCAAAATAAGGTAATAGGCAAAAGAGATTTAAAAAACCTCTATAAGTGCGATTTGAACGACGTAAAACTCGCCGATGCCCCTGATGTAGAAGCCGAGGTGAGACAGATCGTTCGGATCTTAGACGATGAAATGGAAAATTTATCATACGAAGAAGAAAGAGAAGTGGATAGAATAAAACGCGGCGATGAGCTTCCGCCAGGCGTATTAAAGAAAATCGTGGTTTACGTGGCTAGTAGAAGAAAGCTTTCGGTCGGAGACAAAATGGCGGGCCGCCATGGTAATAAAGGTGTTATAGCCAGAATAGTTCCGGAAGAAGATATGCCTTATCTTCCTGACGGCACACCTGTTGAGATCGTGCTAAATCCTCTTGGCGTACCTTCCCGTATGAACATAGGGCAGATCCTTGAGACGCATTTGGGTTGGGCCGCTCAAATTCTAGGTTTCAGCGTGGCCACGCCTGTGTTTGACGGCATAAAAGAGAATGAGATAAAAAAGCTGATGAAAGAGGCAGGATTGCCAGAGGACGGAAAAATAAAGCTGTCTGACGGAAGGACCGGACATCCTTTCGACGTGCCAGTCACTGTCGGTTATATATACATGATGAAATTGATACATCTGGTGGATGACAAAATACACGCCCGTTCGATAGGCCCATATTCTTTGGTTACTCAGCAGCCTCTCGGAGGAAAAGCGCAGTTTGGAGGCCAGAGGTTCGGAGAAATGGAAGTTTGGGCATTCGAGGCGTATGGCGCGGCTTACACCCTTCAGGAGCTCTTGACCGTCAAAAGCGATGATGTCGTCGGAAGGACCAGGATATACGAGTCTATCGTAAAAGGCGAACAGGCGTTGCATTGCGGCACTCCGGAATCGTTTAATGTTCTCGTTAAGGAACTGCAGAGTTTATGCTTGGACGTGCGCATGGAAAAGGTGAGTGAGAGCGGAGTTATAACGCCATTTAGCCAAAAGGAAAGAGACGAGAAAGACAGAAAAGAAGAAAGGGAGAAAAAGAAACCCAGAATAACGGTTTCTTAACTTAAATATGGAAAGTTCAACTTCTTTTGATGCAATTAGTATAAAGATAGCCTCACCCAAAGTGATTCGCTCGTGGTCGAAAGGCGAAGTCAAAAAACCGGAGACGATAAATTACCGTACGTTTAAGCCCGAAAAAGACGGCCTTTTCTGCGAGAAGATATTCGGCCCTACCAAGGATTGGGAATGCAGCTGTGGTAAATATAAAAGGATAAAACACAAAGGCATTACATGCGATCGTTGCGGAGTGGAAGTGACTCTTTCTAAAGTGAGAAGAGAGCGTATGGGCCACATAGAGCTCGCTACCCCTGTTTCGCATATATGGTTTTTTAAAGCGACACCATCCAGGATGGGTGCACTTCTACAAATGAGCGTTAGAGAGCTTGAGAGGGTGTTGTATTACGAAGAATATGTGGTGATAAACCCGGGCGATACACCGCTTAAGAAAAGAGAACTTTTAACGGAAGAGAGATTCAGAGAATGTAAAGAGAAGTACGGCGCAACTTTTACCGCCAAAATGGGCGCAGAGGCGGTAAGAGATCTTCTAAAAGAGGCAGATATTGACAAATTGATCACTAAACTGCAGAAAGATATTGATACTTCAAAAGCCGAACAAAGCTATAAAAAGAATGTGAAGCTCTTGAAGATTTTAGAATTATTCAAGAGGTCTGGAAATAAGGCCGAATGGATGATACTCGAGGTTTTACCGGTCATAGCTCCGGATTTAAGGCCGCTTGTCCCGCTCGAAGGCGGCCGTTTTGCTACAAGCGATCTAAACGATTTGTATAGGCGCGTAATAAACAGGAATAATAGGCTTAAGAAATTGATCGAATTGAAGGCGCCGGAGGTAATTATAAGAAATGAGAAAAGAATGCTGCAGGAGGCCGTGGACGCTTTATTGGATAACGGCAGGCATGGCAGGCCGGTTTTAGGTCCGGGCAACAGGCCGCTTAAGTCTTTGAGCGATATGTTAAAAGGAAAGCAAGGCCGGTTCAGGCAGAATCTCTTGGGAAAAAGAGTGGATTACTCCGGAAGAAGCGTTATAGTTATAGGTCCTGAGCTAAAACTTCACGAATGCGGCTTGCCGAAGAAGATGGCTTTAGAGCTCTTCGAACCCTTTATAATAAGGAAGCTGAGAGAAAAAGGCTTTGTTCATACGATAAAAAGCGCGAAGCGCATGGTTGAGAAGGCAAAACTCGAGGTTTGGGATATACTAGACGATGTTATAAAAGACCATCCCGTTCTCCTGAACAGGGCACCGACGCTTCATAGGCTAGGCATCCAGGCTTTTCAACCTCGTTTAATAGAAGGTAAGGCCATAAGGATACATCCTTTGGTGTGTGCAGCTTTTAACGCTGATTTTGACGGCGACCAAATGGCGGTTCACGTGCCTTTGTCTTTAGAGGCGCAAGTTGAATCTCGCATACTTATGCTCTCCTCAAATAATATTTTTTCTCCTAGCGATGGAAGACCGATCGTCACTCCTTCGCAGGATATAGTTTTAGGCCTGTACTATCTTACAAAAGAAAAGGCTGGCCAAAAGGGCGAAGGCACTATATTTTCAGGCCCGGAAGAGGTTATAACCGCCTATCAGGATAGAGAAATAGAGCTGCATACAAAAATTAAGTTGGTGCTTAGCGGAAAGGTTATTGATACAACGGTTGGCAGGGTGCTCTTAAACGAGGTCCTTCCAAAAGGGCTCGCCTATGTCAATGAGATATTGAACAAGTCCAAAATAGGCAAGATCATAAGCGAGTGCTACCGTCAGTGCGGACATCATGAGACCGTGAAGGTTTTGGATAACTTGAAGAATCTAGGATTCGAGCATGCTACGCTCGCAGGTATTTCTATAGGTGTGAACGATTTTGATATACCTGTAGGAAAGCAGAAAGTAATAGATGAGGCAATGAAAGAAATCGAATCCGTCAAAAAGCAATATCAGAAGGGTCTTATTACAGACGGTGAGCGCTATAATAAGGTAATAGATATCTGGACGCGCGCAACAGATGATGTCGCTGACCTGATATTTAAACAGCTCGATCCGTTCAACCCTGTGTTTATGATGGCAGATTCGGGCGCAAGGGGTTCGCAGCAGCAGATCAGGCAATTGGCAGGGATGAGAGGCTTAATGGCTAAGCCTTCAGGCGAAATCATAGAGACTCCTATCACGGCCAATTTTAGAGAAGGCTTAACCGTCCTTGAATATTTTATATCAACTCACGGAGCGAGAAAAGGTTTGGCTGATACGGCATTAAAGACAGCGGATTCCGGTTATCTCACCAGAAGACTTGTTGATGTTGCGCAAGAAGTGATAATTGCCGAAGACGATTGCGGTACATTGAACGGAATTTTGGTCGGCGCGATCATAGAAGGCGACGAAATAGTAGTTAGCCTCGCCGAGAGAATAATCGGAAGAATCGCGGTTGATAACATAGTTGACGTTATCACCGATAAGATAATAGTCAAGGCCGGCGAAGAGATTACAGACGATAAGGCGAAAAAGATAGAAGAATCCGGCATAGAGAGGATCAAGATCAGAAGCGTTCTTACCTGCGAATCGGAATACGGCGTTTGCGCTAAATGTTACGGAAGAAATTTAGCGAGCGGCAGGATTGTAGAGGTAGGTGAGGCTGTCGGAATTATAGCGGCTCAGTCGATAGGTGAACCCGGAACGCAACTTACAATGAGAACATTCCATATAGGCGGCACTGCGAGCAGGATCGTAGAACAATCTTTCATAAAATCAAGAAATGCTGGACAACTTACATACCACGACCTTAAAGTGGTGAAACATAAGGAATCCGGTAAATTTATAGTTTTAAACAGGAACGGCCAGCTGAGTGTTAATGATAAGAGCGGCCGAGAGTTGGAGAGGTACGCCATTCCTCAGGGAACGATAATATTGTTCGAGGAAGGGGAGAAAATTGTCAAGGGAACTATTTTTGCAAAGTGGGATCCTTACACTTCTCCGATCCTTACCGAAGTGAGCGGTAAAGTCAAGTATGAAGACGTAATAATAGATGTTACGATAAAAGAGGAAATGGATGAAGCGACAGGCTTAACTGATAAAGTCGTTATCGAGCATAAAGGCGATTATCATCCGCAAATAGTATTAGTGAACGAAAAAGACGAAGTTATGGGAATTTACCCGATCCCATCCAACGCGCATATAGTCGTAAAGGATGGAGCTCAAGTTGAGGCTGGTGACATATTAGCTAAAACCCCTCGGCAAACTATAAAGACGAGAGATATCACAGGCGGTTTACCAAGAGTCGCTGAACTCTTTGAAGCGCGCAGACCTAAGAGTCCTGCCATAATAAGCGAAATAGACGGCGTAGTCGAATTCGGTGAATCGAAGAAAGGGCAGAGACACGTTATCGTAAAAAGCGCTACGGGCATGAAAAAAGAATATGTGATCCCTCACGGGAAGCACCTCAATGTGTATCGCGGCGATAAGGTTATAGCAGGGCAGCAGCTTATCGACGGGCCCGTAGTTTTGCAGGATATCTTGGGGGTCTCAGGCGATAAAAAACTTCAGGAATATCTTGTAAACGAGATACAGGAAGTCTACCGGCTCCAGGGAGTCAGGATAAACGATAAGCATATAGAAGTTATCGTAAGACAAATGCTCAAAAAGGTAAAGATAGACGATCCTGGAGATGCGGATTTTGTAATCGGCCAACAAGCCGATAAAATTAAATTTAAGCAAGAAAATGAAAAACTTATGAAGAAAAAAGGAAAGCCCGCGAGAGCGACCCAGCTCCTCTTGGGCATCACAAAGGCGAGCCTTAGCACAGAGAGTTTCATATCGGCGGCAAGCTTCCAGGAGACGACGCGTGTCCTCACAGACGCGGCCGCTGCCGGCAAGCGTGACTTTCTCTTAGGATTGAAGGAAAATGTTATAACGGGGCACCTTATACCGGCGGGTACAGGTTTTAAAGCCCATTCAGGAATAGAGGTAGTGAAGAATGTCATAGAGCTTAAGGGCGAAAAAGAAGAAAAAGAGAAAGTTAAGGAAAGCGAAACCGAAAAAACCGAAAAAGGAGAAGAACAAACTAAATAATGCCTACTATAAATCAATTAATCAGATTCGGGAGAGAAAGTTTTAGGAAAAAATCAAAATCGAGAGCTCTCATGGGAAGCGCGCAAAGAAGAGGGGTTTGCTTACAGGTGAGGACCCAAACGCCCAAGAAGCCCAACTCTGCCTTAAGAAAAGTTGCCAGGGTAAGGCTTACGACCGGCATAGAAGTGACTGCATATATTCCAGGTGTAGGGCACAATCTGCAGGAGCACTCCATAGTTACGGTCAGGGGCGGAAAAGTTAAGGATTTGCCCGGCGTAAGGTACCATATCATAAGGGGAACGCTCGATACGGCAGGGGTTACTGATAGAAAAAAATCACGTTCCAAATATGGCGCGAAGATGCCAAAGAAGCAATAAACGGAGAGTTTAAATGAGACGAAGAAGAGCAGACAAAAGAGAAACAATACCGGACCCAAAATATAATAATATCGTTGTCACGAAGTTTATAAATATGGTTATGATAAAGGGAAAGAAATCCACGGCTGAGCGTATAGTGTACAGATGTTTTGATCTGTTGACTGAGCGCACAAAGCAGCCGGATCCTTTGGAAGTTTTTAGGAAGGCCATCGACAATGCTAGGCCATTATTGGAAGTAAAGCCCAGAAGGGTCGGCGGCGCAACATATCAAGTTCCTGTAGAAGTAAAACCTGAGCGCGGCACGTCTGTTGCGCTTATGTGGTTCAGGAATTTTGCAAGGGCCAAAAAAGGCAAGCCAATGGAAGTAAAGTTAGCTGATGAGATATTAGACGCATACAAGGGCGAAGGTGCGGCTATAAAGAAAAGACAGGACACACATAAAATGGCCGAGGCAAACAAAGCCTTCGCGCACTATAGATGGTAGAAACAGGTGAAAATATATGGTTAATACTTCATGCGTTGAGCAACAAGTTGAGAGTAAGGAGTTTGGCGCTCAGACTGAAGCGGGCTTGACGAAACAAAGAAATATGGCAACTATGAAAGATAAGGCTAAAACATTACAGAACACGCGCAACATAGGGATAGTTGCCCACATAGATGCCGGTAAGACAACCGTGACTGAGAGGATACTCTACTATACAGGCAAGATATACAAGATGGGAGAGGTCCACGAGGGCACGACTGTCATGGATTGGATGGTGCAGGAACAGGAGCGCGGTATAACGATAACCAGCGCAAATACGACATGCTTCTGGAAAGACTGCAGAATAAATCTAATAGACACTCCGGGACACGTGGATTTTACTATTGAAGTCGAGCGCTCCTTAAAAGTTTTGGACGGCGTTGTGATCGTGTTTTGCGGAGTAGGCGGTGTCCAACCCCAGAGCGAAACGGTTTGGAGACAAGCTGATAGATATAATGTCCCGAGAATAGCATTTATTAATAAAATGGACCGTGTAGGCGCCAACTTTTACGATGTTACGGCGCAAATCTGCCAAAGGTTCGGTGACTTTGCAAGGCCCATCCATCTTCCAATAGGAATCGAAAGCGATTTCTCCGGTTTTGTGGATCTGGTAGATATGAAAGCTGTTTTATATAAAGGCGAAGGCGCGGATCCGAATATAGAAGTAAACCCCATACCCGGAGATCTGGTGAAAAGCGCAGAAGAGGCAAGACACAAATTGATAGAAAAAATAGCGGAGCTGGATGAAGTTATTATGGATAAATACGTTCACAATAAAATCATTTCTGCCATTGACTTGAAAGACGCTATAAGGCGCCAGGTTATAAAGCACAAATTCGTCCCTGTTCTGTGCGGCTCGGCCCTTAAGAATAAAGGCATCCAAACTTTGCTTGATGCAGTGTATGACTTTCTTCCTTCGCCGCTTGATATACCTCCAATGAAAGGAATAAATCCTGCCACAAAAAAAGAAGAAATAAGATTGGCGGATGACAGCGAGCCGTTTTGCGGCTTAGCGTTTAAACTTATGTCAGATCCATACGTAGGGAAATTAGTCTTCATTAGAATTTATTCAGGCGTTATGGAATCTGGCAGTTATATTTATAATGTTAGCAAAGATACAAACGAAAGAATCAGCAAGATCGTCAGAATGCACGCGAATAAACAAGAGATAGTGCAGAGCGGCCATGCCGGAGAGATCGTAGCCTGCGTCGGTTTAAAAGATACTATGACAGGGGACAGCGTTTCCGACAAGGCCCACCCCATCATGCTTGAGAATATGCATTTTCCCGAGCCGGTTATCTCTATGGCTATCGAGCCTAAAACCATAGCGGATCAAGAAAGGCTTAGCGCAACACTGCACAAATTGGCAGATGAAGACCCTACTTTTAAAGTGAGTTATAATAAGGATACCGGACAGACGATTATTAGCGGTATGGGCGAATTGCATTTAGACGTTATTGCCGATAGAATGCTCAGGGAATTTAAAGTCCAGGCCAGCATGGGGAATCCCCAGGTGGCTTATAAGGAAACAATAACTAAAATTACCCGTTCGGTCGGGAAATTTATTCAGCAGACGGGCGGACACGGTCATTATGGGCACGTGGTCATAGATATTTCACCCGGAGAAAGAGGCTCAGGGATAAAGTTTAAAAGCAAAATCGCAGGCGGGGTCATACCGAAGGAATTCATCCCGGCCGTGAAACAAGGCATACTCAATGCGGCGAGGTCCGGCGCTATCGCCGGTTATCCCCTGGTTGATATAGATGTCAAATTAGTCGACGGTTCGTATCATGACGTGGATTCGTCAGAGCTTTCTTTTAATATGGCCGCCTCAATTGCCTTACGGGATGGAATGAAAAACGCGGGCCCAGTATTACTCGAACCCATAATGAGCATTGAGGTAGTGACGCCGTCAGAATATTTGGGAGAGGTAATATCGGATTTAAACACGAGACGTTCGAACATAGGGTCGATGAAAGATAAAGAAGCCCTAAAAATCATAAAGGGAGTTGTCCCCTTGAGCGAAGTTTTCGGTTATGCTACAGCAATAAGAAGCTTGACACAAGGCAGGGCTACGTATACAATGGAGCCTTCCCATTACGCGGAAGTGCCTAAAGATATACAGGAAAAAATTATAGGTAAATGGGGTTACCACTAAAAGAAGGAGGATGAGATGGCAAAAGAAAAGTTTGAACGCACAAAGCCGCACGTCAATGTTGGTACCATAGGTCACGTAGACCATG
>PEWV01000045.1 GCA_002780005.1 Candidatus Aquitaenariimonas noxiae | reverse complement strand
AGCTAAAATTGCATATACTTTTATAAATTAAAAAAAGGAGAGAGAAAATGATAGCATTGATGATGATAATGATGGGTATAACAATGCGGTTTTTACCTCACCCCTACAACGTTACCCCTATAGCTGCGATAGCCTTGTTTTCAGGGGTATATCTGAACAAAAAATATGCGCCATGGGTGCCGCTCGCGATAATGATACTAAGCGATCTTGTCATCGGCCTGCATAACGTGATAGCGTATACGTGGGGCAGTTTCATACTTGTCGCATTAATAGGTATGTGGCTAAAAAACAACAGGACTGTTCTGAACATAGGTATTGCCGCAATACTATCGTCATTCCTCTTTTTCGTTATTACAAATTTTGGCGTTTGGCTTACATGGTATCCGCGCAGTATAACAGGATTAATCAATTGTTATACATTAGCGATACCGTTTTATAGAAGCACGCTTTTAGGTGG
Organism: Candidatus Aquitaenariimonas noxiae; assembly: GCA_002780005.1. Taxonomy (GTDB): domain Bacteria; phylum Omnitrophota; class Gorgyraeia; order Aquitaenariimonadales; family Aquitaenariimonadaceae; genus Aquitaenariimonas; species Aquitaenariimonas noxiae. The sequence goes on along the minus strand of PEWV01000045.1, from coordinate 3,139 downwards.
CATTATGTATACCGCGGCTTTCTTTGGGCTTTATGAATTAAGCGCAAGGGCCATAAGGAATACAAAATTTGCCTATTTAGCGAATTGATCTTTATATATTTTTCGTAACGATATAGGTGTTTTGAACTTAATAGGGAATTTCGTAGTCCGCCGTTAGGGCGGATAAGCGAAAGCGGTCCCGCCGCTGTAACCCTGCCTTTTTCTTGGTTAAGAAAAAGGAACCTTTTTAGCAAACAAGCCACTGTCCTGAAATTAAGGACGGGAAGGCCGTTAAAAAGGCGGGGAAGCCAGAAGACCTGCCTATATATTAAATATTTGGCGCTACGCGGAGTGGCAGCCGGATATATATGGACGAAGGAAAAGGGTGCAGTCCTTGGTCTCTTCAAGAGATCAAGGACTTTTTTGCTTTAAGGAGGTAGTCGTGAAAAGAATTTATATTGTTTTTTTATCGATTATTGCAGTACTGGCTACTGATGTATATGCTGAGAATTCGGAAAAGAAGCCTGAAACTTTTACAGTAAACGAACCAACAACTTCTATATTAAAGGAGCCGGCAACTTTTATATTGCCCACCATAGTTATTACGCCTTCGAGGATGGATACGACGACCTTGAAGGTCCCTGGGCCGGTAAGCGTAATAGGTAAAGAAGAAATGAGTATTTCTAATGCCCAGACAATTCCCGATGCCTTACGGGAGTTGCCCGGCGTTATAGTCAGAGACGACGTCGGAAATGGCAAAACAGCGAGCGTCGATATCCGCGGATTCGGAGAAGCGAGCAGGATGAACGTTTTAGTCTTGATTGACGGGAGAAGAGTTAATAATATCGACCTGAGTGGGACCGATTGGAGCCAAATACCGCTGGACCAGGTTAGTAAGATAGAAGTTTCAAGGAGTGCGGGAAGTGTTTTGTACGGTGACAACGCAGTCGGCGGCGTCATAAATATAATTACAAAAAAAGGTTCGGGTCCTTTAAAGATAAATGCCTCCTCGTTATACGGTAGTTATGATAGAGGAGTTTTAAAAGGAGACGCCAGCGGGTCGCTCGATAAATTGTCTTACAACATAAATTCAAGTTATTCCAACAATAATGGGTATAGAGAGAATAGCAAGCTTGAGACAGAGGACATAGCCTCTAGGTTGTCGTATGAATTAAATGATTACATTAGCCTTAGCGCTGATGCAGGATATCATGAAGATTGGTACGGCATGCCCGGCGCTTTACTTGTCTCTGATCTGGCAAGTTTAAGCCGGCGTAATACCAAGTACCCTCTAGACAAGGCAAATACGGCCGACTATTATGCGAAAACAGGAATGGATGCCAAGCTAAAAGTGTTCGGCTATGATGTAGGGAAGCTTTTAACCGATGTATCTTTCAGGAACCGCGACTCCGATGCTCTCACTTTCAATAATTTATACGAAACAGATTTAAATACAACAATGTGGAGCTTTAACCCGCGCTATATCTTAAATGTTGAGTTTTGGGAGCATTTTAAAAATGACTTGATATTCGGTCTGGATTATTTTAATGCGGACATGGATATAAGCAATGGAATGGTTGCAGGCGAAAAAGAAGATATCGCTATTACTAAAAAAACAACAGGCGTTTACAGTCTGGATGAATTTACACTGTTCGAACTATTTGCCGTTCAATTAGGCTATCGCTACGATTGGGCCCGATATAGATTTTTGCAAATCCATAGTTCGCTCGGGCCTGTCCAAAATGACCAGATCCGCCATCTGCAGGAAGGCGTGCTTAGTTCGGCCATAAGCTACTACATGACGGATAAAACGAATATTTATGCAAGTTACACCCAGAGTTATAGATTGCCGGCTACCGATGAATTTTACGCCTCATTGCCATGGGGGACAGGCCTGAATACCGAACTCCAGCCCCAATCCGCAGACAATTATGAAGCAGGAATAAAACAGTATTTCGGAGATATCTTGTATGTTTCTGGAGACGTTTTCCTTATAAATATGAAAAATGAAATTTATTTTGATCCGTTTACATTCACAAATTCAAATTATGACAAGACAAGACGCTACGGCTTGGAATTCGAAGCAAAAGTGAGCCCGTTTAAAAAGCTGGCGCTTTTTTCAAATTACACCTATACGATGCCAAAATTCAATGGCGGGGCATTCGATGATAACGAGATCCCACTGGTCCCCAAGCAGGCCTTTGGTTTCGGAGGAAGTTATGAAATTATAAACGGCTTAAAACTAAGCACGGTCTCTAATTTTGTCGGCTCCAGACGCAAGATGAGTGATCTTTTTAATAGGGCCCCAAAGGCGAAGCCTTATTTCACGACGGACGCAAAGATCAGTTATATTATTAAAAGTTTCGAGATAGCGGGCGGCGTGAATAATATCTTCGATGAAAAATACGCTGAGGTGGAGGGTTATACATCATTTAATCAGGAATATCTTTATCCTTCTCCCGAAAGAAATTATTTTATAAGCGCCTGTTATCGATTTTGATCCGGCGATTTCGCATTCGCCGCATATTGACAAATAGAAGGTTGTAATATATACTTTCTACGGAGATCATAAATGTTCGGCGATAAGGCATTTCGCATAAGCTTAACTCTATCCATAACTTTTCATTTCTTCTTTCTCGCCCCATGGCTAGGCCGGAATACATTTATTAAAATCGAGAAAAAACCATCCGAAAAACTAATAGCGGTAAATTATTTGGAAGTTAAAATAAAAGCCGAGCCTAAACCAGAGAAAAAATCAGAAAAAAATGACCTTTTGTCTATTCCTACGGCCGGGAAGATAGCGGCAGAAAAAGAAGCTGCGAAAGTTGTTCAACAAAACACTTTGATCAAGAAAATAGAACCTATTACAATTGAGTCCCAAAAAACAGAAGTGCGCATGGGCCCCAAAGAACCGGAAGGCGTATATGTAGGTTATTACAATATGATCAGGGAAAGAATAAAATCCAATCTGGCTAAAATGTATAACTCGGAGCTTAAAGAAGGAGAAATATATCTTATATTTACTTTACGCTCGGACGGCAGCATTGATAAGGAAAGTGTCTTGGACGAAAAATCCACAAAATCGAAGGAATTGCGGGAGGTTACGCTGAAGGCCTTAAAAAAATCAGCCCCATTTCCTTCGTTCCCGAAGAATCTAACT